>NZ_JAWXVZ010000006.1:76188-349281 GCF_033843645.1 Nesiotobacter zosterae | reverse complement strand
GCTATGAACACCAAAACACAAGCTACGGCGGCGTAAGTCGCAAGGGGTAGTTTTAGGCCGCGCCGCAGACCTAAAAAACGAAAACCCCGCCAAAAATATGACGGGGTTTGTCATCAATCTGAAGCCCGCTCAGTGAGCGGGCTTTTTGTTTTTCTGGGAACCTGCAATATCAGCCGAGCAACAGCTTCATGGCGATACCGGCGCCGCCAAGAAGCACCACAACAATCCAAGGTGCCAACTTCCATCGCACCAACAGGATGAAACCAGCCAGAGCCACAGCAAAGTCGGCAGGGCTTAGCACCGCGCTGGTCCAGACGGGGTTGTAGAGGGCTGCGCCCAGAATTCCGACCACCGCTGCGTTGGCACCGCGCATGGCAGCACGCGCGTCAGGACGAGCACCAATGGTGTTCCAGAACGGCAGCGCTGCAATGAGCAATAAAAAGCCCGGAAGGAACACCGCCAGTGTTGCCACCAGCGCCCCAAGAAGGCCGCCAATGGGCTCGGACATGGCCGCACCGAGGTAGGATGCGAAGGTAAAGAGCGGGCCCGGCATCGCTTGCGCGGCACCATAACCTGCCAGAAAACTCTCACTGCTCAGCCAACCGGTAGAGACCACCTCGGTCTGAAGCAAAGGCAGAACAACATGCCCGCCGCCGAAAACAAGCGCCCCGGCCCGGTAGAAACCGTCAAATACACTGAGCGCCGTATCGGAAGAGCCACCGGCCACCAGCGGCACGCCAATTAGCAAAAGCAGGAACACGGCAAACGAGATGCCAGCCGCAGTCACGCTGACCGGAAAGCGCATATGGCTTTCGCCGCTGTCAGAGGGATCGCGCAGCAGCACGAAACCGGCTATCACACCAAAGATGATCGCGAGAATCTGACCACCTGCGGTTGCCAAAAACGTGACCACAAAAACCGAGATCACGGCAATGGCTGCGCGCTCTTTGTCCGGGCATAAGTTTTGCGCCATCCCCCAAACTGCTTGCGCCACGACGGCAACCGCCACCAGCTTCAGACCGTGAATAAGTCCAAGACCGACCGGACCGCCAAAGGCATCTGCACCATAGGCAAAAGCAATGAGGATTAAGGCGGAAGGAAGCGTAAACGCGGTAAAGGCGGCCAAAGCGCCAAGTGGCCCCGCACGCAGCAAGCCCAGCGCGAAGCCGACCTGAGAACTGGCCGGGCCGGGCAAGAACTGACACAGCGCCACAAGGTCAGCATACCGCTCTTCGGAGACCCACTGACGACGCTGCACCAGCTCGTCGCGGAAGTATCCAAGGTGCGCAATAGGCCCCCCGAAAGACGTCACCCCCAACTTGAGAAAGGCCGAAAAGACCTCACCCGGTGTGCCCTCTGTCTTTCCGTGAGAGCCTTCCTGCGGCTCTCTTTTAACTTCATTTGTCATTTCACCACTAAAACTCTTGTTAAACCACTGGCTCAAAAGCTTTAAGCCACCCGAGTGCTCTCGAGTGCCGTGCCTTCATTCTTGGTCTCACGGGGTGAAACGCCGTAGTATCGGCGGTACGCACGCGAGAGCGCTACGGGTGAGGCGAACCCAACACGTGCGGCAACAGATTTCAAAGGACGCCCCGCCTCCAGCTCAAGATGAGCCACAGCCAACCGCCATTCTGTCAAATAGGCCCCCGGCGTCTTGCCAAGCACCTCCTTGAACCCCGTAGCAAACTGGGTACGGGACATGCCCGCCACATCAGCAAGAGTTTCAAGACGCCAGCTTTTCTCCGGTGCCTCATGCATTGCAACAATGGCTTGTGCCAGCTTGGGATGCCCAAGTCCAGCGATCAATCCAACGTCCGCGACACCCGCCTTAATTGCATGCCTTAACAGGCGGATGACAACCACCTCGCAAAGCCTTCCGAAAACGGCAGGGCCGCCACAACGCGGAACAGTGACCTCCTCAACCAACAGATCTGCCACCGATGCGAGGTCTGGTGTTTCACTCAGGTTTACAAGCACTTGCGCTGGCAACGCTTGGGAAATGAGGGAGCCCGGCCCACCAATCACCACAGAGGCCGCCACCAACAACGAGCGGTCCTTGCAAAGCTCGAACGCACCAGAGGCTTCGCTGTCCGCATGAGGCAGAAACACAAGTTTGCGATGCTGGGTCTGATGGCAGTCATAAATGAAGAAGTTTCCAATGGGAGTGACCTGGCCGCCGCTGGCGGTGATGGCCGCCTTGACACGGAACTTCTCGATAATGCCCCACAACCGATCAAGGTTTCTCTGCTCGGCCATTTCCGTACTCCAAGTCACCTTTTACGAACAAAATATAATCTATAGTTCGATATCCTACCAACAACTACCGAGAAGACAACACTCAAACTCTGGAGAAACGAAATGCTCATTCCACGCCAGCCTGTCCCTTCCCTCAGTGTTCCGCTTGTCGACGGCGGCACTTTTGATTTGGCCTCAGAGACACCCGAGTTCGCAACCATGGTTGTCTTCTATCGCGGCCTGCATTGCCCGATTTGCGCCACCTACCTGAAAGAGCTTGAAGCGCTGACGCCGCAGTTCAATGAAAAAGGGGTAACAACTCTTGCGCTGTCTTCAGATGACGCAGGCCGCGCAGCAGAATTTGCCACCAAGATTGGCGCGAATAACTTGCGTGTCGGGCATTCCGTTTCCCTGCCCAAGGCAAAGGAATGGGGCCTCTACATTTCAGAGGGCCACGGCACCACATCCATCGGCATTGAAGAGCCTGCCAAGTTTTCCGAACCCGGGCTGTTTCTGATCAAGCCGGATGGCACGCTCTACTTCGGCAACGTTCAGACCATGCCGTTCGCGCGGCCTGACTTCAAACCCCTTCTGGGCGCGCTGGATTTCGTCAAGGCCAAAAACTATCCGGCCCGCGGCGAATACACAGGCCCGGTAGCCTGACACCAGACCGCACCTGACAGAGGGAATAACTGCCTCGCCCCAAGCGGCGCGGCAGTTTGCGTTGGTGGTTGAAAGAATTTGAAAGGATTTGAACAAAACACGGATTTCTTGCATTGGCCCGCAGACCGTGACCGGAAGATGGGATTGCCGCCGCGCTGAAGGCACCAGATGCAGGATGTGGACCACCATTCGCCTTCGCGCTTGCCGGAACAGTTATCCCCCTCACCCGTGAAGCTGGTTATGCTGAGGAAGTCAGCGGCTGTGTCGCCACCTTCCACCCCACCGCACCTGCGGCGACAGTTTGGCGGCGCTGCCATCAAGGACCAGAAAATCGAAAGAGGCCCCATGCGCAACCGGTGCACTTGCCCCATCTCGCCGAAAATTGCGGCACCTGCCAGATTTTTCATCGACAAAACACAGATGTAGATTTCACTTTCCCGGCCCAATCTGCTAGGAGACACCTAACTTCGGTCCGGCGTCCCGCGCCCTTTCAAGCAGTCAGAAAGTGATGATCCAGAACACCGTCAAGATCACCCCCGAACTCATCGCAGCCCACGGCCTCAAACCAGATGAATACGAGCGTATTCTGGAGTTGATTGGCCGCGAGCCGACTTTCACAGAGCTTGGCATTTTCTCTGCCATGTGGAACGAGCACTGTTCCTACAAGTCCTCCAAGAAATGGCTCAAGACGCTGCCAACCAAGGGCCCCCGTGTGATTCAGGGTCCGGGCGAAAACGCAGGTGTTGTGGACATTGACGACGGCCAGACCGTTGTCTTCAAGATGGAAAGCCACAACCACCCTTCCTACATTGAACCTTATCAAGGGGCGGCAACGGGTGTTGGCGGCATTTTGCGTGACGTGTTCACCATGGGAGCCCGTCCGGTAGCTGCCATGAACGCTCTGCGTTTTGGTGAGCCTGACCACCCACGGACCAAGCACCTCGTTTCCGGTGTGGTTTCCGGTGTGGGCGGCTACGGCAACTCTTTCGGTGTGCCAACCGTGGGCGGTGAAGTGGAATTCCACAAGAGCTACAACGGCAACTGTCTCGTGAACGCCTTTGCTGCAGGTCTTGCTGATGCAGACAAGATCTTCCTGTCTGAAGCAAAGGGTGTCGGCCTTCCGGTCGTTTACCTTGGCGCAAAGACCGGCCGCGACGGTGTGGGCGGTGCGACCATGGCATCCGCCGAATTCGATGACACCATCGAGGAAAAGCGCCCAACCGTTCAGGTGGGTGACCCGTTCACCGAAAAGTGCCTTCTGGAAGCCTGCCTTGAACTGATGAAGACCGGCGCCGTGATCGCCATTCAGGACATGGGCGCAGCCGGGCTGACCTGTTCCGCCGTTGAAATGGGCGCGAAGGGCAATCTCGGGATCGAGCTGGACCTGAACAAGGTGCCAGTGCGCGAAGAAAACATGAGCGCCTATGAGATGATGCTCTCTGAAAGCCAGGAGCGCATGCTCATGGTTCTGGAGCCATCCAAGGAAGATGTTGCTCAAGCCATCTTCAAGAAATGGGGTCTGGACTTTGCGGTTGTGGGTGTCACAACCGATACGCTCCGCTTTGTGATCAAGCACCACGGCGAAGTCATGGCTGACCTGCCGATCAAGGAACTGGGCGACGAAGCCCCGGAATATGACCGTCCTTGGCTGCCGTGGGCAGAACCAGCCGCCATTCCGGCCGACCAGATCGCAGCACCTGCGGACTACACAGAGGCGCTTCTCAAACTGATTGGCTCCGCCAACGGCTCTTCCCGTCGCTGGGTCTATGAGCAGTATGACACCCTCATTCAGGGCAACTCCGCGGCCACACCGGGCGGTGATGCAGGCGTGATCCGCGTGGAAGGCACCAACAAGGGGCTTGCGTTCACCGTGGATGTGAACCCGCGCTACTGTTATGCCAACCCGTTTGAAGGGGGCAAACAAGCCGTTGCAGAGACCTACCGCAACCTGTCCGCTGTTGGTGCATTGCCATTGGCAACCACTGACAACCTGAACTTCGGCAACCCTGAAAAGCCGGAGATCATGGGCCAGTTCGTGGGCTGTCTGAAAGGCATTGGAGAGGCCTGTGAGGTGCTGGAAACCCCGATCGTTTCCGGCAACGTGTCGCTTTACAACGAGACACACGGCGAAGGCATCCTGCCAACTCCAGCCATTGGCGCTGTTGGCCTGCTGAAAGACGTGACCAAGCGCGTTGGCAGTGCTTTTGTTGCAGAAGGCGAAACCATTCTCCTGATCGGCGGTCACGGCACACACTTGGGACAGAGCCAGTACATGGCTGAGGTTCTGGGACGTGAAGAAGGCGCACCGCCACCTGTTGATCTTGCAAAGGAAAAGCGCAACGGCACCTTCGTTCGCAACAGCATTGAATCGGGCCGTGTAACCGCCGTTCACGACATTTCTTCGGGTGGTCTGGCAGTTGCTCTGGCTGAAATGGCCATTTCCGGTAAGATGGGCGCAACTGTAAAGCTTGACCTCGAAAATGTTCATGCCAAGATGTTTGGTGAAGATCAGGGGCGGTATGTCGTCACCATCACCAATGCCGAGCTGGCTGCCTTCATGGAAGACGCCATTGATCTGGGCATTGGGGTGGAAGAACTGGGAACCACGGGCGGCACGGATTTGAACTTTGCAAATCTGACCACCATATCCGTCAGTAAGCTGTCACAGGCTCATGAAGCATGGTTCCCTGAGTTCATGGCGCACGCCTGATCCAGCGAACACAACAGACAAACGCGCTTCCAGATCAGACGCGACTGGAAGCGCACATTTCAGGAGAGGAGGCGATCGCATGGCAATGGACGCGGCTGAAATTCAGAGCATGATCAAAGAGGCTCTGCCCGACGCCCATGTTGAAATTCGCGATCTGGCCGGTGACGGTGACCACTACGCAGCTGTTGTGGTTTCTGAAGCATTTCGGGGGAAGTCGCGTGTTCAGCAGCACCAGATGGTGTTCAAGGCTCTAAAGGGCCGTATGGGCGGAGAGCTGCATGCCCTCGCCTTGCAAACCTCGGCTCCGGAATAAGTTTCTGGACACAGCCTTCGAGCTGTGACATGCACGGGCGAACTCTGTAAAAAGCCCTAGGCAATCATCAATTTCTACAAGACCGTCACCAGACTTTGACCCTGGTAGACAAGAGGACGAACAAGTATGAGCGATATCAAGGCTTGGATCCAAAACGAAGTAGACAACAATGACGTTGTGCTGTTCATGAAAGGCACCCCGTCCTTTCCACAGTGTGGCTTCTCAGGTCAGGTTGTGCAGATCCTTGACTACGTCGGCGTAAAGTACGTTGGCCACAACGTTCTGGAAGATGATGCCCTGCGCAATGGCATCAAGGAATTCTCCGACTGGCCAACCATTCCTCAGCTCTACGTAAAGGGCGAGTTTGTTGGCGGCTGCGATATCGTGCGCGAAATGTTCCAGTCTCAAGAGCTGAAAGCCATGTTCAACGAAAAAGGCATCGAGACCACTCAGGAAGCCTGAGTGCCCGAACACCATCGTTTGGCGAAATGACTTTATCGGCGGGCTTTGCTCGCCGATTTTCGTTTGAGATGAATGCAACATGAACGCGAAGTTCAGCCCCACTACAGTCAAGTATCGCTATGATGCCCTTGTAGTGAGGTCGGCAACACCTCACATCCTGAACGAAAAACTTGATTGGTAACGAGGGGCAAGACCATGAAAAAGCTGAGTAGCCTGGTCTTATCCGCCCTGTTTCTGGTGGCGGGCGCATATTCATTCCTGAACGCATCTCCGACGCAGCTTCGGAAGGTGGAATGCGCGCGCCTTACTGTGTTCACGCCCTACTTCACCATGAGCGCTGAAGCCGTGTGCCGATCTCATGGCGGTTTGGCCACCGAAGCCAAGACAACCGCACAAGAAAACCTCGTGATCCTGATGCGTGACAAGCCCATGGGCACCTTCCACGGCAAAGCCTACTACGAAGCCGACCACTAACCCGTCTTTTTGCAAACTTCTTCATCGGCTGCTCGGGGTTGCCCGCGCTTCATCGCCCGGCGAAAGCCGGATGGAGCGGCGCTTGTACATGGGCCCGTCAATGGGCTGGACCTCCACAGGCGGCTGGTATTGACCATAGAGTGCCGCTGCAGCATCCCCGCCCCCCGGACACGGAAGCTGCTCCACGAGCGCATAAAAGGAACGCGGTGAGATGTTCGGCGGGTGCTGCTCCGGATAATGCCCCCCAGAAAGTACGGCCCCTTCAAAGGGCACTTCCCACAGCTCCGCCTTTTCAAAACAACTGCCCCGAAGATCCGTTGCATCCAGAATAACGGTTTGAAGATCGGCTTCCGTGAAATCCACCCCGCGCAGGGCGCTGGCATAAAACGTGACGTTGCGCAGCTCGGCACCGCGGAATGAGGCCCGGTTCAATGTGGTGAGGGAAAAGTCCACATTGCGAATGACAGTGCCATTGAAGTTCACGCCCGTAAGATCTGCGCCAACAAAGCTGAGGTTCTCAAAGGTCTGCCCTTCGAAACGCCGCCCGGCCCATTTTACGTTGTTCAGGTTGCGGTTCGCGATCTCGCCCCATGGCAGATCCTCATCCACCGACGAGCTGGGGAACCAGTCCTGCACGCTTGGCTTGACGTTCTCGCAGGCAGCAAGAGCCATGCACAGAGCGAGTGTGAGTGCTCGCCTGCGGCCGGTCCAGAGCCCATGCCCGCGCGAATCGTGCCTTCGTGCTGTCATGCCCTTAAGATGACGCCGCCGAAAAATCACGCAACGTGAGATATGAGAAAAGCCAGATCTTGTGAACAGAGATCTGGCTTACCTATCAATAGCTTATTGTAGAAAATACGGAGATTTGGACCGCAGCTACTTCTGTCCGAGATCGAACAGATTGGCGGTCATGGCAAGAGAGGCCGCGCAAGGCTCCTCCGCCTCTGCCACCTGAGCGGTCGACGCCCCCTCGGCTGGACGAAGATTTTCGAAGTCAAACAGCTTTGCATCATGCAGATGAGAGGGGCGTACATGGGCCAGAGCGCGCGCCATGATGCCCAGACGGCCCGGCGTTTCCTTTTCCCACTGCTGCAGCATCTTCTTGACTTCCACGCGCTGCAAGCCGTCCTGAGAGCCGCACAGGTTGCAAGGAATGATCGGGAACTCCATGGCCTTGGAAAACTTCTCGATGTCCGCTTCCGAGGAATACATTAGTGGGCGCAGCACCATGAGGTCTCCCTCATCGTTTACCAGCTTCGGCGGCATGGAGGCCATGCGCCCCCCGTGGAACAGGTTCATGAAGAACGTTTCCAGCGCATCATCCCGGTGGTGACCAAGAACGATGGCCTCACAGCCCTGCTCGCGCGCGATGCGGTATAGAATGCCTCTGCGCAGACGCGAACACAGCGAACAGTAGGTGCGGTTCTCCGGGATCTTGTCGGTGACGATGGAATAAGTGTCCTCGCGCACAATGATGTGCGGGATCTGGTAGCGTTCAAAGAACGCGGGCAGAATGTGCGGCGGGAAACCGGGCTGAGACTGGTCAAGGTTGCAGGCAATAAGGTCGACGGGCAAAAGGCCGCGCCACTTCAGGTCCATCAACACCGCAAGCAGGGTGTAGCTGTCCTTGCCGCCGGAAAGACACACCAACCAACGGGGAGCCTTGTCCCGCGCGTCCTTTGAGATCATGGCATAATCATCCATGACCTGCCGGGTCTCGCGCAGCAGACGCTTGCGCAGCTTCTTGAACTCAACCGAACTGGGCACCTCGCGGAACAGCGGATGGCAATCCGCATCCACGGCCGGACCAGTGGTTTCAACGAGGGGAGGAAGCTGCGTGATATCGTCCATGGCTCTTCGTGATGCCTTGCTAGATGGAGGTGGATTGGGAGCTTGCAGCTCCATGCACTAAACGGGGCGCAAGATGCCCGCTGGACCGCCAAAACTCAAGCGCCAATACAGCGCCTTTAAAAAGAAAAAGGCCGCCCGAAACCGGGCGGCCAAGAAACACAAACTGCCACTGGCTATTAGCGGGAATAGAATTCCACAACCAGGTTTGGTTCCATCTGTACCGGATAAGGTACGTCAGAGAACGCTGGGATGCGATTGAAGGTCGCGGTCAGCTTGTTGGTGTCTACGTCTACGTAGTCAGGCGCATCGCGTTCGTTGGACTGGATTGCTTCCAGAACGATTGCGAGCTGCTTGGACTTTTCGCGAACTTCGATAACGTCACCTGGCTTACACATGTAAGAGCCAACGTTTACGCGACGACCATTCACCTTCACGTGACCGTGATTGATGAACTGACGTGCTGCGAAAACGGTTGGGACGAACTTTGCGCGATACACGATAGCGTCGAGACGGCGCTCCAGCAGACCGATCAGGTTTTCGGAGGTATCGCCCTTCAGGCGAGACGCTTCCACATATGCCTTGTGGAACTGCTTTTCAGAGATGTTGCCGTAGTAGCCCTTGAGCTTCTGCTTTGCGCGCAGCTGTACGCCGAAGTCAGACAGCTTGCCCTTGCGGCGCTGACCGTGCTGACCTGGACCGTACTCACGGCGGTTTACAGGAGACTTAGGACGACCCCAGATGTTTTCACCCAACCGGCGGTCAATTTTGTACTTGGCGCTATGGCGCTTAGACATCGCAGTTTCCTTTGCGTTGCATTATTCATATTAAAGGAAACGCGCCCTCCTTTTCCCCTTGAGCCCAAAGGCTTAGAGGCTGACAGAAGTCTCGACAAGAAGCGCCTGCCGGACCCCACGGGTGCGTAAAAAATCATGGCGGCACCGAGGTGGCACCGCCAGATCACCGGGGTTCTATTGGAAACGACGTCCAGAGTCAACGGCTTACCCCGCAAAAAAGCGCAGAATTCCGCGCCCCGCCTCCCCTAAAAGACCAGTAGAGATCCGGCACTGATCAGCACCGGCGTGACCGGCTGCCCCCTATGCCGAGATAAGGGGCTGACGCCGCCAGACCTCGACCTCGTAAAGCTCGTCGATGAGAAACAGGCCGCACTCCCGAAGCAGGTTTCTCAAACGCACCAGTTCCGCCTCCGAGAGTTTGGTGGGGTGCACTTCCAGCACCAGAAGCTGAACCTGCCGAAGCGCGTCTTTGTTCTCCTCCGCCCAGCGCAACTCGCTGCCCTCAATGTCGACGATAAAGCAATCAAACGACAGATCATGCTGGCGTTCCAGCTCTTCAATGGAATAGCCGGGCACTTTGACCGTCTTGCGCCCCTGACGACGGCACAGGCTGCTGCCCCCGATAGTGGGGGCCAGATACACGGTCTCCTGCTCCCTTGCGCTGATCACCCCATGCACAATGGAGAACCGCGCACCATTGAGGTTTCTGTTTTGGGTGAGCGCCGTTACCGCCCGCGGATCAGCGTCCAGAACCACATGACGAGCCGGATCTGCCAGCCTGCGATTGATGACGCAGGAGACAACTCCAAGCCCGCCACCAAGCTCCAGCACATGGGCGTCACTGGAAAGATACCGCGTGATCAAGCGGCGTTCGTTCCACTCATGAGCGCCCACCATGAACCGACCACGGGACGCCGAGGAGGTGAACTGCTTGGGGATTTCAAAGCGCAGCCCTTCGGTCACAAAAACCCCACCCTTCAGGTCAAACAGATAACCCAAAAAGCGTTCAACTGGCCTCAGGTTGATATGGAAGTACGCAGCAGCCCGCGTTAAGCGCGTGACCAGATAGGGTATGGAGGTCATCTACAATGTCCCGAAGATTCTTCGTCTGCGAGTCTCCGTCACAACCTCCGTGTTTGAAACTCCCCGAATTAAGCGGGCGAGAAACGGCGGAGGATCAGCCCGTAGCGGCGAACCGGAACTCCCCCATGAGTTGCACTTGCCCTCTTTCCTAGCGTCACCTAACGAAGATGAAGGGAGAGACATATCGGGGGGAAGACATGATCACCGCATTGGGACCGGCCATCATTGGCGCAAGTCTTTTATCGGCCACCATTTACGGAGCCGCATTCAGCTGGCGAGATGCCTCTGCGCTCAAGACGCTCTTGAAAACCTTGTCGCTTGCGGTGGTGTGCGTGTTGGCGGCGGCCAACGATGCACCATGGCTTCTGGTTGCGGCTCTGGCGGCTTCAAGCCTTGGCGACGCCGCTCTGGCAGCTCCCGGTGACAAACGCTTTCTCGTGGGGCTGTGCAGCTTCGCCCTCGCCCACGTCCTCTACATCATCCTGTTCTGGCAGATGATCGCCCAGTTTGACATGACCGTGCTGGCCATTGCAGGCGGCGTGTTTGGCCTTCTGGCCCTGTCAACAATGTGGTGGCTTCTGCCCTTTACCCACGACTTGAAGCTGCCTGTCGCTGTCTATGTGCTCTTGATAACGGGGATGGGCGTGCTGGCTACACAGCTGGGCGGCTTGGTGATGGCCGGTGCCCTCGCCTTTATCGCCTCGGATCTGTTGCTCTCGCTGCAGCTCTTTCGGCTGCCTGAGCGCCCGAGCCTGACCGTGCCGATCTCGGTTGCATTGTGGGTGCTGTATTACGGCGGCCAGATCTCGATCTTTCTGGCACTGACCGCCGCCTGAAACGGCGACGGTCCTACGTTTATGCGCTCCCCGTCTGTCCTCGATTGCTATTCAGCAGGCTGCGGGAATGGCGGACGCTTTTCGGTCCAGACAGAGCCTTCAATCCCGTCACCCAGTTCCGGGTGCTCGCTGATTTCAAAGTGCGGGTCTTCCCCCGCCTTGAGCTGCGCCAGATAGTCCTTGGTCAGCAACACAACCTTGGGCGAGAGCAACAGGATGGCGACAAGGTTGATGGTGGCCATCATGCCCATGGCCGCATCCGCCGCATCAAACACGGTCTGCACCGTCTGTTGCGTGCCCCAAAACACCATGCCCAGCGCCATGATCCGGAGAATGGTGATCCCCGGCTTCCAGCCGTGCTCCAGATACACCATGGCATTTTCCGCATAGGAGTAGTTCGCAACGATGGTGGTGAAGGAGAAAAACAGAATGGCCAGCGCCACAAACTGCGCCCCGATCGGGCCTATGTGCGCAACGGTTGCTGCCTGCGTCAACGCCGTTCCGGTGACATCACTGTCGAACTCGTAGATGCCGGAGAGTAGGATCAAAAGTGCAGTTGCGGTACATATCACGATGGTATCGATGAAAACGCCCAGAGCCTGCACAAAGCCCTGACTGGCCGGGTGGTGTGGGTCTGGCACGGCAGAGGCCGCAATGTTGGGCGCAGAGCCCATACCCGCCTCATTGGAAAACAAGCCGCGTTTGATGCCATTGAGCATGGCCGCCATGACCCCACCGGCAACACCGCCCACCGCCTGTTCCCAGCCGAACGCGTGCGCCACGATGCTGTAGAGCATCTGCGGAATCTCGGTGATGTTCATTAGGATCACCAGCAAGGTGACCAACACATAAGCTCCCGCCATGAAAGGCACCACAAACTCGGCAAATCGTGAAATGCCGCGTATGCCACCAAAGATAACGAGCGCTGCGCCGATAACCAAAAGAATGCCAGAGACATAAGGAGGAATGGAAAACGCGCTTCCCATCGCCTCTGCAATGGAGTTGGACTGAACCGCATTGAAAACCAGCCCGAAAGAAAAGATGAGCACGATTGCAAACACATGTCCCATGACAGGTTGCTTCAGGCCAACGGCCATATAGCGTGCCGGCCCGCCACGGAGCTGGCCATCTTCATCAACATACTTATACAGCTGAGCCAGCGTGCTTTCCGCATAGGCGGTTGCCATACCAACCAGCGCCACCATCCACATCCAGAAGATCGCGCCGGGGCCGCCAGAGGTGAGCGCCACCGCCACCCCCGCAATGTTGCCGGTGCCGACACGCGAAGCCAGACTGGTGCAAAGCGCCTGAAACGGACTGATGCCGCTGCGGTCTTCCTTCTTGCCTTTGAACAAGACGTTGAAGCACTGTCTGAAGTGAACAAATTGGAGAAAATTCAAGCGGATTGTGAAGTAGATACCTACTGCCAGCAAACCGTAGATCAGAATATAACCCCAGAATACTGTATTGAGTGCATTGATTACTGATATGACCAAGCTCAATCTCCCTTCCGGTTGTTGTTCATGTGTGTAACTTGACGCGCCAAAACAGTTCGCCGCCTTCTGCGCAACAGAAAACAGACCACACGAACACATTCACGTTGCGTCACTTTTATTGCTCACGCAACAGTTAAGGCGGCACAGACCTGCGGATTAACTGAAAATGCCCAGGCTTCGAACACTGAAGCTGGTCAGAAGATAAGAGACGGGAAGTCCCTACCAGATGTGTACCTGTAAAGAGTTGTCGTGCATTCAGCACCTGCCCCTTGTGCAAGAACACGGTCAAGCTGACGTGCTACCGCAGGCGAAGGATCAATCCACGCCACAGGCCAAGGAGCAATCTGCTCCAGTTCCTCTAGGAGAAATGGGTAGTGTGTACAACCCAATACAACGCAATCTGTGCGTTTTTCTTGATATTCCACGAAGCAAGGCGAGATTTGTTGCCGCAAGAGCGCAGTATCCACATCCCGGCCCGCCATCTTGTCTTCCGCAAGCTGGGCAATGCGAGTCGCGCCAACAAGTTCGACCTGCACGCCGTTGGCGAACTTCGAGATGAGGTCTCGCGTATAATCACGGCGCACCGTTCCCGGTGTGGCAAGGACCGCGACAACGCCGGAGAGTGTCTTTTCAGCAGCAGGCTTTATGGCCGGCACGGTGCCAACAATGGGGAACGAAAACCGCGCTCTGAGCCGCGGCAGCACCAGCGTGGAGGCTGTATTGCAGGCAATGACAAGAGCTGAGGGCTGCCACTTTGCAGCAAACCGAGCGACGACTTCTTCAATGTGATCGCCAAGAGCCCCCTCCTGCCAATCGCCATAGGGAAAGCCCAAGTCATCCGCGACATAAAGCAAGCCTTCATTGGGCCGGTTGCGCTGGATCTGACGGGCAACGGTGAGCCCACCGATGCCACTGTCAAAAACCATTATCCGACCAGCAACATCGCACTGGCCGGGTTCAATGGTAACCGGATCAACGAAGGACTGCCGTTCACTCATTACCGTACTTGGCCGGATACTTTTCGAAGCTGGCAATCACACCGCGCAGAATGCGCACTTCATTGTCCGTCAGATCGGCCTTCTGGAAGATGTTGCGCAGGCGGCGCACCGTCACCGGCTTCTTTTCCACCGGACGGAAGAAACCGCGCACATCCAGCGCGCCTTCTAAGTGCTCGAACATACGCTGAATGGCTTCCTGAGACGCAGGCTCACCTTCATAATCGTCAAGCGTGAACGGCAGCTGGCCGGAAGTTGCAGTGCGGCGCCACTCATAAGCACAGACCAACACCGCCTGAGCAATGTTGAGCGAGGCGTATGAAGGATCGACCGGCAAGGTGACAATCTTGTTGGAGAGCGCCACCTCATCGTTGTTGAGGCCCCAGCGCTCGCGGCCAAACATGTAGCCGGTGGTAAGCTCCTTCTGACCATAGGCCACCGCTTCGGCCGCAGCTTCGTCCGGGCCTACAACAGGCTTGGGGATGTCCCGGTTGCGGGCGGTGGTGGCAAACAGCAACTGAATGTCGGCAACCGCGTCTTCAACCCGGTCGAAGACCTGAACCGCATCAATCACATGATCGGCACGGCTTGCAGCAGAGCGCGCCTTTTCGCTTGGCCAGCCGTCGCGCGGATTGACAATGCGCAGATCATGCAGGCCAAAGTTCGCCATGGCACGGGCCACCATGCCAATGTTCTCGCCCAGCTGCGGTTCGCACAGGATGACAACCGGCGGGCGGGAAGGTGTTGGGGTTTGTTCCATCTCAGACATGCCGCTCAGATAGCGGATCGCCCTTTCAATTTCCAGCAAAAGCCGAAGACGCCGCGGAAAAAGTCACAGGGCCGCAAAACAACAGCCCCTGGCACCACACAGACCGCCCCTCCCCCATAAGTTGCAGGTGCTGACAAATTATCGGATCGCTAATAAAATTACCCTAGGGTAAGCTTCCGATATCGCCCGGAGGCATCGCCGCTGGCGGTGTTCCTTGTGCGGCGGGAAGGATGCAAGCCGCAACAACCTTTTAGGAGGGAAATGCAATGACCCAACAAGCAAGCGGTCCAATGATCACCTCCAGCATGACGCAGATGGTGGTCGACAAGTGGGGTCGTTTTCTGGCTCTAGGTGTACTTCTGGTAATCGGCGGCATGGTTGTCATTGCCATGCCACTGGCATCATCCATCGCCGTGGCGTTGGTTATCGCAGCGGTGCTGGTGATTGGCGGCGCCATTCAGATTTGGCACGCCTTCTCCGTGAAAGAGTGGAGCGGCTTCCTGTGGCAGCTCATTACCGGCGTGATTGCCATTATCGGTGGCGCGGCCGTTTATTATAATCCGGCGTTCGGCACAGCTGCCCTCACCCTCGTTCTTGCAGCGGTTTTCATCATTCAGGGCATCTCTCAAATCATGTTTTCCCTGAAACTGAAGCCGCACGATGGCTGGGGCTGGATCCTGACCGCGGGTGTCATCTCATTGCTCGCCGGTCTGTGCATCTTCTTTGAGTTCCCGCTTTCCGCGGCATGGGCCCTTGGCCTGATCGTGGGCATCTCCATTATCTTCAACGGCTGGAGCTACATTGCCATTGCGCTGACCGCACGGGCCATTTCCAACGCCCAAGGCGCGACCTGAAACGCATGACGCATGCAATTGAAAACAGAATCGGGCAGTTCACGAAGAATTGCCCGACGCCCCGTTTTTGGCATTACCAAGGGTCAGTTGATCCACTTACACCTCAAAATTGCGCATTTTCGTAGGATTAGAGCAGTTTTCCGGCGGTGTTAGCGCCTGAGAGCGCTATTCCGTGTTTTCCCATAGTGCTATACACGACCTGTCCAAACTATGGATTTCGAGCTGGCATCAGATTGCGCACACGTGTATACACGGAGCGAATTCGGGCTCAGGCCAATCCATTACAGTTCAAAAACACGAGGTCAAACCACCATGGCGAAGATCAAAGTTGCCAATCCGGTCGTCGAACTCGACGGCGACGAGATGACCCGCATCATCTGGCAGTTCATCAAAGACAAGCTGATCCATCCGTATCTCGACATCGATCTGAAGTACTACGACCTCGGCATTGAGGCCCGCGATGCGACCGATGACCAGATTACCGTCGATGCGGCGAACGCCATCAAGGAATACGGCGTTGGCGTGAAGTGCGCGACCATCACACCAGATGAAGCCCGCGTTGAAGAGTTTGGCTTGAAGCGCATGTACCGCTCGCCAAACGGCACCATCCGTAACATCCTGGGTGGCGTGATCTTCCGTGAGCCGATCATCATGAACAACGTGCCGCGTCTGGTTCCAGGCTGGACACAGCCAATCATCGTTGGCCGTCACGCATTCGGTGACCAGTACCGCGCGACTGACTTCAAATTCCCGGGCAAGGGCAAGCTGACCGTCAAGTTCGTTGGCGAAGACGGCACCGAGATCGAACACGAAGTTTTCGATGCGCCATCCTCCGGCGTTGCCATGGCAATGTACAACCTGGATGACTCCATCCGCGACTTTGCCCGCGCCTCCATGAACTACGCCCTGAACCGCAAGGTGCCATGCTACCTGTCCACCAAGAACACCATCCTGAAAGCCTATGACGGCCGCTTCAAGGACCTGTTCCAGGAAGTTTATGAAGCTGAGTTCAAGGAAAAGTTCGAAGCAGAAAAGATCTGGTACGAGCACCGCCTGATCGACGACATGGTTGCTGCAGCCATGAAGTGGTCCGGTGGCTACGTCTGGGCCTGTAAGAACTACGATGGCGACGTGCAGTCCGACACCGTTGCACAGGGCTTCGGCTCTCTGGGCCTGATGACCTCCGTTCTGATGACCCCGGACGGCCAGACCGTGGAAGCGGAAGCGGCGCACGGCACCGTGACCCGCCACTACCGTCAGCACCAGAAGGGTGAAGAAACCTCCACCAACTCCATCGCTTCCATCTTTGCGTGGACCCGTGGACTGGCGCACCGCGCAAAGCTCGACGACAACGCCGAGCTGAAGGACTTCGCTGAAACGCTGGAGCGCGTCTGCATCGAGACCGTTGAAAGCGGCCACATGACCAAGGACCTGGCACTGCTGGTTGGTCCGGATCAGAAGTGGCTGACCACAACTGGCTTCCTGGACAAGGTGGACGAGAACCTTCAGAAGGCCATGGCTGCGAAGTAAGCCTTCAGGGTTCACGAGAAAATCAGGGCGCTCCGAAACGGGCGCCCTTTTTTGTTGGTAGACTGCAACCGCCATGCAATCACCACAGACCGACCCCATTCCTACCAAAAACTGCAGCAATCAACGGCCACCACTTATGAGCTTAAAAGCGGAGAACGGTCATGCTGCGATGGGGCCTTGCAGCGTTTGGGGGACTTGCAGCGTTTGGGGGACTTGCTGCAACACTGTACCTCACAAACGCATCGTGGATTGCAGATCTCGGCAGCACGGCCGAGGCGCAACTGATCGCCCACCGCGGTGTTCACCAGACCTATCACAGAGAAAATCTGGCGAACGACACCTGCACGGCAACGCGCATTGACCCGCCCACGCACAGCTATCTGGAAAACACCATCGCCTCCATGAAGAAGGCGGTGGAACTGGGCGCGGATGTGGTGGAGATTGACATTCACCCCACCACCGACGGCAAGCTGGCCGTGTTCCATGACTGGACTTTGGAGTGCAGGAGTAATGGCAGCGGCGAAACCCGCAGCAAATCGATGAGCGATCTCAAGGCACTCGATATCGGTTGGGGCTACACCGCAGATGGAGGCCAGAGCTTCCCGTTTCGCGGTACAGGCATTGGCTTGATGCCGGAACTTACGGAAGTCTTCGACGCCCTGCCCGAGGCCAAATTCCTGATCAACTACAAATCCAAACAGGCACTGGAAGCCGAACGTTTTGTGGCGTTTCTTCAACAACAGCCAGAGCGACTTGATCAAGTCTGGGGTGTTTATGGTCACCCGGTGCCAGTGAACTACACTCTGGCACGCGTGCCAAACCTCCACAGCTTCACCAAGCAGCAGACCAAGCAGTGCTTGAAGAACTATTTCCTGTTCGGTTGGTCAGGCTATGTGCCAAGCCAGTGCCGGGAAACGGTGATTGGCGTACCCAGCGACTACACATGGATGGTGTGGGGCTGGCCGCACCGGTTTGCCGCCCGCCTGAAGGCCCAAGGGTCCACGGTTATTGCCATGGGCCCGGTCGGTGACTCGCAGGCATGCGACGGTCTGGACAGTGAGGACACCTACCGCCCCCTTCAGAACTTTGAAGGCTACATCTGGACCAACAAGATTGAAGTCATCGGCCCGATTGCACAAACGGACAGGCCCTGAGAGGGGCCAAGGGATCTCATGCGTCTGGACCCGCCGCAGACATGCCCGACTTGGTTGCCTCAAATGCCCGGTGGGCGACCTTGGTGGCAAGCTCCGGCGTACGGCGCATGAGATCCCGAAGATCTTCAAGACGCAGCACCAGAAACTGAGAGGGCTCTGTTGCGTAGACCGAGGCTGTGCGCTCAGCATCACCATGAGGCACCATCTCGCCGAAATACTGCCCCTGCTCCAGACGCGTTTGCCCATCTGGCGTGATGGCAACGACAGCACCGGAGGTGATGAGGTAAAGCGCATCTGCGCGCTCCCCGCGCCGAACAATCTCCTCATTGTCGACGGCGCTCTGTGATTTGAGCAGGTGCGCCACCTCCTTGATCTCGATGGCCGACAGGTCCTCAAACATGGGCACTTCCGCCACCATGGACCAGCTGACGACAAAATCGCGGGAGTTGATTTCACGCACGAAGGCGGTGCCGATGATGCCCACCGGCAACGCAAACAGGCAATACCCGGTAAGCATCACAATGGACGCCACCACCTTTCCCGCCCAGGTGATCGGCACCACATCGCCATAGCCAACGGTGGTGAGGGTAGCAAACGCCCACCACATGG
Source organism: Nesiotobacter zosterae (assembly GCF_033843645.1). NCBI lineage: Bacteria > Pseudomonadati > Pseudomonadota > Alphaproteobacteria > Hyphomicrobiales > Stappiaceae > Nesiotobacter > Nesiotobacter zosterae. Next base: position 330,453 of record NZ_JAWXVZ010000006.1, on the reverse strand, counting down.
CATCTGGAATGGTGCCCAGCTTTTCCGGTTGGGCCTGATGCTCCACCAGGTACATGGTGGTAGCGGCAATGAGGATGGTGCCAAAAATGATCACCAGACTGGCCATGATCGCCTTGCGCTCGGTAACCACCGCCGAGGCCAACGACCGCATGGCCGGAGAGTAACGGGCGATCTTCATGAAGCGCAACAAGCGCAGGATTACAAAGGCTTTCCATGTGACATAGTCGGTTAAGACCGCAAGGATAAACGGCAGAACCGCCAGCAGATCGATAATGGCCAGCGGCTGAATGGCATATTGCAGGCGCGCACGCCACGGCTGATAGCGGCGCAGCGGCGGATGCAGATCCGCGATCCAGAGGCGCAGCACGTATTCAACCAGAAAGATGAGACCCGCCCCCATATCCAGCGCAATAAGCAACGTTGGCCAGCCTTTGCCGAACCACGGCTCGGTCTCCATGACGGCAAGGCCAACGTTCAAGAGGATCAACGCCACAATGAACTTGTTGAGGTGCTTGGCGACGGGATGTGTCGTGGCACCTTTTTCAAGGATATCGTAGACGTCTTTTTTCAGCTGACGGGCCATCAACCGACCTTCCGTAAAGAGAATTGATTTTCGGCTTATAGCCAAAAAGGCTTTCAAAAACAAAAAAGGGAGGGGTGCGGCCCCTCCCTTCTCAACTGTCTAAGCGGTGGAGCCGCTATGCATTTTTCAATGCAGTCTCAATCGCTTCAACCGCAGCATCGGCCTTGGAGCCGTCTGGACCGCCAGCTTGAGCCATGTCCGGACGGCCACCGCCGCCACGTCCACCCAGAGCCTCGGAGCCAATGCGCACCAGATCCACAGCAGACAACTTGTCAGTGAGATCGCTGGTGACGCCCACAACGATTGCGGCCTTGCCGTCTTCAGCCACGTTGATGATGGTCACAACACCAGAGCCCAAAGAGGTCTTGCCCTCATCGGCCACGGACTTCAGGTCCTTAGGGTTCATGCCTTCCACAACGCGGGCCATCAATTTGAAGCTGCCCGCTTCACGCACACCGTTGTCGCCGCCAGCACCGCCACCCATGGCAAGCTTCTTCTTGGCTTCGGCCAGTTCGCGCTCCAGCTTCTTGCGCTCATCCAGCAACGCTTCAATGCGGGCCGGTACGTCGGCCGGGCTGGTTTTCAAAAGACCAGCGGACTGACGCATCAAGGCATCCTGCTGAGCAAGATACTTGCGTGCTTCCGTTCCTGTAAGCGCTTCAATACGGCGAACGCCCGCTGCCACGGCCCCTTCGGTGACTAAGGTCACAAGACCAATGTCACCGGTACGGGTGACGTGCGTACCACCGCACAGTTCCAAGGAGTAAGTCTTGCCAGCGTTGTCGCCTTCGGTTGCGAGCCCCATGGACACCACACGCACTTCGTCGCCGTACTTCTCACCGAACAGAGCCATGGCACCGGCCTCAATGGCCTCGTCCACTTCCATCAGGCGGGTTTCGACTGGCGTGTTCTGCAGAACGATCTCGTTGGCAAGGCGCTCGATGGTCACCAGTTCCTCATCCGCAACGGGCTTGGGATGGGAGAAGTCAAAACGCAGGCGTTCTGGCGTAACCAGAGAGCCCTTCTGGGCAACGTGATCGCCCAGAACTTCGCGCAGAGCTTCATGAACAAGGTGCGTTGCGGAGTGATTGGAGCGGATCGCCGTGCGGCGCGCTTGGTCAACTTCCAGCTCCAGTGCGTCGCCAGCCTTGACCGCACCTTCCGTCACTTCGACGTGGTGGATGAACAGGCCATCGGCTTTCTTCTGGGTGTCGGTAACTGTGGCCTTGAAGCCTTCGCCAATCATGACGCCAGTATCACCGACCTGACCACCAGACTCGCCGTAGAACGGGGTTTGGTTCAAGACGACAATGCCGGTTTCACCAGCCTTCAGGCTGGCAACCTCTTCCCCATCCTTGACGAACGCCGTGGCAACGCCTTCTGCCTTTTCGGTTTCATAGCCAAGGAACTCGGTCGCACCGAGCTTTTCCTTCAAGGTGAACCACACCGCGTCCGTGGCCGCTTCACCGGACCCGGACCACGCGGCGCGCGCTTCAGCACGCTGGCGTTCCATGGCCTGATCAAAGCCGTCGGTATCCACGGAGATGTTGCGGTTGCGCAGCGCATCCTGTGTCAGATCCAGCGGGAAGCCGTAGGTGTCATAGAGTTTGAAGGCGGTCTCGCCATCAAGCTGCTCGCCCTCAGCCAAGGAGGAGGTGGCGTCGTCCAGAAGGCCAAGGCCGCGCTCCAGAGTCTTGATGAAACGCTTTTCTTCCAACTGCAAGGTTTCGGTGATGAGGCTTTCGGCACGCACCAGCTCAGGATAGGCCTGCCCCATTTCGCGCACCAAGGTTGGCACCATCTTGAAGATGAGCGGATCGCGCGCTCCGAGCAGGTTTGCATGGCGCATGGCGCGGCGCATGATGCGGCGCAGAACATACCCGCGGCCTTCGTTTGAAGGCAACACACCATCCGCAATCAGGAATGCAGTGGAACGCAGGTGGTCAGCAATCACGCGGTGGCTGGCCTGACGCTCGCCCTCTGCCTGAACGCCGGTAAGGTTTTCAGAAGCGCCAATAAGCGCGCGGAACAGGTCGATGTCGTAGTTGTCGTGAACGCCTTGCAGAACAGCTGCAATACGCTCCAGACCCATGCCGGTGTCAATGGAGGGACGCGGCAGGTCGATGCGTTCTGAGGCCAGCTGTTCATACTGCATGAACACAAGGTTCCAGATCTCGATGAAACGATCGCCGTCTTCCTCAGGAGAACCTGGAGGGCCGCCCCAGATATGATCGCCATGATCATAGAAGATTTCGGAGCATGGGCCGCACGGACCGGTGTCACCCATGGCCCAGAAATTGTCTGAAGTGGCAATGCGGATGATCTTGTCCTCGGACAGACCGCCGATCTTCTTCCAAAGATCGAATGCCTCCTGATCTTCAGAGTAGACCGTAACCAGAAGGCGATCCTTCGGCAGGCCAAAATCCTTGGTGATCAATGTCCACGCATGCTCAATGGCCTGTTCCTTGAAGTAGTCCCCAAAGGAGAAGTTGCCGAGCATTTCAAAGAAGGTGTGATGGCGTGCGGTGTAGCCAACGTTGTCCAGATCATTATGCTTGCCGCCGGCGCGAACGCACTTCTGTGAGGACGTAGCGCGCACGTAGTCGCGCTTTTCAAGCCCCGTGAAAACGTTCTTGAACGGAACCATACCCGCATTCACAAACATGAGAGTTGGGTCGTTGCGCGGAACAAGCGGGCTCGACTGCACAACCTCATGGCCATTCTTTTTGAAGTAGTCGAGGAAAGCCGACCGAATTTCGTTCACACCACTCATGAATTAGATGTCCGTCTCTTCTCACAGCTGCGGAACCAAAACGCAGGCCCGCCCTTGAATTGCATTAGTAGGAGCCGCAGTTGCTGCAACAACTGCTTATGGCTTTGTTGCGGTTTTATCTACACACGGCGCAACTGTCCATGCAATAAGCCCTTTGCATCCGGTTCTCCCGCCAAGAAACAGCCGAAATTAAGCGGTTTTAGCAAGGCACCTGCCGCACCTGCACCGTTTGTCTAAGGGCTATTGCTGCATTTTGCCCGGACCGCCAGAAAGCCGCCGGGGATTCGCGAAAGCCACGACTTCAAAACAACAAAGCCGGCGACCTGCGGGCCACCGGCTTTGGGTAATACATGCATGAGTGGCGAAAAGCGCCGTTGGCAGACTTACTCGTCGTCGCCCTTGCCCATATCAGGATCGTCAATCGCTTCGGCAATAAGGCCGGCATTCTGACGGACCGCCAACTCGATCTCCTGAGCAACCTCAGGATTCTCCTTGAGGAAGGTCTTGGAGTTCTCTCGGCCCTGCCCCAGACGCTGGCTGTTGTAGGAGAACCATGCGCCGGACTTTTCGACGATGCCGCCCTTCACACCAAGGTCGAGAAGCTCACCGGTCTTGGAGATGCCCTCGCCATAAATGATGTCGAACTCAACCTGCTTGAATGGAGGGGCAAGCTTGTTCTTCACCACCTTTACGCGGGTCTGGTTGCCAACGATCTCATCGCGGTCCTTGATGGCGCCAATGCGACGAATATCCAAACGCACGGAGGCGTAGAACTTGAGCGCGTTACCGCCCGTCGTGGTTTCCGGGGAACCGAACATCACACCGATCTTCATGCGGATCTGGTTGATGAAGATCACCATGCAGTTGGAGCGGGAGATCGAGGCCGTCAGCTTGCGCAGCGCCTGACTCATCAAACGCGCCTGAAGGCCCGGCAGGCTGTCACCCATCTCGCCTTCAAGTTCCGCCTTCGGTGTCAACGCTGCAACGGAGTCGATCACAAGCACGTCGATCGCCCCGGAGCGCACCAAAGTATCTGCAATTTCAAGCGCTTGCTCGCCTGCATCTGGCTGAGAGATGAGAAGATCATCAATGTTTACGCCCAGCTTGCGGGCATAGATCGGGTCCAGCGCGTGCTCGGCATCCACGAAGGCGCAAATGCCGCCCTGCTTCTGGGCCTCGGCAACAGTGTGCAACGCAAGAGTGGTCTTACCTGAAGATTCCGGTCCGTAAACTTCAACAATACGGCCCTTGGGAAGGCCGCCAATGCCCAGTGCAATATCCAGGCTAAGGGAACCGGTAGAGACGGTCTGCACCTCAACTGCCTGGCCCTGCCCCATGCGCATAATGGAACCTTTACCGAAGGCCCGCTCAATTTGTGACAGCGCTGCATCGAGCGCCTTATTCTTATCCATCTGTGTGCCCTCGACAAGGCGGAGTGAAGTTTGTGACATGCGTACCCGTTCCTTATTTCATGACGGACCGACAGATTCAAAAGGTATGATTGGTGTACTCATTTTGTTCTCATTACGCAAGTCCTCATAACCCGCTGATCTCCAATGGAATATCAGGGATCCGTTCTTCAAGTGTTCTTCTTTGGATAACGCTGAGCAGGCAAAAAAGAAGCCTTTGGACATAGGAATCACACCAGTTGTCACGGCCTCTGGACACTGTTACGACCTTGATAATCAACATAATACGATGGTCACTAATACCATGTCCCAACCGACGAAGCTCGCAGTGATCGGCGCCATTCATGTGGACCGTATTGCTCATGCCGGACGCCCGATTCTCCCGGACACGTCCACTCCCGGAGAAATCTCTGGAAAACCCGGCGGAGTTGCTGCGAACATCGCACGCGCTCTCGCCCGGCTTGACTGCAACCCCGCTCTGATCGGCTGTGTGGGCAATGACCCCGACGGCCTGTGGGTGCGCAAACACCTGTCCGCCACCGGCATTGACGTGAGCACTGTAAAGGTGCTGGACGGCCAGCGCACAGGGTCCTACCTCGCGCTGCACCAGCCGGATGGAAGCCTTCATGCCGCCATTTCCGACAGCGAGATCACGCAGCTGATCCCAAAGCCGGTCGCGGGAAGCCTGACCCCAGCCCTTGAACAGGCAGGCATCTGGCTGGCCGAGACCAACATGGAAACCGAAATGCTGGAGGCAATTGCCGCCGCTAAGGGCGACCGCATTCTGGCGGTCGATACGGTCTCCAGTGCCAAGGCAACCCGGCTTCTGCCCATCCTCGACAAGCTCGACATCCTGTTCACCAACAGGCTTGAGGCGTCGTCCCTTCTGGGCATGGACGCGGATGCTCCGGCCGTGGACATGGCGCAAGCCCTGACGGCCAAAGGGTGCAAGACCATTGCCATTACAGATGGCAGCCGCCCGCTGATCTTGTCCGTGGACGGCAAGGAACGCGTGATTACTCCCCTCCCAGCAGAGCCCAAAGACGTGACTGGAGCCGGTGATGCCTTCATCGCGGGTTTCTTGAGCGCCTACAGTCAGGGCCTTGCTGCCGAACAAGCGGCCTACAGTGGTCTGGCTGCTTCCGCCATCACAGTCGAAGCCACAGGGGCCGCGCCGGACAGCCTGAGCCTCTCAGCCATCGCACAACGTCTTCAAAGTCACTGAGCCGAACAGCTCCTATAAAAAGGTAATGAGGAAATGACCAAGAACACAAAGATCCAGATTCATCACAGCGATGAAGTGGCACAGGCGCTGGCTGAGGGAAAGCCGGTTGTTGCTCTGGAATCAACGATCATCACGCACGGCATGCCTTACCCGCAAAACATTGAAACAGCACGCGAAGTTGAAGCGATCATCCGCGAAAACGGCGCTGTTCCAGCCACCATCGCGGTCCTCAAGGGCGAGCTGCATGTTGGTCTTTCCGACGAGAAGCTGGAAGAGCTGGCAAACGCAAAGGATGTGATGAAAGCTTCCCGCGCTGACCTGTGCACCGGCATTGCCATGGGCCGCAACGCTTCCACCACCGTTGCAGCAACCATGATGGCCGCCCACGCAGCGGGCATTCGCGTGTTCGCAACCGGCGGCGTTGGCGGCGTTCACTTCGGCGCGGAAACAAACTTCGACATCTCCGCAGACCTTGAAGAACTGGCACGCACGCCTGTACTGGTGGTCTCAGCCTTTGCAAAGGCTCTGCTCGACCTGCCAAAGACCCTTGAAGTGCTGGAAACCAAAGGCGTGGCCGTGATCGGTTACGGCTGTGACAAGATGCCAGCATTCTGGTCCTCCACCAGCGATCTGGACACCCCTTACCGCCTCGACACCCCGGAAGACATCGCCAAGGTTCTTCTTACCCGCGAAGCGTTCGGCACCCACGGTGGTGAACTGGTCGCCAACCCTGTTCCGGTTGAAGACGAGATCCCAGCTGAAGAGATCAACAAGTTCATCAAGCTGGCTCTGGCAGACGCTGAAAAGCAGGGCATCAAGGGCAAGGCAGTGACGCCGTTCATGCTGCAGCACCTGTTTGAACAGACCGACGGCCGCAGCTTGGCAACCAACATCGCGCTGGTGAAGAACAACGCGCGTCTGGCTTCCAAGATCGCAGTTGAATACGCAGCAAAGGCATAACGCCTCATGCATTCCGGTCACAGCGGCGCGCGCTGCTGTGACCCTTCCCTCCGCACCCGCGCTGGACCTTCCCTTCCCCTGAAGGCTCTCCTAAGAATTTGACCCCGGTATTGCCGATGGGTATATGATCGGGACATGAGAGCGTTTCCGCAGATTCCACAGCGGCTTCTGACGGAGATGATTCCGACACATTTCAGCATGATGCTCTGGTGTTGCTCTGAACCCTTTGCACCAGAAACCTACGGGACCAACACAATGCGGATCGTTGCTTTAGTTGCGCTTACGCTGGCGCTTGCGGCTTGTCAGTCAGGCGCCCCACGAGGCAGCAACCAGCCAATTCTTCGTGCCGAGCCCGGCACCCAATCCGTTGCCGTAAAGGCATCACCGGAGCAGGTTCGCCAGACCCTGAAGACCAGCGCTGCTCAGAAAGGCACACTGGTGGTGCAGGATGACCCGAACATGGTGATCATTGAAAACGTGATGCGTCAGGCCAATCCGGTTCTGGACCAGGAGTTCGGACCATCTGACAACGGCGATCGCGTAATCCGCGTGCGCGTGCGTTTCTCCGGCAGCCAGTGCAACACACTTGTGGTGCAGGATGTGGCGCTGCTGAACAACGCCCACACTGGACTGGAGCAATCCTACAAGCTGCCGGGTGACAACAACACCATGCAGAGCCTGATCGGCCTGAAACAGAACGCGGAAGCCACCTCACAGTGCATCTAGGCACTCAGCTTCCATGAAGAAACAAAAACACCCGCCAAGGTTCGACCTTCGCGGGTGTTTTCGTATCTGGTGCGGAACAAGGCCAACTCAGCCCTTTGGCTTTTCCAGTATCTTCTCTGTGGCATCGGTGAGCGCGAGCGCGCTGTAGTCGCCGACCATCTGCACGACCGCATTGGGTTCCAGCTTGTCGTGAAGGTCCATGAGATCCTTGATGATGGCGATCTTCTGCTTCATGTTCTCAAGCGCCTGACTTTCACGCGACAGCGCAGCACCACTCAGATGCGCGGCGCGCCGTTCCCGCAAGTCCTGAACCTTTTCCAACAGCAGAAGTGTCTCCGCCTCGATCTTGTCGTTGCTGACGCGCTTGGACTTGAGCCACTCGTGATAGTGTTTGCGAATGCCATCTGCCACCTGACCCAATTCATCCTTCACGGTGATCTTGTTCTGGCTGTCCACCTTGGTTTCCAGAAGGTCATTGATTGCAGAAAACAACTGGGTGCGGATCTTCTCGACCCGCTCTTGAAGCTCGGAACTGGGCTTAAGACGTGATGGCTTGGAAATTTCCAACTGGTCCTTGCCCGCATAGACCTGCCGCAGGACCTCGGTGAAGACATCGATGAAAACGTCTGCCGCTTCAATGGCCTTTGGACTGTCCATGATGGTGGAGAGGCGAATGGCCCCTTTCTGACTGACAACCCACGGCAAGGCGCGGCTGCCGCCCCGACCCGGTTTTGAGATCACCCCCAGTGATCTCAAGGCTTCCAGCTCCTCCGGCGAGACCTCAAAGGCATAGGCCTCCGGGAATTTCTCAAGATTATTCTTGATGTTCTGAGTGATCTGCCGAGTTTCAACCTCGAACACCCGCGCCACATGTGCCGCGAGCATCACATGCTGACCGCGCAGCTTGAACACCCGCGGTCCGTCAAGAAGCTCTTCGTCCAACTCCGGGGTTTCCTGAGTAATTTCCGTGCTCATGCATTCCCCCCTCGTTTGAGATCATTCCCAGTGATGTCAAAACACCCTGCCCTGAACGGCAGGGCTCAGCTACGCTCAGATGGCCCGTTCTCCAACACGTCCTTCACGGTGGTTGCCAACTGCTTCAAGGTAAACGGCTTTGGCAGGAAGGTGAATTTCTCATCTGCCGGCAAGTTCTTCTCGAAGGCATCTTCAGCGTAGCCGGATACAAAGATGATCTTCAGATCCGGTCGGGTCTTGCGCAGCTCAATAAGCAGCGACGGCCCGTCCATTTCCGGCATCACCACGTCGGAAACCACCAGATCAACCGACCCTTCGGTCTCTTCCATGACCTCAAGCGCTTCGGTACCAGAGCCTGCCTCATAGACCTCATAGCCACGGGACGACAGCGCACGCGCCGCAAAGGCACGAACGGCTTCCTCGTCCTCCACCAGCAAAATGGTGGCAGAGCCGGTAAGATCGGCAACGGCCTGCTTTTCTTCCTTGACCACTTCCTGAACCGGCTTTTCCTCCGGCACATGGCGCGGCAAGAAGATCCGGAATGTTGTGCCCGCATCCACCTCACTGGTGGCAAACACAAAGCCGCCGGTCTGCTTGACGATGCCGTAGACGGTGGAAAGCCCCAGACCAGTGCCCTTGCCCACTTCCTTGGTGGAGAAGAACGGCTCGAAAATCTTGCCCAGCACCTCGTTGGACATGCCGTGGCCGTTGTCTTCCACCTCAATGAGCACGTACTCCGCAGGCGGCATGCCGCGGGTGTTCTCATAGGTGGTTGAGGTCGGTTCATCCACGTTGCGGGTGCGGATGGTCACCTCACCGCCACCCGGCATGGCGTCACGGGCGTTCACGACCAGATTGACAATCACCTGTTCCAGTTGGTTCACATCCGCCATCACCGGCCAAAGATCGCGGCCATGAACCACGTGCAGCTCGATTTTCTCGCCCACAAGGCGGTCCAGCAAGATGGTGAGGTCGGCCAGTACGTCCGTCAGCGCCAACTCCTTCGGACGCAGGGTCTGACGACGGGAGAACGCGAGCAACTGGCGCACAAGCCCTGCGGCACGGTTGGCGTTCTGCTTGATGTTCATGATGTCCTGGAACGCTGGGTCCGTTGGACGGTGGCTGGCCAGCAGCAAATCGGAGAAGCCGATGATGGCGGTCAGAACGTTGTTGAAGTCGTGCGCGACACCACCTGCAAGCTGACCAATGGCCTGCATCTTCTGGCTCTGAGCGAACTGGGCTTCAAGGGCGCGCTGCTGTGTCGTTTCAAGCACGTAGACAACGGCCGCCTCGTCCTCAGCCTGACTGTCAAGAACAGCGGAGACGTAGAAGGTCGCCGAGCGCCCCGCCTCTGCCCCTTCAGACAGAGCAACGTCCACCGGCGCGATTTCGCCTTGACCCTGCGCCGCTTTTTTCAAGGCCTCTTCCAGATCGGCCCGGCCCGCTTCCTCGACAAAGTCTGTCAGGCGCGCCTCGCTCTTCAGCCCATCTTCTTGCCCGAACAGGCGAACGAAAGGCGCGTTGGTGCGCTGAATGCGGCCATTCTTTTCAACGGAGGCAATGGCAACCGGGGTGTTGTTGAAAAAGCGCGAGAAACGCACCTCGGCTGCGCGAAGAGCTTCTGCGTTTTCTTCGCCCGGCGAGCGGTTGAGTACAAGCGTGCGACTGTCGCCGGCCTGCCCATCCGCGCCAAACGGCACCCGGTGCACGAGGCGAACGGGAAGCCCCTTGCCGTTGCGCGTTACCAGATCGATGTCGTAGGTCTCGGTCTTGACCTCGCCTTCCTGCCCGCTGATAGCCCGAACGAGTGCTGCACCATCGCCGCGAACAATATCGGAAAGCGTCAGACCGCCAGCCACAAACTGGGTCAGGTCATACCCCAGCCAGTCGGCCAGCGTGGCGTTGAGATACACAATACGGCCTGCGGAATCACAGGACAGGAAGCCGGAGGGAGCGTGATCAAGGAAGTTGATGACACGCTGTAACTCCTGAAACGATGTCTCCTGCTCTTTTCGGTCGCGGGAGATGTCGGCGATCTGCCATACGGTGAGGCCTGCAGTCGCCTGACCCGCCTTGTCGTGGTAGTTCAGCGGCCGCACACTGATGCGATACCACCGCGAGCCGCCATCCACGCGCCCAATGGCGGCAGGCAGGCGCACCTCTTCTTGAGCACGGCGGTGATTGCGCACAGCCTTGGAAAGGCGGAAAATCGCATCGGCGGCTTCCGGATCGGCTGAAAACACCCGCTCAACCGTGCGCACATCCCCAGGACTTACAGCCCCGGTCAGATCCGCGTAGGCCTTGTTGGCATAGACGATACGGCCGGTCTGATCGACCAGAACCGCCCCCTCTTCGAGAGAATCCAGAAAGGCTTCTGCCAGCGGGTTGCCATCCCGCCGGGAAGCAAAGCGCAACAGGCCAATGGCACTGGCAAACAAAGAGAAAACGCCGACGACCGCAAGAATGCCCAAGAGCCCGAGAATGTAAGGCTCGGCCTGCTCGCGGCTCATCACGGCGATCACGGCTGTTGCGGCAGCAAGACCTAGCGCCAGCAACATAAGCAATCCGATGTTTCCTCCACCACCACTGCGGTCAATGACAGGTTCCGGTGGCCGAGTATCGGTCTCTTTCATCAAAATCTCTCCACGGGCAGCCCCAATTAAGCCCGGATTCGCACTCCGTCTGAGGATTCAACGCAATGCACCAAGTTTCAAGCACGTCCCAGAGTTACGAGCGCCAATTTTTCTTCTCACGCAGCTGCATCACATAACCGATAACCTTTGCAACCGCTGCGTAATGCTCCTCCGGTATCATATCATTAATCTCCATCGTGGCATGCAGCGCACGCGCCAGAGGGGGATTCTCTACGATCGGAACACTACTTTCTTCTGCCAGTTCACGAATACGAAGCGCCAGTGCATCCACGCCCTTAGCCACACATTTCGGCGCTTGCATCTCGTCGTCATAGAAAAGTGCAACCGCGTAGTGGGTCGGGTTGGTCACCACAACCGTCGCCTTGGGCACTTCCGCCATCATGCGTTGCTGAGATCGCTGCGCACGCAACTGGCGGATCTTCGCCTTGATCTGCGGATCACCCTCGGATTGCTTGTACTCCTCCTTGACCTCGCGTTGGGTCATCTTCTGCTTGTTGAACCATTTTTGTCGCTGCCAAGCGAAGTCCAGCCCTGCCACCACCGTCATCAGAGCAAGGATTGCACCCACCAGCTGGAGCGACAAGTCCCTGCTTTCCTGAAGAATGTGCCCTGCACCGCGAAAAATGGCGGTTTCCAGCTGATCCTTCTGCGGCCAGACAATGAAATAGATCAGAGTCGAAACCACGGCGATCTTCATCAGCCCCTTGGCAAAGTTCATGAGACTGTCCTTGGAGAACAGACGCTTGGCCCCTGCCAGAGGTGACACCTTGTTGAGCTTGGGCTGGATGGATTCGGCTGTGAACACCGGTTTGTGCTGGACCACGTTGCCCACCACAGCCAGCACCATCATCACCAAGAGCGGCAGCGCCAGCACCACAAGAATGTGGGGGCCTGTGTCTTGAAGCAAGAACAACAGTCCACCGCCATCAACCGGAATGCTGTCAGCGTGCTCGAAAAAGCCCTTGAGGATATCCGCAATTCCGGCGGCAGTTGGCTGGGCAAAGAACGCCACCACCATGGCTGTGCCCAACAAGGCGAACCAGCCGTTGACTTCTTGCGATTTGGGAACGTCCCCCTTCTCATGCGCTTCGGTCAAGCGTTTTTGGGAGGGGTCCTCGGTCTTCTCGGAGTCATCCGTTTCGTCAGCCATTCATGCTCCTACTGGATTATGAACGGCTGGAAGGCCGTTTCGACTTGCGTCAGATACCAGCCCATCATGGTGGCCAGCACGCCAAGCATCAAGAAAAGGCCAAGCATGATGTTCACCGGCATGGCGATGAAGAAGATCTGCAGCTGAGGCATGAGTTTGTTGAGCAAGCCCATGCCGAAGTAGAACGTAAGCCCCAGCACCATGAATGGCGCGCTGAGGCGCACCGCAATGGAAAACATCTGCGAGACCAACGCCACACCATTGGCTGAGGCATCCCCAACAGGAATGAACGTGCCCGGCGGAAACAGCGTGAAGGAATCATGCATGGCGGCAATGGCCAGATAATGCAGATTGGTGGCAAAGATCAGCACCGTGCCCAGAATGGACAGAAAGTTTCCAATGACAGCGCCCTGCATGCCCGAGGCTGTCAGATCGCCGCCAAGGGCAAAGGCCAGACCCATCTGGTTGGCAATCATCGCGCCCGCCGTCTGCAGTGCGAACGTGACAATGCGCACCGACGCGCCAACGAACAACCCAATAATGATCTCACTGATGAGCATGACCATCAGCGTGGGAAAAGAAGACAGGACCGTATCAGGATAAAGCGGCTGGCCAATGGGGGCCAGAATGTAGGTCAGTGCCAGCGCCAACCCCAGCCGCGACTGCATGGGCAAGGATGCTTCCCCAAGCGCAGGCATGAGCATGAGCATGCTGCCAAGGCGCGCGAACACGAGCAGAAACGTCACCACGTAGCTGGTAATGAAGCCCAGTTCTACAGTCATTGGCGACGCCCCTCCTTACGCGCTAGCCGCCATTCACAATCATCTCGACGATCTGATTGGTAAAGCTGGCCATGGTGGCGGCCATGAACGGCAAGGCCACCAACAGCGCGACAAAAATGGAGAGGATCTTCGGTACGAAAACCAGTGTGGCTTCCTGAATTTGGGTGAGCGCCTGGAACAGGGCCACGACAACACCCACCCCCAGACCGACCAGCATCACGGGAGCGCTCACAAGAATGAGCGTCCAGATGCCATCCTTGGCAATATCAAGAACTTCAGGGCCGGTCATTGAGCCTTACCTTAGCAACTAGATCGGCATCCGCATGATGGACTCATATGCGGAGATCACGCGATCACGAACGGAAACCATGGTTTCAAGAGCCAGTTCGGTTTCTGCAACCGCGGTCACCACATCCACCACATTGGCCTTGCCTTCTAGCAGATTGAGGGACTGCGTTTCAGTTACCTGACCGGTTTCTCGTACTTCTTCCACGGCTGTTTTGACGAGCTGGGAAAAGTCCTGAGAGCTGGCACCGCCCGCCACTTCCTGTGGGTTCCCACCACTTTGGGTGAGCTTTGCCATGTTGGCATAGGCGTTCGCTGCAAGGGTTGGGTTAGCCATTGGGTGTCACCAATCTGTTCAAAGCTTCAAGAATTAACCGCGGAGGATGTCGATGGTTCGCTGCAACATGGTTCGGGTGGACCGCACCACGTTGAGGTTGGCCTCGTAAGAGCGCTGCGCTTCGCGCATATCGACGCTTTCAACCAGCGTATTCACGTTGGGCAACTTCACATAGCCATTGACGTCAGCCGCCGGATGGCTCGGTTCAAAGCGGGTTTCGAAGTCCGACTTGTCTTCCTGAACCTTGCCAAGCTCCACCACCTTCACGCCCATCTCGCGGTCGAGCTTGGCTTGAAACGTCGGGATCTTGCGCCGGTACGGATCACCCTCGGGCGTACGCGCCGTGGAGTCTGCGTTCGCCACGTTTTCCGCGATGATCCGCATGCGCCCGGTCTGAGCTTTCAAGCCCGACGCCGCAATGAACATTGACTTCAGAAAATCCACGATTTGCCCTTTTCTCGCGCCATTCCCCGCGCGTTGGTCCTAAAAGCAGCTTATGCCGACCGCTTGATGGCCGTCTTCAAAATGCCCAAACCACGGGAATAGAGGCTGGTTGCCATCTGATAATCCATCTGGTTCTGGGCAACCTTCATCATCTGCTCCTCAAGCACCACCGAGTTGCCGTCCGGTGTGCGCTCGAAACTTGATATGTCCTGCGCCTTGGGCGAGCCGCTGCTCGCCGACAGGGTCATATGCTGATCATCGGTCTGCACTGGACTCGAAGGAGAAACAGTGTTTTGCACCATTGATCTGAACTTAAAATCCTTCAGGTCCTGACTTTGGTAGCCGGGTGTGTCCGCATTGGCGATGTTCTCTGCCAAGACGCCCTGACGTGTTTGATGCCACTGCATTTTTTGGCGCAGTGCTTGAAACACCGGCAGATCAAACATGGCCATTAGACCGCGTGCCCCTTAAGTCTCGAATACCCTCAGCAATACATTAGGTAAAAATTGCCTATCAATTGGTTAACAAAAAGTTAATATTAACCAATTAATAATAGGTAGTCGCAGAAAACGGCCATTGTCCTGGGGAGCCCACAACTGGCAAAATGCAACAGTGTGAGCAACGGGAATAATTTGCCTATACGGGTTTCAAACAGGAAAACCGAGAGGTACCTGTGAGTCCAGCGTCAGAATCCCGCGTGTCGGCGGCCTGCAGAGTTCATCTGCCGACCATCTTAAGATATGTAGGGCACTAATTCATTGGTATTAGGGATTCGGAGTGTGGCACAGCCAATAAGCAGGTAAAGGCAAAGTTGCACGCATCTACTCCGAAGAAGTGGGGAAATCATGAAAGAATGGCTGGCGAGCTCGTTTAATCTTCCGCCGGAAACAGCTCTGTTATTTTCTGTTGTGATTGCGTTGATCGCCGTGCTGGCGTTGATCGCAATCATCGTTCCCCTCTTGAAGAGATTTGCCCGCACGACCTACAAAGGCGGGCGCAACAGGCAGCCGCGCATTGCCATCATGGATGCAGCGGACGTAGACACACGTCGCCGCCTTCTGTTGGTACGACGCGACAACGTGGAACACCTCATTTTGGTGGGTGGCAACACGGATATTGTGGTGGAACAGGCAATCGTTCGCGCTGCCCCACATGCCAAGGCCGCGCCTGAGCGCCATCGCGCACCAAACGGCTACCTGCCAGCACAGGTACCCGGATATGATGAAACACCGCTGCCAGAAGCAACCGAACTGAAAGACGCAGAGCCGCGCCCCGTTCGGGCCGCGCCGCAGGTTCAGCAGGTACAGGGCCAAGCCTCTGAAGCCAAGACTGCCCCCGCTCCGCAAGCAAGACAGCAACGCGTTGAGCCGCAAAAACCAACCACCCCCTATGAGCCTCCACATCTTGACCACGCAGACCCTGAGTCTGCTGTCGCCAAGCTGGCACCAAAGCGCATTTTTGGCGCCGCAAAAGCCGCAGTTCAAAATGTAGCAGCCACGGCACAACGGCCGCGCACGACACCAACAGCGCCTGCTGCTGCGCCAGTAGCGGCCGCGCCTCAACAGCCAAACCCGCAGGCCACCCCACGCCCTGCGGCTCCGGCTGCACCGGTTGCGCCCTCCAAACCTGCCGAGCAAGCTGCACCTGCCCCCGCCCCTGCCGTTGCTCCTGACTCCGAAAAACCTGCAGAAGTGAAGGCGGCACCGGAAGCGCAGACAACACCAGCCCAACCTGCCCCGACAGCCGTAGAGGCAAAACCGGCGCCACATGTGCGTCCCGCAGCGCGCCCGCACCCTGCTCAGCGCCCAATGCCTTACGCCGCGCGCACGCCTGCCCCCAAGGACAGCGGCGCTGCGAACACTGACAAGCCAGCAGAACGGTCCCGCTCGACCTATGTCGGCACCATCACGCCGCCGCTGTCTGGTCCAGCTGCACGCGCAAAGACCGTTTTTGGCAACGGGCCGGCCACTGGCGAGAAACCAAGCCAGCATGCCACCAACGGACCTATTCGCGCTTTCTCACGGGCAACGCCGAAGCCGGTGCCAGCGCCAGCGGACACAGCCGCCGTTGCAGAAGGCTTGGAAGCCGAGCTGGGCAGCAGCCTAACCGACAACGCAGAGGCACCAGCGGACGCCAAGGCGGCGGACAACGTCAAGACGTCAGAGACCAAAGCGGCCGAGAACAAAGCCCCTGAGGCCAACGCGCAGGCGCACAAGACCGAAGGAAAGCCGGAAGCAGCTAACAAGGCGGAAGAAGCCAAGCCTGAAGTGAGGGACGCTGCAAAAGACGAACCAAGCTCCGAAAAGGCCGAGGACAAGACCGCTGACGCCAAACCCTCTGAAGAGGCAAAGCCTGCTGAAGACACCAAGGCAGCCGAAGCGGCCACTGACAAAGAAGGCGACACAAAAGACCAGAAGAAAGCCGATAAAGGCTTCATGGCGTTGGACGATGACATGGCCGAACTGCTCGATGAGTTGGAAGGCGGTTCCAAGCAGTCTAAAGCGGGTTAACGGGTAAAATTCTGTGCTTTTGAGAAGCTTCGCCGCGCTGGCGTTCGTGCTGGCGGTGGTCCTCGGCTTTGCCGATGGCGCACTGGCGCAATCACTGACCATTGATCTGGGTGACAACAACACGCTCACCGAGCGTGCGGTGCAAATCGTTGCCCTGCTCACCATCCTGTCCCTTGCGCCAAGCATTCTGGTGATGGTGACGAGCTTCACCCGTATTGTGGTGGTGCTGTCGCTTTTGCGCTCCGCACTAGGTCTGCAAACTGCACCGCCCAACACGGTAATGATTGCGCTGGCTCTGTTTCTCTCTGCCTTCATCATGGCGCCGACGTTTCAGCAGGCCTATGACGCTGGTGTCGTGCCCCTGATGGATGGCACCATTGAGATGGACGAGGCGTTTGAACGTTCCTCGGAGCCATTTCATGTGTTCATGCGCAATCAGGTGCGCGAGTCGGATCTGGCGCTGTTCCAAGACCTGGCGAACCTGCCTGCCCCTGAAACGCCAGAGGAGATCAGCCTGCGTGTACTGGTGCCTGCCTTCATGATTTCCGAGCTGAGGCGCGCCTTCGAGATCGGGTTCCTGCTCTATTTGCCATTCCTGATCATCGATCTGGTTATCGCGTCTCTTCTCATGTCCATGGGTATGATGATGCTTCCGCCGGTCGTGATCTCTCTGCCTTTCAAGCTGATCTTCTTCGTTCTTGTTGACGGGTGGCAGTTGATCGCAGGAAGCCTGGTGCGAAGTTTCGGGGTCGGATAGCCCACCTTCAAAAAGGACATCCTCACGACGACAAAGGCCCCGCGATGCTTCACATCCGGGGCCTTTTTAGTGAGCTGGTCGTTGTGTGATGATCTAGAGGGAGCTTCCCGCGTTCTCAGAAAGGGATGGGCTGAGGGCCCCTGCCGTCAGGTACTGGCGGCGGTACTCATCCAAAAACGCGTCCAGACTGTCCGTCGCAGCAATGGAGCGCGACACATCCAGAAACTCAACGCCGCGCTCATCAACCGGGCGCGTCACCACTTCGAAGGCTGCGGCATTCGGACTGCTGCTCATCTTCTCGGAGTATTTCTGGCGCAAACGATCCAGCCCCAAACTGTCTGAGGACAGCGAGTAGCCAATAGCTGCGCGCAGAATGTCGGTCTGCTCCTGCTCATCCAGTGGGAATGCATCCGCCCAGCGGCCAGCATGCATCTTTTCAATCTGCTCAGCAGCCTTTTGCCAGCTCTCAGCAGCCCACAAGGTATCGGCGCGCAAGCGGTCCACATCTACACCGCTCATGTTGCGCACCAGTTCCAAAGCAAGATCCGGACGCCCGCTTTCAGTCAGCGCCCGCGCTTCTACCAGATTGCGTTGGCGTTGCAACGTGGCGGGAAGCTGCGCCTGACGGGTCTGGGACAGAACACGCAAAGCCTGCTCTGGCTGGCGGTCCAGCAGGTAAACAACACTGAGGTCAGCGGCAATCTGAGCCTTGGCAGCGCCCTTGAGACGATGATCGATCTGATGGCGCAAAACGCGCGCGGCTTGATCCAGAAGGTCCAGGTCAATCATGCGGTCTGCCATGTAGCGCACCATCTGATCCCCTTCCCGACCAACTGGCAGCAGCTCCCGGAAGTCGTAGAAGATGGCAAGCGCCTCAATGGCGTCCAGCTTGTCCGCGCCTTCACGCAGGAACAAGTCGGTGAAGACATCCCCCATCTGCATTTGAAGATTGCGGGTGATCTCTGAATCCGGATCGGACAGGATGGCCTGATGCATGGCCGCAAAAGCATCGCGATAGGCGCCCTCTTTGGCCTGTAGCACCGCAAGAAGATCAAGAGTGCGCAACTCCGTTTCATCCCCGCGCCAGATCGTCGACAGATTGGCAAGCTCGTCGATCGCTTCCTGCTCTCCCAAATAGCCATCGCGGTATTTTAGGGCGATGTTGCGGTACTGCGCCTCTGCCGCTTCCGGCCCCTCGAAGTTCTCCATCACATACTCAAAGGCCTCGATGGCCTCCTGAGTACGCCCTGAGGCATCCGCGATGCGCCCGCGCAGCAAGTCATAAAGAGCCGATTGCTCCCGGTTGGTTGCCGAAGGTTCGATCTGGGCAAGATAGGCGGCTGCGCTGCCAAAATCCTCAAGCTCCACGTGCGCCTGTGCCGCCGCGAGATTGAAATCGATCTGGATGCTTTCCGGATAGCTGTCGATCACATCCCCGGCTGTCTCCAGATTGAGAAGAGAACTGGGCCAATCTTCAAGGGACACATCCGCAAGGGTTTTCCAAACAGCGGCATCCGGGCTGCGCGTCAACTCGGGGGACTCAAGATACTCCTTCGCTGCGCGCGGACGGTGCGCCATCATTTGCGCTGCGCCCATCATCACGTTGAATGTAGCATCTGTGGCAACCGTTGGGTCTTGATCCTTTGAAAGCTCAAGAAGACCCAGCGCTTCCTCTGCAAAGCCGTAGGCAAGGTAAAACCGCGCCATATCGAGGCGCGGTCCCTTTACTGCTTCCGGATCTGCCAGGGCCACTGCGGCCTCAAAGTCCCTTAACTGGCCTCGATAACGATTAACATCCGGCTTGGTAAAATTAGAGAACTCGATCAGGCCGGGCTGGGTCGGGTCTTTGATCGGCGTGTCCCGATCGAGCGCGCGCCACAAATCCTCGCTGGAAACCGCAAGGCCATCATCGCGGGTGATCAACACATCCTCGCCGCTGACCTCAACATTCACACCATCTGCATAAAGCGTAACCGCAACCCCCTGCAACGACTGCAGGAACTGGAGCTGAGTGTATCGGTGCGGCTTGATCAGACCCCGCGCCGGTCCTTTCACGGTGACGGCGTAAATGACATCGCCCACATCCGGGTCGCGTATCTCGTGAAGCGCTGCGCCTTGGCCAACAGCAACGCGCAGAACCGCTTCGCCATCCCCTTGCACATTCCGCTCGACTTGCAGCGGGGCGCTTGGTTCGGTCACAGAAGGACCAACAGACAAGACCCAGCGGTCCTTTTCTGCACTGAAGCTCGCCAGTGTGGAGCGCTTCAACCGCATGCGAATGACCTGATAATCCCCATGATCCTCGTTAGAGAGGCCGTGAATGTAGGGATCAAGAGCTACTCGCAGGGCTCTGTCATCAATCGGCACATTGCTGTCGAAGATGAGCCAATGGAAACGGCCACGGCGGAACATGGCCGCCGGAACTTCAAACCCAAACGGTAGGTGAACCTGAGCGGAGTTTCCAACACGGCGCACCTCTACCGCGACAAGCGGGGGTGCTGCTTCCTGCGCGTAGGCTGGAACTTCCTCTGCATTAGGTACTGCAGGTGCCTCATCGCGCTTTGGTGCCGGAGTATCCTGATTGATCGGAATGATGCGTGGCAGCGGTGATGCCGGAGCCTTTGCTGTTTCGGTTTCCGCCTCTGTTGGCTGCGCCTCTGATGCGGGTGCAGTTGGTAGGTTCACCGCAGAGGTCTCCTGAGCCGTGCCTTGTGCCGGAGGTGCAACCTCTTCAGCGCTGTCAGAACGCTGGTCAACATCTTGAGCAGTTGGCGGGGAAACAGCTTCCTCCGCTGCCTCAGAGGTTTGCTCAACAGCTTCAGGCTCAGCAGGCTGAGGTTCTTCCACCGCAATCGAGGAAGGTTCAGTGCCGGGGTCAGGGGTGGTTTCCTGAGAAACCTGTTCCTTTTGAGGAGCAGTTTCAGGTTCTGCAGGTGCAGGGTCCACCTGTTCCGGAACGGCATCCTCTGAAGGGCTTTCCTCCGCCACTGGAGAAGGCTTGCCCTTCGGTGTCAGCTCGCCAGCAGGTCGTGGATTTAGCTCACCAACAGGCTCCAGATCACGCGCTGGCTTGGCGCTTGGATGGTTCGGCTTTTCTTCCAGCGGCTCATCGTCAATGAAAGGACGTTGCGGCGTCGGGCCGCTCCCTTCAGGTACTGGTGCGCTCAAGGAAACGAGAGGCTCTTCACTCAATCCAAACGCCTTGGCGGCCATTGCCACCTCATCCGCTTGCGCAAGAACGGCGGCAATGGGGTCATCCACCTGCCCGAGTGCTTCAGACATGGCGGTTTGCTGTGCCGGTACTGGTGTTGGGGCCGGTGCCGGATTGGTCTGCGGCCGAAACACTGACGGCGTAAGGTTCATCGGACCAGCAGCAGGGGCAACGGCAGGCGTCGGTGTCGGCGTCGTTTCAGGCACAGGCTGCGGCTGAGGAGAAACCGGCATCAAACTCGGACGCTCTTCCGGACGAACGCCCAACGCGACCACCCGGTCTTCCCCTTCGCTCTGTTGCAAAATCGGGTCGGCATAGACCTCATCAACATCTCGCAGCAGGCTGTTCTTCTCAGCGCGCTCCTGAAGCTCGGTTGGCGTCACGTCCACCACGTAGCTCGAGCCCTCGCGAAACGCCCGCACATCTGACGCCGGATCGATAGCTAACTCGACAAACAGGCCAGCATCACGAATTTCAGAGCGCGCACCATAAAGTCCGAGCGGCGGGTTGATCAGCATACGCGCAAGGTCGAGGGTGGCTTCCCGGTCGAACTGAACTTCCACCCGATCGGCACGGCGCACGAAAGCGCTGTCAAACGGAACGGACCAGTCGAACACCAGGCGGGTGAATGTGGGGTGCTCCCCAACCCGCAGGTCAACCTGAGCCTCTTCAACAATCTGCTCTTCGCGGTCCCGCTCCAACTCACGCAACCGGCGCAGAGCTTTTTCTGCCCGCTTGGCAAGATCCGCCACCACGTCCTCTGGCAATGGGGGCGGAAGGCCCTGCCATGACCGCGGCAAGAGGTCGATAAAGAGTTTTTCGCCCGCTTCCATGCTGTTCACATTCACGGGCTGCTTGAGGGCGAAGCGCAGGGCTGCGCCATCAGGATCCCGGCGGGCAACAGAAATGTAATCACTCAGTTCTGCGGGAATTTCGTCAACAGCCGCATTGATGCCATTGGGAAAGGCAATGCGTAAAACACCAGCTGTAACCAGTGCATCATAGTCTGGCAGAAGGGTCCGATCGGGAAAGGTAATGACAATGCGCCCAAAGCCCTCTTCGGCGCTGGCCGTTATTGTTGCCGTCTCCCCTTGCGCAAATGCATCAGCCGAGACGAGAAACAAGCTTGAAAATACAACCCAAAGGGACGCAACAAGACGCAGAAATCCGATGCGGGCTGCAAACGCACCACGCCCTATCGACAAGCTCTTTTTCACGTAGGGTCCAGAACCCGTCAACACCGCCCGATTCCCCTGATACAGCATTGCGTATTTCTAGCAATTTGCTTGTTAACGCACCCTTACGATGCCCGTTAGTTGCCTTGAATCTTGGGCAAAAGCGCCTGAGGCGTCTCAACTGCAGACTGACGGCCGACGGCAATGGCCACAGTCAAGCGCTCTGCTGCTTCCGGGCTCATGTTGGACAGAATGTCAGCCATCTTCCGGGGCTGCATTTCTGCAACAACCTTCAGCAGGACATCCATCTCCAACCGATCAAAAATGCGAGCTGCGCTTTTGGCTTTCATACTCTCGTAGATCTTGATGAGATCCTTGATCTCCTGCGCTTCTTTCTCTGACTGAGCAGAGACATTCGCTTCAATCCGGGCCTCAATTTGCTTCAGCTCGGCGATGCGCTTCTCAACGCGTGCTTCAGCAGCGGCAAGCATCTGTTCACGCAGGTTCAGCTCTTCCTCGCGCTGTTCCAGCTCCTTGCGGCGTTCGCCAAGGCTGGACAGAACCGCACGCTCTGACACGGACCCACCAAGAGCAGAGCCCCCCGGCTCACCAATACCGGGAGGTGGCGTTGTATCAACGCTCGAAGGATCGAGAACAGACTGCTGCGCTCCAGCCATACGCACTGTGCTCAAGTCGTAGCGGCCATCCAGAAAAAAGCCCACCAGCTTGAGGACAAGCAGGGAACTGATGGCAAAAACGACGATCGGAAGCAGTCTTAATCTCACGCCATTCACCCCTGTGCTCTACGACGGAATTGTTCCAGCCGCGAGGTGGAAGCCTCCGCTGCCTTGAAGATGTCCTTCACCCGGCTGTGGCGCGGCTCTTGCGGCGCGGGCTGTGCAGGCGCTGGCTGCTGAACAGCGGGCTGAGCCATTTGAGCCGGAGCGGCTGGCTGCGCAGGCATTTGTGCATGAGTGTACTCAGCATGTGCAGCCACGCGAGCTGCCACTTCTTCTGCGGCCGCTGCAGCAGCCTCATAGCTGTTCACGTTCGAGGTTGGCTGACCGGCAACGGCGGCATCCGCCACCTGCCCTACACGGTCCAGAACATCTGCACCAACGCCGATTTGGCTGGAAAGACGGCGTGACAACGCCTCCGCTTCCCCCAGACGCTCACCAAGTGTCTTGTCCGCGTTGCCCGCAGTAGACTTGAGACCCAGGATGGCCCGCTCGGCAATCTCGGTGGCGGTGATCAGCTCTGAAATGGTCGCACGCAAGGAGGCCTCATCGGAACGCAGGCGCTTCAAACGCTGGTTCAGCGTGAAGCAATAGCCGATGGTGACCACCAACAGGACAGCGACTACAATTTCAATGATCATCCCGATAGCCATCCTCAGATCCCTTCCGATTTGTTCTGCATGGACCGCTCAAACGCTGCCAATGTCATTTTTGGTTGGCGCAGTTTGCTTGCGATCTCAATGGACACGTTGTCGCCAACGCGGCCCATTACCCCCTGTGTCAGCGGTACCCCTCCGCATTTGACAGTAACTGGATCCTTTGGACCCACATCGAAGAGCAATGTTTGCCCAACTTCCAAGTTCAGCACCCGCTGCAAGGGAATGCTGTTTTCATAAAGCACCGCATCCACATTGACCTCGGCGCTGAAGACTTCAGAGGCCAAGTGACCTTCCCAGATAGGGTCACGGCCAAACTTTTCGCCCATGAACATCTGGAGCAGCAGATCACGGATCGGCTCCAGCGTTGCATAAGGCAACATGATCTCGACCTTGCCGCCGCGATCTTCCATGTCGATGCGCAGCTCAACAAGAATGGCAGCGTTAGCTGGTCTGGAGATTGCGGCAAAACGCGGATTGGTCTCCAACCGCTCCAATGGCAGTTGCACCGGAGAGAGCGGCGCAAACGCCTGCTCCGCATCCACAAGGATGATCTCAATCATCCGGCGCACAAGATTGGTTTCAATAGTCGTGTATGGGCGCCCCTCAACGCGCAAGGGGCTCATGCCGCGACCACCGCCCAGCAGCACGTCAATAATGGAATAGATCAGCGAGGATTCCACCGTCACCATACCAAAGCCATCCCACTCCCTTGCCTTGAATACACCAAGGATTGCGGGCAGCGGAATGGAATTGAGATAGTCACCGAAGCGAACGGAAGTGATGGAATCCAGCGAAACTTCCACGTTGTCCGAGGTAAAGTTGCGCAGGGAAGTCGTGGTCAAACGCACAAGGCGGTCAAACACGATTTCCAGCATGGGCAAACGTTCATAGGACACCATCGCCGAGTTGATCAGCGCCCGTATGCCCGTGTTGTCGCCCGTGATGGTTTCGTCGAGACTGAAGCCGAGAAGGTTGTCGATTTCCTCCTGATTGAGGATACGATCAGCCCCGCGCGTTGCTGAATCCAGCTCCGGCTCGCTGTCCTCGATCATGGCCGCCCATTGGGCCGCTACATCCTCAGCATTCGCCGCGCCCTGCTCCTGGAGGGCAGCACCCCAGGCAGCGGCAAGATCTTCATCATCATCAGAGATGTCCTCATCCACCGTGGCGGTGGACGCATCCCAATCCTGTCCCCCGGCGGCCCCCGGTGCGGCATTGGAACCTGCTGCCATGCAATGCCTCCCCTATTGAATCAAAATCTCTTTGAACAGAACGCCATCCACCTTGGCAGGATAAACGGCGAGGTTAATGCGACGCAGAAGCTGTTCCTTGAGACGAAACAGCCCTGCTGACCCTTCAAGATCAGCCGGACGCAGCTCCCGCAGATAGATCTGGAAGGCATCCATGATCCGCGGTAAGTACGGCTCGATATCGCTGACCACGGAATAACTCTCGACCTCGAGAGCAATTCGGACCTTCAAAAACGTGCGGCGATCATCCGTCGCAAGATTAACCGTCATTTCCGGCAGGTCATAAAACACGACAGACTTCTGCTGCGCCTGCTTGGGCGCATTCGGATCGGCAGAGTCCGTCAGGCTATCGAGAAGCCCCATATACACACCAAGACCGCCCAGTGCGGAAAGAAGAACCACACCGCCAAAAACTGCAATCAGCAGCTTTTTCTTAGATTTGCGCTCTGGTTCCTGCGTTTCTTCTGTTTCAGGAGCCTGTGCATCAGTCATCTCTCGACCCGCCCAAATACAGTGAGGGATTTTAACTTAAGTCTTAACAATAGGTTAAACAGCCCAAATGGTTAACAGATGGTTAACAAAGCCATCTAGGCAAGTTTTGCCCACTGGCATTTTTTAGTAGCTCATTATTGCTGGGTCCTATGTGAAAGGATCTAACGAAATCCCGCAATTCCCAGAAAAACGGCGAGTCTGTGGCCGCATTGTGAGTTGGCACGGTCCCTGCATATGGTTAACCGCTAGCCCGGCCGGGTTAGCTTGCTGGGGAGCAAGGACGACGAACATGGAAAACGCACAACTTATAGGGTTGTCGCGTCAGCTTGGCTTGCGACGTCAATTGGACGTCATTGCAAACAATCTGGCGAACATCAATACGGCAGGCTTCAAAGGGCAAAATCTGCTTTTTGAAGAATACCTTATGCCAAAAGCAGAAGCGACGGCCTTTCAGCGGCCAGACCATCCGCTGTCTTACACAAACGATTACGGCGACGCGACCAACTTCGCACAGGGCGCTCTGCGCGAAACGGGCAATCCACTTGACGTTGCAATTCAAGGCGACGGTTTTCTGGTTGTTCAGGGGCCGACAGAGGAACTTTATACCCGGGCGGGAAATTTTGCCGTTGGCCCGGATGGCATCCTTCAGACGCAGCAAGGATACCCTGTACTGGTGGATGGCGGCCCAATTGAGATCAATTCCGAAGATGGCCCGCTTTCAATCGCCAAGGACGGCACCCTCTCCAACAATCAAGGGATTCTCGGCCGACTGAACATGGTGAACTTCGAAAACCCGCAGGAGTTGACGCTGCGCGGGCAGAACACCTACGCCGGCGAGAACCCGATTCCCATGGAGAACATCGAGGTGCAGCAGGGCTTTCTGGAGATGTCCAACATTGAGGGCGTCGTCGAGATTACCCGCATGATCGAAGTGACCCGCAACTACGCATCAGTCTCGCGCATCATTTCTCAGCGCGATGACCTGCAAGAACGCGCCATCCGCGAACTCGGCCGCGTATCGTAGCCGCGACGTAAAGGACGACACCCATGAAAGCACTTTATATCGCAGCAACAGGCATGAAGGCACAGGAGCTCAACGTTGAGGTGATCTCCAACAATGTGGCCAACATGCGCACCACCGGCTACAAGCGCCAGCGCGCGGATTTTCAGGATCTTCTCTACGAAAACCAGCGCCGCATGGGCACGCAGACTTCTGATGCCGGCACCATTGTGCCGAACGGCGTGCAGATTGGCTCCGGCGTACAAACCGTTGCCACCAGCCGCATCATGTCTCAAGGCACCGCCAACAGTACCGGCAAGGAGCTGGATCTGGCCATTCGCGGCGAAGGCTTCTTCCAGATTGAACGCCCAGACGGCACCACTGCCTACACCCGCGACGGCTCCTTCGCCCGCTCCCAAACCGGTCAGCTCGTAACCAATGATGGCCACCCGGTCCTGCCGGGCATCACCATTCCGGACGGCTCCCGCGACATCACGATCAACAATCAGGGCCTTGTTCAGGCCATGAGTGAGCAGGGTCAGGTTGTGGAGCTGGGGCAGATCGAACTCGCGCGCTTCGTCAACAAGGCAGGCCTTGAAGCAATTGGCGACAACCTGTTCCTTGAAACGGAAGCAAGCGGCGCCCCTCAGACAGGAACCCCGGAATCGGATGGTATGGGCGGCGTTAAGCAGGGCTTCCTTGAAGCTTCCAACGTGGATGCCGTTCGCGAGCTTTCCGACCTTATCGCCGCTCAGCGCGCCTACGAAATGAATTCCAAAATCGTTCAGGCCGCAGATCAGATGTACTCAACCACCACGAACATGAGATAGAGACTGACTTCATGACCCGCAGTCTGATCCTTGCTTTCTCACTTCTTTTGGGGCTGACGACCATCGCGGCGGCTGCGCCCGTGTTGCGCTCCCACGTGATCGTGAATGGCCCGATCGTGACAATCGGCGACTTTTATGAGGACGCTGGAGAGTTCGCCCAAACGGCAATCTTCAGGGCACCTGACCATGGCAAGACCGGTGAAGTTCCAGCAAGACTGATCGCGCGTCAGGCCCAGGACGCTGGCTTCTGGGAAGCCGCAACAAATGGCCTTGAAGTCGTGACAGTGCACCGCGCTTCCGTTGAAATGACAGGTGCCATGATCTCCAAGCTGGTGAAGGGCAAAATGGCCGATCGCCTTCTGGGAAACGACAACGACATCGAGCTGCGGTGGAACACCCCACTACCAGCGGGCATTCATGGCGATGCAGGCGTTGCCAACCCAATTTCGTTGACCCACCTAAACTGGGCCCAGTCAAACGGCCAGTTCCGCGCCACGTTCTCAGTGGTGCGCGATGGCCGCGCCCAGACTTTCGCTCTGGATGGCCAGGCCAACATCATGGTGGAAGTGACCACACTGGCCCGCCGAGTAAAACGGGGCGACATCATCAGCAGCAACGATCTGCGCATTGAACGGGTACCCGCACAGCGCATGACCCGCCGCGCCGCCCTTGATGCAACGCAAGCCGTTGGTCAGGCTGCCCGCCGCTCGCTGCGTGCAGGTACGATCCTGACCGAGAACGACATTACCGCCCCGCTTCTGGTCAAGCGCGGTGAGAACATCATGGTCACCTACGCCATCCCCGGCATGCAACTCACCACCATTGGCCGCGCAAATGCAGATGGCGCAATGGGAGACATTATTGAAATCAAGAACATGCGTTCCAACAAGGTTGTCCTTGGCACCGTGACCGGCTCTGGCCGTGCCCACGTTTCCAACCTCGGCCAATCCGTTGCGAGCCTGAATGAGGCCCGCCCATGAAGACCGGCGCAAAGATCGTAACCCTTACCCTGATTGCCGCCATGACAGCAGGCTGCACCGCCGCAGACAGACTGTCCCAGGTCGGCAAGGAACCACCGCTTACCGCCATTCAGGACCCACGCACGACGCCGGGATACCGCCCGGTGCAGATGCCGATGCCAACACCTGAGCCGGAGCACTACAATGCCAATTCACTGTGGCGCTCAGGCAACCGTGCCTTCTTTCAGGATCAGCGCGCAAAACGGGTTGGCGACATCGTGACCGTGGTCGTGACCATCGAAGATGAGGCGGAGTTCGACAACTCCTCGCAGCATTCCAGAAGCGACACCTCGAATGTGGGCGCAGGCGGTGCATTGGGCACAGCAATCGATACGCTGGCCCTTCCTGCAAGCACCACCTCCTCAGCCCTCGCCTCGGTTGACAGCAGCGCAAACTTCAACGGCTCCGGCTCCATAGACCGCAAGGAAGAGCTGAAGACCACCGTTGCCGCCGTCGTTACGCAAGTTCTGCCAAACGGCAATCTGGTGATCGAAGGGCGTCAGGAAGTGCGCGTGAACTACGAAGTTCGTGAACTGATCGTGGCAGGCGTGGCGCGCCCGCAGGACATTCAGTCCAACAACACCATTGATTCAAAGAAGATCGCGGAGGCCCGTATAGGATACGGCGGCCGCGGACAGATCAGCGCGGTTCAACAACCACGCTATGGCAGTCAGGTTTTGGATATCGTCCTGCCGTTCTAGCCATAAGTTTCGCCGTAAGGCTCCCCAGCCCAAAACGGCCGACGGGTACGGTGTTTTGCTCCCCAGCACACCGTGCCCGTTCTTTTTTAGGGCACTAGCCCTCACCCAACATATCGCAGGAGGAGAATCTCTTTGGCGGAGCTGCAGGCCAAAGAAAAAGGCAGATGCGGTTGAGATCTTTTTGACCCACCCAGCCATCTGCCGAAGTACAAACTGTAATTATCTATCAGTCGTCGCGATAAATTTTCTCGCGGCGTTCATGCGCTTCCTGCGCCTCAATGGATAGGGTCGCGATTGGGCGAGCATCCAAGCGACGAACGGAGATCGGCTCTCCGGTCTCTTCACAATACCCGTAGGACCCATCTTCAATACGAGCCAAAGCGGCATCGATCTTTGAGATCAGCTTGCGCTGACGATCACGTGCGCGAAGCTCGATGGAGCGATCCGTCTCTGAGGAAGCCCGATCCGCCAAATCCGGATGGTTCTGACTTTCTTCCTGCAGATTGTTGAGAGTCTCCATACTTTCCTTAAGGATGTCATCCTTCCAAGCCAGCAACTTCCGACGGAAGTACTCGACCTGGCGCTCGTTCATGAACTCCTCGTCCTCGGTGGGACGATAGTCAACTGCGATATCAACCGCCATTTGCAACTCCGGCTACCTGTATGGGCGGCTGGAATATAGCGGCGTCTAATGAAAACGACAACGCCAGATAACGGAGAATTGTTCTAATCTCCTAAATGTACGTAGGATTAGGCTGTACCCCAACGTGATATCCACATGTACATTATTGATTTTGCAGTGAATTACTCTGGAAATCGACCAAGTTTAGCCAGCTCGATTCTTGCTCGCAGCTCAATATCTTCGACTATTTGATCAAGACCAGCATCGCCACTTTTTACACGGTTTGACAGCTGGGAGACAATTTTCTCAAGCCGCTCTGGCGAGACACGCCCCTGCAGCAAATCAATCTTCAAAAGATCCAGTTCATCAAGCAGATCGAGACCATGCTTCATGGCCTTTCGCTTCCCGGTCATCGGGTCATCGACCTGCTGAAGCATCAAGAGCGCGTCCACATTCTGAATGCCGCTGGAATGAGCTGAGGATTGCGCAGACTGCGCCTCACTGCCCCCCTTTTCGACGGAAAACGAATTGGAGGACTTTTTCGGATCGTTCTTTGTCTTCTTAACTCCGGCAGTCGCAGAGAGGCCGGAGACAGGTGTCGTACGAATGAGCACAGTCATTTCCTCTCAAATGCACCAGTCAGATTCATTAGTTGGCCCTAAGGTGACGCGAACACGCCAACTGGGCAACTCTTGCCTCCTGACTTTTTGGAACCCGGCAATCGTTATCCACCCCATTCACCTGCAATGGGCATAAGGCGCAGATTCCCGAGCAAAACCGCTACTCTCAGTTTGGCACGCTTTTCGCTAATGAGTGACCGAGACGTTTCCGGAGCAGCATGCTCCAGCAAAAGCCAATTGGAAAGAGCACCGGACCCGATGCGACGCATTCTGTTGATCCTAGCCATGATCGTGACCCTTGCGCCTGCCCATGGCGCGTCGCGCATCAAGGATATTGCGGATTTTGAAGGCATTCGAGACAACCAACTGATCGGATACGGCCTCGTGGTCGGCCTCCAAGGCACTGGCGACTCCCTTAACAACGCCCCCTTCACCCGGCAAAGCCTGCAGGCCATGCTGGAACGTCTGGGCGTTAACACCAATGAAGTTGATCTGAACACGGACAACGTGGCTGCCGTAATGGTGACCGCCAACCTGCCTCCGTTCGCGACCCAGGGCACCCGAATTGATGTGTCGGTTAGCGCGCTTGGCGATTCAAGCAGCCTTCAAGGCGGCACGCTACTCGTTACCCCGTTGATGGGTGCGGATGGCGAGGCCTATGCCATCGCGCAGGGGCCGGTCGCAATTGCGGGATTTCAGGCGCAAGGCGATGCCGCTTCGATTACCCGCGGCGTCCCAACCGCTGGCCGCATCGCCAATGGCGCGCTCGTGGAACGTGAGGTAGAGTTCAAACTGGCAACCATGCGCGCCGTCCGCATTGCGCTGCGCAACCCGGACCTGACCACCGCCCGCCGCATTGCCATTGCCGTGAACGAACTGATCGGCCTTCCAACCGCAGAGCCGCTGGATCCGGGCACCGTGCAGTTGACGCTGCCCAGCAACTTCAATGGCAACATTGTTGACCTGCTGACTGACGTGGAGCAGCTGCTGGTGGAACCAGACCTACCTGCAAAGATCGTTATTGATGAAAGCTCCGGCATCATCGTGATGGGGCAGCAGGTAAAGGTCTCTACCGTTGCAGTGGCACAGGGCAACCTGACAGTCACCATCTCGGAAAGCCCTGAAGTGGTTCAACCAAACCCATTTGCCAATGGCCAGACGGCCGTTCAGCCACGCACAGACCTACAAGTGACCGAGGACCAGAGCCAACTGGCCCTGGTCGACGAAACCATCACCCTGCAGGAGCTGGTGGACGGACTGAACGCGCTTGGCATCGGACCTCGGGACCTGATCTCAATCCTGCAGGCGATCAAAGCGTCCGGCGCCCTTCAGGCAGAAATCGAGGTGCTGTAATGAGCTTGATCAACACCGTCGCCGCAAACCCGGCTGGCGCCTACAGCAGCGCCCCGGCAGGCACCACACAAGAAGACGCAATCCGCAAGAAAGCGCAGGATTTCGAAGCCGTCTATCTGAACCAGCTCATGCAAACCATGTTCAACGGCGTAGAGTCTGGCGGCACGTTTGGCAACGGCCCGGGGGCCGATGCATGGAAATCCATGATGATCAATGAATACGCAGCCAGCATGGCGGCAAACGGCGGCATCGGACTTGCCGACTCCATCACCAAGCAACTGCTTGAGCTGCAAGAGATCTAAATGACAGATACCAACGATAAAGTACCGTTTATGTTTGACGCCAAAGCCATTACGACCCGCGAACAGGCCGAGGAGTTCTGCTCTCGCTTTGACGAAGCCCTCAACACCCTTGTGGAAGTCATTGACGAAGAAACGCAGATGCTCAAGCGCGGCGAGCTCTCTCAGCTGCCCGACCTGACCCCCCGCAAGACTGACGCGATCGAGAGCTACATGAGCGGGATTCGGGCCGCTAGCGCCAACGCCATCGCCCTCGGCAACCTGGCCCCAGAAGCCATCCAGGAGATGCGTGAACGTCACGGACGCCTGCGCCCTCTCCTGCAACAGAACCTCACAGTGGTCGCCACAGCACGCTCTGTGAGCGACCAGATTGTTGAAACCGTAGCAAAAGCAGTGGGTTCCCAACTGCAACCGCAGACCTACGGCTCCAATGCGACAGCTTCACGACCAAATAAAACCGCTAAAGGTTTGTCAGTTAATCAGTCACTTTAGACCAGTATTCCCAACTATACTTAAGGTTACTAATTCGTTAAAAATTTAGTAAAAGCAGCTTTCAATAATTCTTGGCTTTATCCCAAGTTTAGTGTATTATTTCCCCAAGTAATTTTCTGGAGTGCTGCAAATGATCGAAGCAATTAACCAAAGGCCAACGGCCTTCCAGTACGCGCTTGCGGCTCCGTCTACGGCGCCGCGTGCGGATCAGGACGCCGTCGGGACGGAACTGGACGCGGGACTGACTGTAACCGCTACGGAAGCCGGTGGAGAATCCGATACCGCAACTGACAAGAGCTATGCCTCTGATTCCCGCTCGGGCGCAACCGAGCAGGTAGAAAAGCGCCTTGTCCGTGAACGCGGCTACGACGAAGAGATTCGTGAATTCACTTACACCCTGAAGCAAGAGCCAAGCGGCGAAGTGATCTTTGAGATCCCAACAGAGACCGCCCGCAGGATCACTACTTTCATTGATCAGCTGATTACTCTTCAGGAACAAGAAAAAGCACCAGAGATTGAGGCGGCCACAGTGCCTTCACTTGGCACTTCTTCTGAAGACACCTCCCCTGAAGTTCAGGAGGAGGCCTCTGTAGAAGCAGCCGTTGACGCTCAGAATGCGCAGCGCGCAGCGCCACAGCAGACGGACCCACTCCGAACTGCCATTCAGGCCGCAGCCTAACACCTGACCAGCGAACAAGAGAAACGGGCTCAATGCCCGTTTTCTTTTTGCCATAAGAACTGAAACATAAAAAAAGCGCACCTCGTTGAGGCGCGCTTTTTCTCTATCAGAAGATGTCGTCTCGAGCTTATCGGATAAGCTGGAGAACAGACTGGCTTGCCTGAGCTGCCAGAGACAGAGTGGAGGTTGCAAGCTGCTGCTGGGTCTGAAGCGCAGAAAGGTTCGCACCTTCCTTGTTCATGTCAGCAAGGGTCAGCTTACCAGCGCCCACTTCAAGGGTCTTGATCAGGTCAGCAGTGAAGTCCTGACGGTTTTCAACGATGGACAGGTTCGTACCGAAAGTAGAAGCCTGTGCACGCAGCGTGCTTGAAGCAGCAGTCAGTTCGTCAACTGCAGAGTTGATGCTGGAGTCAGACTGGAAGGTACCAGCGGTCGCATCAGCTACGGACTGATCCGCAACACCGGCACCATCAGCACCGCCACCACCGTTGTTGGTGTAGGTGAAGCTGAAGTTTTCATAGCCAGCCGCAACGGAGATACCTGTAGTTCCATCGTAGGTGACGGTAGAGTCCAGGTTGTCATCAAGGAAACCAACTAGGTCATCCACGGTGGTTGTGGCATCAATGGTCAGCGTAGAGGTCGTACCATCAACGTCGATCGCGAGCGTATCGGTATCTTCAAATGCGCCGAGAGATGCAAGCGTGGTGTTGCCATCAGTTGCACCAGTCACAGTCAGAGCAGCAGCAGAACCCTTTACGGACTCGGTCACTTCACCAACTGTCAGATCACCGCTGGTGAGATCTGTAAAGTCAACAGCGCCAATGTTCAGCTTGGAGGAACCATCTTCGTTGAACTTCACTTCAAGGTCGTTGCCGGTACCAGCAAGAAGGTTCTTACCTTTGTAACCGGAGTCCTTAGCGATGTCCTGAATCTGAGTACGCAGTTCGTTGAACTGCTTCTCGTAGGTTGCGCGCTCATTTGCGTTGTCGGTCTGCAGAGCCTGGTTGGCTTTCGCCTTCGCAGCGTCAATCAAATCCGAGATCGCACTGATACCGTTGTCAGCAGCTTCCAGCGTGGAAACACCCTGACCGATGTCGTCCTGCAGGTTGGACAGGTCACCAGCGCGGTTGTTCAGGCTTTCAGCAGTGAAGAAGGAGTTTGGGTTATCCAGCGCTGAGTTCACCTTGAAGCCTGTTGAGAGGCGTTCCTGGGTCTGAGAAATCAGGTTGGATGTAGACTGCAGAGTGCTCAGGTTGGAGCGTACGGCGGCCGTAAGAGTAACGTCAGACATTGCAATTCCCTTTCTAGGATACGTTTTGTCCGTTCTGGACATCGCCTCTTTCTGAGACGCACCTACGAAGCTGAATTGCAGATCTTAACAAAAGGTTAATTGATTAGATTGACTCAGCCAAAGAGACGGATGAAGCCCATATCGGCACAATCAAAAATTGAATATCTGATAGTTTACACTTTTTAGATTAATTAAGCGCACCAATTGCAGCGATCATGAATTGCATAAATTTTTAGTTGCAATTTATTGGGGTATCGCACCACCAAAGGAGAATCATCACGCGGAGCACCAAAAACAAAAAGCGCGCCACAAGGGCGCGCTCTTCATGAATGTAAAAGGCCTGTGTCCGAAGCTTATCGAATAAGCTGGAGAACAGACTGGCTTGCCTGAGCTGCCAGAGACAGAGTGGAGGTTGCAAGCTGCTGCTGGGTCTGAAGCGCAGAAAGGTTCGCACCTTCCTTGTTCATGTCAGCAAGGGTCAGCTTACCAGCGCCCACTTCCAAGGTCTTGATCATCTCAGAGGTGAAGTCCTGACGGTTCTCAACGATGGACAGGTTCGTACCGAAGGTAGAAGCCTGTGCACGCAGCGTGCTGTTGGCAGAGTTCAACTCACCAATTGCAGCTTCGATACCTGCATCGGTCTGGAAGCTACCAGATGTCGCGTCAGAAACTGACTGATCCGCAACACCGGCACCTGCAACACCGCCACCACCGTTGTTGGTGTAGGTGAAGCTGAAGTTCTCATAGCCCTCTTCAACAGAAATACCTGTGGTTCCATCGTAGGTGACGGTCGCGTCCAGGTTGTCATCAAGGAAACCGACTAGGTCGTCCACTGTGGTTTCGGAACTGATCGTCAGAGTAGCCTTGGTACCATTTACGTCGATTTCAAGCGTATCAGTGGCTTCAAACGCGGCGAGGGATTCAAGCGTGGTGCTACCGTCAGTTGCGCCGGTAAGAGTCAGACTAGCGGAAGAACCCTTATCGGATTCTGTAAGCCCGGAAATCTTCATGTCACCGTTCTCGAGGTCAGTGTAGTCAACTGCGGAAATGTTCAGGTTCGAAGAACCATCTTCGTTGAACTTCACTTCAAGATCGTTGCCGGTACCAGCAAGAAGGTTCTTGCCTTTGTAGCCAGAGTCCTTAGCAAGATCGGTGATCTGCGTCCGCAGTTCGTTGAACTGCTTCTCGTAGGTCGCGCGCTCTTTTGCATCGTCGGTCTGCAGTGCCTGGTTTGCCTTCGCCTTTGCAGCATCAACCAGCTCAGAAATTGCAGAAATACCCTTATCAGCGGCTTCAAGCGTAGACACACCCTGACCAATGTCGTCCTGCAGATTGGACAGATCGCCAGCGCGGTTGTTCAGGCTTTCAGCAGTGAAGAACGAGTTTGGATTGTCCAGCGCTGAGTTGACCTTATAGCCAGTGGAGAGGCGTTCCTGGGTCTGAGAAATCAGGTTGGACGTAGACTGAAGGGTGCTCAGGTTGGAGCGTACGGCTGCGGTAAGCGTAATATCAGACATAGTGTTTCCCTTTCTAGGATAAGTTTGCCCGTTCTGGGCGAGTCTCCATTCTGGAGACATAACTTGAGGTTGCGCCGCATTTATTAATGAAAGGTTAATTTTTTGCGGAATATGCATACTTAAGGTTGCGTATTTTTAATTGATGCACCCTGCCTGTGTGCGTGACATATTCGACCACTGATAATGAAGGGGGATGCATTGCCGCTCCTGCGAGAATATGCTGCACACAAGGCACGTTATTGCAGCGATATTCACCAAGGAAATTGAGGATAACGCTAGAGAAACTGACCGAATTAACTTCTGTTAACTCTTAGGTTTCCTTTAAATCTCATACTCCGGAAAAAAGGGAGATAGTGGTGGCGCTCAAGGTCGAATTAAAGCCCGGTGAAAAGCTGATTATTGGTGAATCCATGATCACCAACGGTACACACCGTGCGCGCTTCTTCATTGAAGGATCTGCACCTATTCTCCGAGAAAAGGACATTCAGACCGTCGAAAGCGCTGATAGTCCAGCAAAGCGTATCTATCTGGCCGTTCAGATCATGTATCTGGAACAGAAGACCGAGTCTGTTAGCGATGAGTATTTCAAACTCGTCGGACAGATCATTGAAGCAGCCCCAAGTACGGTCCCTTATGTGACCGACATCAGCAAAGCGATAATTGCGGGTAATTATTATAAGGCCCTCAAGGAAGCCCGTAAGTTGATCGACTACGAAAGGACCCTTATCGGTCATGTATCAGCAAGCAACCCAAGCCTACCAGAATAGCGCAAAGAACACCGCTGATCCGAGAGAGCTTGAAGCGGAACTTCTTATGAAGGCGGCAGCACGGCTGACGCTGCTCAAGAATGACTGGGACAACTACTCCCGAGAAGATCGCAACGAAGTGCTGATCTTCAACCGGAAGCTATGGACTATCTTTACAACGGATGCGACAGCTGAAGAGAGTCCTTTGCCGCCGGAGATCAAGACCAACATTGGCAATCTGGGTGTGTTCATCATGCGCGAGACAATGAACATTCTTGCCAGACCGAACAAGGACAGCCTTGATACGCTGATCAACATCAATCGTGCCATTGCAGCAGGCTTGCGCGGCCAGACTGAGCCACCAGCGCAGCGCTGATCAAGAGCCGATTGGCATTTGCAGATACGCGTAAGGGCCGGAAAATCCGGCCCTTTTTTTGTTTTTGTGAGGTCTTACTGCCAACTGGGCAGAAAGAGCACCTAGAAGTAGTTGGAGAGAGACAAGCTCAGGAGCCGGGTCGTTACCGCGTAGCTGGTTTCCAGATTGGTCTGGATCTGCAGAAGCTCGGTCGCTGTCTGCTCCTTGTCAACGTTCTCGATGCCGCCAATCATCTGCTCGTAGGTCAGTTTCTTTTGGTCCAGTCGGTCAGAGGTGTTCTCCACGGTCTTGTAGGAAATGCTCATCTCTACAGCCACACTCTGGACCCCAGACTGCCGGTTGTCCGGCACGGAAAGGTCAGAGTCTGTGCGCTCTGAAAGCGCGCTGTAGTACTCGCGCGCAACCGCTTCAGGATCAGACCCGGAAGTCCCCGGCTGAAAGTCAGCAGCTACAAAAACGGCCATTCCCTGAAGAAGCTCGGCAAAACCACGCTCCTGCGCCGATGCGCCATACTCAACCTTGAGACCGTTGTCGATCAAGGCGAACTTTTCTGACCGCGCATCGCCTTCTGGGACATCCCCCTGGTACCATTCAAAAATCTGAGCGGAGCCATCTACGAGGGCTTCACCTGACGCATCCGGCAAATAGGGAACCGCAGGATCTCGGGCACTATCATAGGTACCGAAGAACTCCGCCCCGGCTTGCTGATCAGAGACAGCCTTCAGATCGGTGTTGGCAGCATCGGAGAGTTCTGACTTCAGCGCAGCATCCAGATTTGCTGCCGTCTGATCGACATCCGCGCCAATCTGGAACGTGCCCGGCTCGCCAGAAGCTTCGCTGGTGGCCGTCAGACTGATTTTCTTTGAGGTGCCATCAGGCAACGTTAGATCAAAGGTGACCGCATCACCCTCTAGCGGCTGCGCATTCAGCGTTGCAGACGCATCTGCCGGCGTCGCACCCGCTGCGGCACTATAGTTTGTTGAGATGGCCGCGCCTGTGGCTGATACGCCAGCAATCTTGAAACCAAAGTCGCCCGTGGAAAGCTCTGAAAGCGTAACTGTGGCAGTACCGCCACCAGAGGTTACAGCCGTATCAAGACGCCCCTGCCCGCTTGGACCAAGATGCGCTGTCGAGAAGGCGTCCATGACCTGCTTCAGGCCCATCTTGGAGCCATCGCCTTCCATGATCTCATCAAAGGACGCAACGGGGCTGCCTTTGGCATCCCCGCCACCGTAGAGATAGTAACCACTCACATCAGTGTTCAGCAGCGACACCACTTCGCGCATGGCAATTTCTGCCGTCGCCTGTGAGGTCGTTTGTCCGTCAGTGGTCATCACGTAGCTGTTCGGATCGATGGCTGAGACGGCCTCGCGGCGCAGCTCCTCCATCCGCTCCAACGTCGTGTTCAAGGTTTTCAGATGGATGGAGGCAACATCACCGCTGGTCTGATAGGCCTCGATACGTCCAACCTCAGACTTCAAAGAGAGGTTCAGGTGGCGCTGCTCGCCCAGACCGCCATAGGTCTGAGAAACCTTGCCAGAGACCAGCTGCGTGGACTTGGTTTCAAACTCGCGCTTTTGATTGACGATCAAGTCCGCGAGGAATGTGCTGTTTGAAGAAACCCCGAAAATGCTCATGTTAGCGTACCACCTGCATCAATTCATCAAACATGCTGTTGACCGCAGACAGCACGCGAGCATTTGCCGAATAGGCATTCTGCAGCTCAAGCAAGTTCACAAGCTGCTCGTCCACATCCACCTTGTAGCTCTGCTCATAGGCAAGTTTTGCCGTTGAAACCGCCGTCTCGGTTACATCAAGGCGGCGCTGAGCGGTGTCAGCTTGCGCACCTTGGGTGGAGATCACCTGACGGGTGAAATCGGCAATGGAGCCTTGGAAAGGCGACTGGCTGGCGCCAATGCCCGTCTCCGAGGAGAAGGTAAACTGAGTGGTGTTGAGCTGGTCGATCAGATACTCGGCACGGGTACTATCCTGCGCACTGGAGCCACTGCCCCCGGCCTCCCCACCAAGAATGGACGGATCATCCGAAACTTCAGGATTGACCTTGATTGCCAGCGCATAGCCAGCCTTCTGACCACCGTTCTCAAGGGCACCAGTGTATGGCTTGCCCCCATCCCGGCCGTCAGTGAACACCGGCACGGCCAATCCAGGCTCAGATACATCGGTTTTCGCCGTGTACGAGGTCAGGCCTGTCATGGTTACGCCCGTAGACGCCGTATCCGTCAAGACCGTCAGCTCACCACCAGCATCAACCGAAACGGAAAACTTGGGGCCCAAAGCGTTTGAGATCTGGTCTTCAATGGATGCACCAGAGCCAGAGATATCAATTCCAAACACCAAATCGTCGGCACCAGCGGTGGCACTGCCGTCAAGTGGCAGCATAGACGGATCGCTCACCGCAACAAACGATACATCGCGGGTAAGCCCGCTTGCCGTGGTAAAGCTCAGCTCGATCACATCGCCAGGCTGATCATAACCACTGACATCAGCTGCAAACCCTGTCTCCACAGGCGGGGTCGCGCCATCATCGGCCGCGTTTCCCCCATCGACATTGCGGGACAATGCCAAGGACATGGAATGGGCAATTTCGTCAAGCTGCGTCTGCGCTTCCGGCAAAACCTCATCGCGCAGCGTCAGAAGGCCACCAATGGAGCCCCCTTGCATGTCGGCAGCGGACAGCTTCATCTCGGAACCATTGGGAGACACAACAGACAGCGGACCGCCCTCAACACCAGCAGTCAGATGCGCGGTACGCTCGAAGGAAAGCTGTGAGGCCTCGTCATCATAAAGCGTGTGGCCGGACTGAGTTGAAATGCGCAGGGCACCATCGGAGTCCTTGTGCACCTCAACGTCCATGTAGTTGGACAGATCTTTCAAGAGCATGTCCATCTGATCATCCAGCTCGGCGGTAGACTGACCTTCCGCCCGCGTTTCGATGATCCGTGTTTCCTGCGCCTCAATGCTCTTCAGGATCTCGTTGACGGACTGGACCTGATCGTAGGTCATGGAGTCCGCTTCGGCGCGCATGCCCTGCACCTGCTCTGAGGTGTTGTTCAACGTGAACGCTAAACCTTCGGCCGCAGAGACAACAGTCGCCTGTACAGACTGGGATGACGGATCGGCCGCCAACTGGGTCAATGCATCTGTGAATTCAGTCACGCGGTTGGGCAGGCTGGTGCTGTCATCCAGCGAACCGAACAATGA
Source organism: Nesiotobacter zosterae (assembly GCF_033843645.1). Lineage (NCBI taxonomy): Bacteria > Pseudomonadati > Pseudomonadota > Alphaproteobacteria > Hyphomicrobiales > Stappiaceae > Nesiotobacter > Nesiotobacter zosterae. The sequence goes on along the minus strand of NZ_JAWXVZ010000006.1, from coordinate 290,592 downwards.
ATCCAGACGGGCTGTATAGGTTGCAAGCGTCTTTGCAAAACCACCACCGCTGAGCTCGGACCAATAGGCATTTCGAAGGGTTTCATCAACTTGCCGCTTGACTTGTGTGGACATCACATAAGAGCTACCGGAGGTCTCATTCACCCCTTGCGTCCCGGGTAGAGACTTGGTGGTATAACCCTCGGTATTCGCGTTAGCGATGTTTGTGGATGTAACCTTTAGCTGAGAATTAATCAGGGACAGGCCTGAGGCGGCAGCATTCAAAGCAGAGGTCAAGCTCATATCATCCAACTCCAACAGATGGACGGCTGAGTTTCAGCCGCCCATGAGATTCAATCAGTTAACGCACGATATTTAGAACGGCGTCAAGCATTGTGTTCGCTGTAGACAACACTCGAGAGTTAGCCGAATAAGCCTGCTGAGTGATGATCAACTTAGAGAATTCCTTAGCAATATCGGCGTTTGATGCCTCCAAAGCCTTTGCACGAATTGTCCCGCCATTTCTGAAGTCCGGCTCACCTGACGTCGGTGTTGCCGCAAATGCAGAGCCATCGATTCGCTGCAATTCCTGCTCAGCAGCGAAAGTTGCAATCGGCACGCGGTAAAGATCTTGGGACTTACTGTTGGAGTAATTGCCCGTGATCATACCGTCTGAGTTGATGGAGATGCCGACGAGTTCACCAGATGCATAACCATCCTGTTCAATGTCAACACTCGTCGCAAAACCTACCGTGTCATCATACTGAGTGAGGTTGTTTGTGCCGAAGTCCAGAATGATGTCGCCTGCTGACACGCCATTCACGTTGAGATCGGGAATGGTCATGTTGCCGTCAGCTGGAGAAACCATGCGGCCGGCGGCATCAAATGCCACATTGCCGATCTTGGACCAGGCGGTGTCATCACCTGTTGCACTTGGCGCAGAGTTATAGAACAGCGACCAGTTGTCTTCGCTATCCAGCGACCAGCGCATCTCAACGTTAATTGGCGTACCGTTGGTGTCGTACACGGTCACGGAGCCGCCAGAAATGGTGCTATCGATGAATGTGCTGTTATTCTTCGCAGCCACCTGAGTGGTATCTACCGGACCGCCGCCCACATTCGAGGTCGGGGTCTCAGAGATCGGCGTACCACCAAGCGGGTCACCCGTATTCTCGCCAATGGTCAAAGGAACACTGGTTGAGATCGTCAACTGCCCGGTGGCATCAATGTCTGCGGAGACACCGTTATACTGGTTCAGGTTATCAAGGAAGTCCTTGATGGTGGTGGTGGCATCAATGGTGAAGGTGCTGCTTGAGCCATCAACCGTAATGTCAAAAACGTCGTTCAGATCGAACGCAGCCACATCGACGAGATTGTCGTCAACGGAAAGCACATCACCGGTACCGTTTACGAGAGAAATAGAAGTATCGGTCTCTGTGGTCGCAAACACAGATGGATCAACAAACTTTGAGGACGGCACATCTGGATTGTAACGCTCAGTGGACGGCGTTGATGGGAGGTTGGCCTGATAGTCGATCTGCTCAGAAGGCTGCGCCGGCATTGGCTGATCAGAAATCCGTATGGGCTCGAACTTGTCTGCCACTGCGCCAGTAGTGGTATTTACCGGATAGCCTTGCAAATAATACCCTGAAGCATTGACGAGGTAACGGTCCTCATCCAGCTCAAAGTCTCCTGCGCGGGTGTACTTATAGCTAGGGCTCAAATTGGTGAGACCGTCAGCATCCGTCACCACGAAGTACCCACTGCCGTTGATGGCCATGTAGGTTTCCACGTCATAACTGCTCACGTCCCCTTGCTGAGTATTTGTAGCCCTAGAGGTCGCATAAACGGTGCCTGCAACCTGATCGGCCTGACGTGAACCGGTGCTGGAAACAAGATCACTAAAGCTCGTGTCTAGGCGCTTGTAGCCCGTGGTCGAGGAGTTCGCCACGTTACCAGAGATATTCTCCAACGCTTGCGACTGGGCATCAAGGCCCGTCGTAGCGGAGTTAATTGCTCCATAAATACTCATTTCATTCCCATTTCTCTTCGCGTCACCGCGCAATCCGATGCCAAGACTTGAGCAAATAGGATGCCAAACACCGATAATTAAAATCCTCTTTATTTTCAGCGCATTATCTATGATTAACAAAGAGTTAAGCCACAAATTAACCCTGCGCCCGGCAAAAAAGCCCTGAGGTGCGGCAAGTTTTGCCCACTCTTTGAAACATAGCTCCAATGGCGAAGCTGGAAGGGATTGCCCATGATGTTGGGAGAGATTAGTCTTCCGTGCGAATTCGGGCAGAGCTTGTGCTCAGTGAGTGAAAAGGATTGTTCATGCGGTTTAACGGCACCTCAAACTATGTCGCCACAGAAGACCTACGCGTAGCGGTCAATGCAGCGATTGCGCTTGAACGCCCTCTCTTGGTCAAAGGCGAACCGGGGACCGGAAAAACTGTTCTGGCCCGCGAAATCGCTCAAAGCCTTGGAACTCCGCTGCTGGAATGGCACGTGAAGTCCACCACCAAAGCGCAGCAGGGCCTTTACGAATACGACGCAGTTTCCCGCCTTCGAGACAGTCAGCTTGGCGATGAACGGGTGAAAGACATCCGAAACTACATCAAGAAAGGCAAACTGTGGCAGGCATTTGAGATGGATGCACGCCCGGTTCTGCTGATTGACGAGGTCGACAAGGCCGATATCGAGTTTCCAAACGATCTGCTTCAGGAGCTCGATCGGATGGAGTTCAACGTGTATGAAACCGGCGAAACCGTTACCGCAAAGCAGCGCCCAATTGTGATTATTACCTCGAACAACGAGAAAGATCTGCCGGACGCCTTCCTGCGTCGCTGCTTCTTCCATTTCATCAAGTTTCCAGATGCCGAAACCATGGCTGAGATCGTTGATGTGCACTTCGGCAAGATCAAAGATCGGCTTTTGAAAGAAGCACTAAGCACCTTTTACAATATGCGCGAGCTGCCGGGTCTGAAGAAGAAACCATCAACCTCCGAGCTGTTGGACTGGATCAAACTGCTGCTCAACGAAGACATCGATGCGGAAACGCTTCACGAAGCGGATCAACGTAAAATCATCCCTCCGCTCCATGGGGCGCTGCTGAAGAACGAGCAGGACGTGCATCTCTTCGAGCGTCTCGCATTTCTGAACAGAGGCAAGTGACGCCCCATGCATTCGGGTTTGAAAGCTTGTATTGGAGCCGCCCTCGTATTTGGCGCGGCCCTCAGCCATTTGGACAAGGCAAATGCTGCCGACCCAAGTGCTGAGGCCCTGCTCTACCGGCCAAGCACCGTACTCTCTGGCTGGAAACAGCAACTTGATGGCCTCCGGCACTACTCAGGCCTCGAGTGCCCTGACACCGTTGGCGGGCTCCATCGCAGCGGTGTAACACCAGATATCGCTGATACCGGACCAGGCTGCAAATACTTGGGGGAGCAAGGAGTTGAGGCGGTTTTTCGCCAGCACAGGCCCTACCGTCTGGTGGACATTCAACGGACGTTTCTGGACGAATACGAAGGCAGCGGCTTCACTCTTGTAGACGGGCCGGAAAACAGCCTGACGTTCCAGACCGACTTGGAAGGTGCTGAAGCGACCATGGAAAGCCTCTGGGCATTTCAGGGCGAAGAGAGTGGTTACACACTCTGGTTTGCAGCTGATCGCAACTTCCTTGCCGAAGCAGATCGCACACTTAGGGCCTTCCAGAGGCTGGCCCACAATATTGAACAGAAGCGAGCTTCAAGCGCCGCGGCACGCTAACCTGCCCGCCCCGACCGAGCTTCCTCAAACCGATCCAACGCCTGCAAGCGGATGTATTCCGCCTGCACTGCCAGACGGCCAATGGAACCGCCCGCCCAAACCGGCCCAAACGCATTGAAAAGCCGCCAGGTATCATCCCCCTCGGCAATACCTTTGGCAACAACTTCGCCGCCCATGGCCGTTGTGCTGAGCCCATGGCCGCCGAACGCGGTCACCGCCCAAAGGCCCGGCTTCAGCTCGCCAATCAATGGCATTTTGGTCCGCGAGTATCCCATGAGGCCGGACCAGGCAAAGTCCACGCGAAAGTCTCCAAGCTGCGGATAGATCTGCAAGATCTGAGCTTTAAGCAACTCTGCCAGTCGCTTAGGTTCAGAGCGTCGGGTCGTTATGCGCCCACCCCACAGCAGCCGCTCTCCCCCCTCGACCGTACGGTAGTAGTCTCCGGCACGGCGTGTATCCGCAACACAGCCGCCAAAATCGACAGCACCTCGCAACCGCTCACCCAGAACTTCACTGGCGATCACATAGGTCGCGACCGGCTGCATGGTCCGATCCACCGGGTAGTAAGTCTGGTTCAAGACACCATACGCGCTGGTCGCTAGCACCACATGCTCGCAACTTACACAGCCATGCGCAGTATTGATGCGCCAACTAGCGCCGTTTCGCTTCAAGGAAAGGACGCGCGTCTCTTCATGGACGATCCCACCAAGGCGCAGGAATTTCTCAAGCAATATCTCCGCGTAGGCAAGAGGGTCCATGTGGAACGGTTCCGGGTTATGAAGGCCATGAAAATAACGGTCAGTTTTCAGTTTGCTCTTGAGCTGATCCGTCTCCCAAAAGTCCAGATCAACCCCATAATGCGTTGCCATCTTCTCCTGACGCCTTTTGAGCGCATCCGCACCTTTGTGCCGCTGCACCTTCAACCACCCGTGACCCTCGATCAGGGTAGCCGCTCCCTCTCCCTCAAGTGTGCGGCGCACATAAGAGACGCCTTCCTGAGACAGCTTGTAGAGCTTTTTGGCATCCTCAAGGCCGACTGCGGCTTCGATTGCATCCATTCCCTCGGCGAAACCGGCAGAAACAAAACCTCCATTTCTACCAGAAGCGCCCCATCCAATCCTCTCAGCTTCAAGCAGGACGACTGAGCGGCCGCGTTTCAGAAGTTCAATACCAGCCGTCAGGCCCGCAAAACCTCCTCCTACGATGCCGATCTGGCTGTGAAACCCACCCACCAACTCTGGATGAATTCTCCGATCACCCAACTGGGCTGAATAGAAGGAACCAATGTGTTCTGAATGCACAATAAACACCGGAAATATATGATGAATTCAACTGAACTGTTCGTGCCACATTTGCTTCAGGGAAACAAGAAAAATCCATGAGGAAATCTCGTGTAACTGCTTTTGACAATGTCGGTTGGGCGGACGCACTCCCCGAAAATTGATTGAACATTGCTATTTGAAAATATGCAGGCGGCCTATACGATAAAATCCAAGAAAATCAGAGACTTATGTTGCATTGCAGCATAAACGTAACCCAAAAACCAAAAAGAACCGCATTGCACAATTTGAGTGGGAGGAACGAAAATGGTGCGCTTACTGCTTCTGCGGCATGCAAAATCAGATTGGTCCAACATCAGTCTTGCGGATCACGATCGTCCGCTTAACGATCGCGGCTGGCAGGCTGGGGAGATGATTGGCAGGCACATTGCTAAAAACGCCCTGTTCCCCCAGTTGGTGCTATGCTCAACGGCGCTGCGCACCCGGCAAACGCTAAGTTGTCTGCTCCAACACATGAATTGTGAAATGCGCATACAAATCATGCGCGATCTTTATGAGACAAGTGAAGCCGATTACGTCGATCTACTGACGGCTATGGGTGGCTCGGCAACGACCGTCATGATCATCGGTCACAACAACGCCATTCAGGATACGGCTTTAGAGCTGATTGGCAGCGGCGACATAGACCTTCGCCAGCAGCTTGAGGCCAAGTACCCAACCGGGGCCCTTGCCGTGATTGACTTTGACGCACCGCGGTGGTCCTCCATCATGCCACGGACCGGGGAACTTCAGGCGTTCTTCCGCCCAAGATATCTGGAAGTTGTCTCTTCCTAGACGTTGCATTGGACAATCCCACAGGTCTATGCGATTGCATTTCTCCGGGGACCACCCCACATGGTTCTCCGGAGATCTAATTTGAGCACATTCAACTCATTCCTAAGTGATACCCGCTCGGCGCTCGAAAGCTTGGCAGACAGCGCGGGAGATATGGTAACACCCAGTGTTCGACTGGGCGTGACAGGGCTGTCGCGCGCGGGCAAGACAGTTTTCATCTCAGCGCTGGTTCACAACCTGATCAAGGGCGGCCGCCTGCCGTTGTTTCCAGCCGCAGCAGATGGAAGGATCGGACGCGCCTACCTGCAACCTCAGCCAGACGATGCGGTACCGCGGTTTGACTACGAAACCCATGTGCGGACGCTGATTGAAAAGCGCCTCTGGCCCGACAGCACCTATCAGGTGTCAGAACTCCGGCTGACAATTGAGTACGAGTCCGCTTGCTACCTGCAGCGCAAGCTTGGGCGGGGAAAGCTGCATCTGGATATCGTAGACTACCCCGGCGAATGGCTGCTCGATCTTCCCCTCTTGAACCAGAGCTACCGTGAGTTCAGCGCAGCCGCCCTTGAGCGTGCGCGCAAACACCCCAAGCTCGCGGGCCCGTTCCTTGATGTTCTCGCCACCATTGATCCAGAGAATGCTGAGGAAACAGCAGAACAGCAAGCAAGCAGCCTGTCAGAAGCCTTCAAGGTATACCTAGCCAATTGCCGGGAGGAAGAAAACGCCCTTTCCATGTTGCCGCCTGGGCGCTTCCTCATGCCTGGCGATATGGCGGGCTCCCCTGCTCTGACCTTCGCCCCGCTAGACCTTTCCGGCAATGGATCAAAGCCACGGCCCGGCACGCTTCACGCCATGATGGAGCGGCGCTACGATTCATACAAGAAGCATGTCATCAAGCCGTTCTTCGAAAACCACTTTGCCAAGCTCGATCGGCAGATCGTTCTGGTTGACACCCTGCAGGCAATCAATGCCGGTTCTGACGCGGTCGAGGACTTGAACAAGGCCCTTAGCCAAATTCTGGGCGCGTTCAAACCGGGCAAGGCAAGCTGGCTGTTTTCTATCCTCTCTCGCCGCATTGACAAGATCCTGTTTGCCGCAACCAAAGCCGACCATCTGCACAGTGATGACCATGACCGCCTTCAGGGGCTACTCAGGAAGCTCGTGGAAGATGCCATTAACCGCGCTGAATTTGCCGGTGCAGATGTCGATGTGTTGGCTTTGGCTTCCGTTCGAGCCACCCGCCAGGCCAGTGTCAACCACGACGGCGAGACCATACCGGCCTTGCTGGGCACACCGCTTCCCGGCGAGTTTATTGAGGAAACCCGCTTTGATGGTGAAGAAGAAGCGGCCGTCTTCCCCGGCGACCTGCCAGACAATCCGGAAGACCTGCTTGAGGAAGGAGCGGCCGAGACCGAGGCAGGTCTGCGCTTCATTCGGTTCCGCCCTCCCAAGCTGGAAAAAACGGCGGAAGGCATCACTCTGTCGCTGCCTCACATTCGGCTAGATCGCGCCCTTGAATTCCTCCTTGGAGACAAATTGGCATGAGCATGGATCCCCAGGACACGAGAAAAGGCCGCCGACGCGCACCAACCGCATTCAAGCTGAACGCAGAGAATGTACGGCTGGAAGATGCAATTGTTGAGGAACCGCTCCGTCACGAAGCCATGATCGTGCCGGATCAAGATGACACCTTCGACGACCGCCAAGCAATAGCGCCAGAACCGAAACCGCCCAAATCCCGCTGGGGACGCGTTTTGACCATTGGTGCAGGTGGCCTGCTTTCCTTGGGCATCGGCCTTGCGATCGACAGCCTGATCCGCGATCTGTTTGCGCGCTATGAATGGCTTGGCTGGACCGGCGTAGCACTCTTGGTACTCGCAAGTCTGGGCCTTGTGGGCTTCATCATTAAAGAATGGCGCGGCCTCAGCCGCCTCTCTCAAATCGACCACCTTCAAGACAAGCTCAAAGCCGCTGCTGAGAACAACAATGCCAAGGCCGCGACAAGTGCGCTGAATGAGCTCATGTCGCTCTACGCCGACCGACCCGAGACCGCACACGGCCGAAAGACCTTGCAAGGCCACATGCAAGAGATCATCGACGGCCGCGATCTGGTTAAGCTGGCGGAAAGAGACCTGCTTGCGCCTCTTGATGCCCGCGCTACCAAGATTGTCATGGAGAGCGCGAAACGCGTTTCTGTCGTTACAGCCATCAGCCCTCGGGCCATCATTGATATTGGCATCGTGTTCTACGAAAACCTGCGCGTTGTCTCTCGCATATCCCGTCTTTATGGCGGACGCCCCGGGGTTCTGGGGTTCATGCGGCTAACCCGCCATGTTGCAACTCATCTGGCTGTCACAGGAGGCATGGCCGCAGGCGACCATTTTGTAGAACAGTTTATCGGTCAGGGCTTGGCTGCCCGTCTTTCTGCGCGTTTGGGCGAAGGGGTTGTGAACGGCTACCTCACTTCGCGTATCGGCGTTGCGGCCATTCAGACCTGCCGACCCAGTCCCTTCATTGCAACGAAAGGCCCGGCGCTGACCGACTTCATCTCGGAGATCATGCGCAGCTCAGAGAAAGCAAAACCCGACATGAAATAGCCACGGCCCAAAAGACTTCTTCTTTCGGTCAACCTGCTCAAACCAGCGTGGACACCGCCCGCGCTGACGATTAAGCTTCTGCCCATGTTTATCGAGTTTTTTCAGGATCTGAAGGCAGCAGGCCTGCCAGTCTCACTGCGCGAATATCTGACGCTCATGGAAGCGCTGGATGCGGATCTCGCTGAGCGCCGGGTGGAAGATTTCTATTATCTGGCCCGCGCAACGCTGGTGAAGGACGAGGCGAACCTCGACAAGTTTGATCAGGTGTTCTCGCATCGCTTCAAAGGTCTCGACCTGATGAGCGACACGCCCATCACTGACCTGCCAGAAGAGTGGCTAAGGAAACTGACTGAAAAGCACCTCACCGAAGAGGAAAAGGCGATGATCGAGGCCATGGGCGGCTTTGAAAAGCTCATGGAAACCTTGAAACAACGTCTGGCGGAACAAAAGGATCGCCACCAAGGCGGTAACAAGTGGATCGGCACGGGGGGCACATCGCCCTTTGGCGCCTACGGATACAACCCCGAAGGCATTCGGATCGGGCAGGATGAAAGCCGACACCGGCGCGCCGTCAAGGTTTGGGACCGGCGCGAGTTCAAGGATCTCGATGACAGCGTGGAACTTGGCACCCGCAACATCAAGGTGGCGCTGAAACGTCTGCGGAAGTTTGCCCGCCAAGGGGCTGCTGAAGAACTGGATCTGGACAACACCATCCGCTCGACAGCACACAAAGGCATCCTTGACATTCAGATGCGCCCAGAACGGCGTAACGCTGTGAAGGTGCTCCTGTTTTTCGATATCGGCGGCTCGATGGACGACCACATCAAGGTCTGCGAGGAGCTTTTCTCCGCCGCCCGCACCGAGTTCAAGGTGATGGAGTACTTTTACTTCCACAACTGCCTCTATGAGTTTGTCTGGAAGAACAACTCACGGCGCCAAACCGAACGCATTCCAACGATGGATATTCTTCACAAGTACCCAAGCGACTATAAGGTTATTTTCGTTGGCGACGCCTCCATGGGCCCCTATGAGATCACCTATGCTGGTGGATCGGTGGAACACTGGAATGAGGAAGCTGGCGCGGTGTGGATGTCTCGTGTGACAGACCTCTATCAGAAAGCGGTATGGCTCAACCCCGTGCCCCAGCACCATTGGAAATACACCAACTCAATCACGCTTCTTCGGCAGTTGATGTCAGATCGCATGTACCCGCTCACGCTGGAAGGCTTGGAAAACGCAATGAAAGAGCTCGCGCGTTAATCCACCAACTTGCACCCCCAACGCGAATGTGTTCAGCCACAGTTCATCTCGCTTCACTATAAAGGAGGCGATTTAAACGGGCATACCGCACAATGTGCGGCAACGGATCGGGGGATCACGTATGCAAGCGTCAAACAAGCGCGGCTTTGTCAAATGTGTGCTTTTGAGCGTATTCGCTTTCTCAGCAAGTCTAGCAGGTACAACAACCAGCCAAGCACAAAATGCGCTGCTGGATCAGGCATTGGTTCCAGCGCTCATTTTCAATGAATGCTTGGAGGAAACCGGCGGCCCAGTCAATTCGAAGCGCTTTACCGACTGCTTGACGCGTAAGGTGATTGGCGACCAGTCCACTTCCCCAACCGGCGACCCGACCCACCGCCCCTCTACAGCAACTGTTCGCGAACAATTTCGCGAAGTTGACCAGCGCGATCTGCTTACGTGTGAATCCGTTGACGGCAGAAAGCGGCTTTGCAAGCTGCATCCAACGCGCCGTCATCATGTTGCACTTGTTCGCCAGATCAGCGGCAGTCCCTGCCGTGCTGGAGCAACATGGGGTGTTGAAGCCAAAGGCGTATGGGTCGATCGCGGCTGCCGTGCCTTGTTCTATGTAGGCCGCCAACCAAGCAACTCGCCAAGCTATGAGCGTTGGTCAGACCATGCTGGCGACACTGGGCTCTTGCAACCTTTGCCAGACCGCGCGCCCGATGCAGTAGACGGCTGGAAGCGGTGTGCTCTTGAGTACCAAGTCTGCAAGGTGCCCTACCCAACACTGGTCCGCTTCGGTGCGGGCAACAAGTTCAATCAGCGACAGGTAAACTCAGAAATTGCCTGTACGGTGCGGCAGTTCGACAATCCAAATCCCAACCGTCAAAAGGCATGCTACTATTTGCCAAAGCGTGAGGATACCACATCAATTCCAGCTCCCAACCGCGCCCGTGTGGCCTCCGGCCCAGTGCGGCAGGCGCGCCTCGCGTGTGAGAGGCAAGCGTTCAACGTATTGTCCGCCACCCAAGGCATCAAGACCCAACGACAGGTCGCACTGGGCGTGGGCTCCTTTACTCAGGCAGAGCTGAACAAAGAACCAGTTCTCAAGCTGCAAGAAGGCCGCTTGAGCGGTCGCGGCCTCTATCAGAAGGGCGCGAACTGGACACCTTTTACATTTACCTGCCTGTTGGGCGCGGATGGACAGACAGCCTTCAATTTCGACTATCAAGACAAGCGCAAGCAGTCAGTTCCTGCTCAGAGCTTGCCATTTATAGGCCAGTTCTCCAGCGAACCTGCGGCCCTTCGCAGTAATGATGGCCGCATGGAATGGCGCGTTGAGGAAAACAACAACCGGGCCTGGTTGGTTCATGGCGTAGCGGAAACAGACACTCGCGACTTCATGGCCATATGCAAAAAGGGGTCTGGGAAGGCACGCATCATCTTTGACGCTGCACCTGTTGGCCTGCAGGCCAAGGAAAAAGCCCTTATCACTGTGGCCACCAAAACACGTGCTGAAGACTACTCGGCAGCAGGCAACAAGGGAAACAATGAAGCAGGTCAGCCTCTGCCGCGCCTGGTGTTCAAGACAAGCGACCCGCTATGGCAGCAGTTGATCCGCGACAATGTCTTTTCCGTCAACGTTGCTGGTGCGCATGCCTACAATGTGAGCCTGCGCGGCAGTTCTGCCAAGGTACGTCAATTCCTGCGGGTGTGTGGTAGCTGATCAGGCGACCTCACCATTGAGATACTGGCCGGGGGTAACCGTGAAGGCTTTCTTGAACGCCGCGATAAACGCACTGGTTCCCTCGTAACCCAGCTCAAACGAAACATCGCTCACGGAAGCTCCATCTGAAAGGAGCTCCACAGCCTTCAGCAGGCGGGCCTGCCGACACCAACGTCCAAAGCTCATGCCCGTCTGCGCTTTGAAGCGGCGCTCAAATGTGCGAGGCGAGAGAAAACACAGGCCCGCCGCCTCCTGAAGCACAGGCATCTCCTTGGGATTGCTTGAAATGCGCTCGCATAGAGACCGAAGCCGCTCGGCTTTCGGCAGCGGCAGCGCAAGCGGGGCGACAGGCTGAGCGCCGATCTGATCCACCAATACACGCGCGATGCGCCCTACGGGGCTATCTTCCTCATAATCACGCGGTGTGCTCATGAGAGCCATGATGAGCTGCTTGAACAACGGCGTGACCGAGATGACCGCCGTTCGATCCGGCAACTTAGTACACAGGTCTTCGCGTATGTACAACGTTCTGAACTCAGCCAACTTGGTGTTGGTCGTGCGATGAAAGATCCGAGGCGGCACCCAAACAGCCCGGTCCGGTGGCACGAAGAAACTGCGGTCCTCCAGATGCACCAATAACGAGCCTGAAAAGATATGTAACAGCTGCCCACGGTCATGATTGTGCATGGGTCGTGACATGGATGGCAGCATGTCTGCCGCATAAGCGATAACGGGGCTGCCGCTTTCCTCTTCCGGCTCTTCGAATATCTCTCGATGTACTTCCATCAACACCTTGGCGAACTCTCAACACTATTTGTCATAATTGCGCTAACGCACCGCTTCAGCAAGTAGGTTATAGCTAGTATCCCAGTTCTGAGAGAGATTTGATGTTTAAAGACCTGCATGACCCGAAGTTTGGCTGGCGTTCGCCGGTGATCCTCTTGATGATCATGGCCGCCGCCATGCAATTAGCCTTCGCCTCCTGGTGGAACCTGATGAACAACTTTGCGGTAAATGTCATTGGCTTTACCGGCAAGGAAATTGGAATCCAGCAGTCCATTCGCGAGATACCAGGCTTTCTGTCTTTCACCGCCGTGTTTGCACTGTTTTTGTTTCGCGAACAAACCTTCGCCATTCTCGCGCTGATAACCCTTGGCGTCGGTGTGGCAATTACAGGCTTCTTCCCAAGCGTTCTTGGCTTCTACATCACGACGCTGATCATGTCCTTTGGCTTTCACTACTATGAGACCATGCAGCAATCGCTATCTCTGCAGTGGCTTCCCAAGGACAAGGCACCAGCGCTCATGGGCCAAATCATAGGGGTCGCCGCTGCCGCACAGCTTGCCGCCTACGGCTTGATCCTTCTGACGTGGAACTCATTCAACCTGTCATTCACCTTTGTGTTCGGCCTCGCAGGCATCACAACCATCGTCATTGCTGCCGGTGCCTACATGATCTTCCCGCGCATTGAAATTGGCGTGATGCAGCACAAGAAACTCATTCTGCGCAAACGCTATTGGCTTTACTACGCCCTCACGTTCATGGGCGGCGCTCGGCGACAGATTTTTACGGTGTTCGCTGGCTTCCTGATGGTGGAACGCTTTGGCTACGATGTACATGAAGTCGCCAGCCTGTTTCTCGTAAATGGCCTCATCAATGTGTTTTTGGCCCCCAAGATCGGCGCACTGATCGGCCGCTTCGGCGAACGAAATGCCCTCACCTTTGAGTATGTCGGCCTGATCGGCGTCTTCATCACGTATGCCTTCGTTACGAATGCATATGTGGCCGGGGCGCTCTACATCCTCGATCACGCGTTCTTTGCAGTGGCTATCGCCATGCGCACCTACTTTCAGAAGATCGCAGATCCTGCTGATATTGCGCCAACTGCAGGCGTGGCGTTTACCATCAACCACATCGCTGCGGTCTTCATTCCCGTGGTCTTTGGTGCGATCTGGCTTTACTCACCTGCGGCCGTGTTCCTGGCAGGTGCTGGAATGGCATTCGTCAGCCTCGTTCTGGCAAGGCTGGTGCCGAACAATCCTGAGCCCGGCAATGAGTTGATCTGGGGCGCTGCCGATAAATCAATTGCAAACGCCTCCGCCGCCGAATAGCCACCAACGAAAAAGGCCGGTCATGGAACCGGCCTTTCGAATTAGAAGCTTCATCGAGTGTGGGAACTAGCCCTGATTTTCCGGGATATGAACCACAAGCCCATCCAGCTCATCGGAGACCCGGATCTGACAGGACAGGCGTGAGGTATCTCGAACATCCTGCGCAAAGTCCAGCATGTCTTCTTCCATCGGCTCTGGAGAACCGGTCTTGTCATTCCACTCCGGATCCACGTAGACATGGCAGGTCGCACAAGCACAGGCACCGCCGCACTCCGCATCAATCCCAGGAACCATGTTCTTGATCGCTACTTCCATAACAGTGGCGCCAGAAGCGGCTTCCACCTCTTGTTTTTCGCCCGATGCGCTAACAAAGGTAATTTTTGGCATATGATTTTAAACTTTCGAGGCCAGACTCAATTCGCGTCATTTTCTTTCAGATACAGGCTCGCCCTCATTTCTTCAAGAACAAGTCCGGCCTTAAAAGGGATTATTGAGCGCAGAAACAGGCCATAAGGTCCGCTTAACTCGCAGCCTTGCCTTCAATTATCTCACAGACAACACGGATCTCGGCGAACAAATCGTCCAGCCTGATCGTTTCACCTGCCCGGCACCGCATTTCTTCTTCCTCAACGAAATCTGCCAGATCATTGGCACCAATGCCGCGAGAAGACCCCTTCAGCGTATGCAGGATGGTAACTGCCTCGTCAGACTCGTTAACTACTCTCAATTGTTCAATGAAGTCCCGTGCCTGATCGCAGAACATCGTGAGCACCTGCTTTTGCAAGCTGGCGTCCCCAAATGTCACCCGATCCAGGTGGCTCCAATCCATTTTTTGAACCGTCAATGTCATGCCTCTTAAAATAATGGGCGGCGCCCCCAACAAGGTGAACGCGTCCGCTGAAGTGATTCTTTTTTATGATCAAATTGTGGCCATGGAAGCCAGAGGGAAGCTTACCGCTAACGTCAACACACAGGAATATCGCTCCCCCTGAATCCAGTACCCCAAAAAAAATTTATGGTTAACAAAAGATTTCTGTGAAGTTCTAAGTTTTATCTGTTTATGATTTTGGGAAAGCCAACTGGATTGCGGCTGCGTATTTTTACGTAGTAAAAGGTTAACAGCGTTTTTGTTTTTACAACCTGACACTGTAACCTTGTTCATCGAAATGAGGATATGACCGTTAGCTACCACCCGAACCTTCGGGCTGTAAAAACAAGAGTCTGCCAATGCTCTAGCGAGCTCTGGATGCGACGCCCGAGCGCTACCTTAACGGGAGATTGGATGACCTCCTGATGACACTTCGCATAGCGCATCAGCTTCGCGCTTTAACTATTTGACTCAACGGAGCCTTAGCCGTTCGCTGCCCTAAAAATTAAGAGAAGGTTTCCAAAGGGGAAAGCGCTAAGCTAGGCGAGCAGAAACCGGCAAGCCAACTTATGCCATCGGATCCACAACGGCCCCTAAGATCTGTTGTACGCAGGGTTTGTTTGTGCCATTAGGTTTAAGACTGCGCAAGGTGGGGGAACTGTATCTTCCGTTCCGTTAAAGTTAACGGACTTAGGGCCGGAAGAAGTTCTTTAGAAATAGTTTGAACAGACTCTGGGAGACCGGGGTAGTAGTGCGGGCTTTATCCTTGCGCACATGGCTGCTGCGTGAAGAGGCGAAACATTCACGCAGAAGGTCACAAAGTAAAGAGTACGGACGCGAGGCAACGAACATGGCGAACACACCGAAGGCGAAAGCTCCGTCGGAAGTGGCACTGTCAGCGGTTGAAGAAGCGCTCTCAATGGACTTTGGAAGTCCTGAGGACACTGATGCAATCTTTGAAGATGAAGCGAAGGGCGCGGCGGAACAGCCCGAAACAGCTTTGTCTGGCGGCAGTGCAGCTGCAGCAGCAACGGCTCCTGAAAAGAAGCTGACTGATGCAGACAATAAAGAAGGCTCAGAAAAGCCGTCCCGACGCAGAGGCCGCGGCGGTGGCCGACCTCCCGCAGCAAGCAATGATGACAGGCAGTCAATCGGCAGCCTGATGTTTGCGCTTCAGCGCAAGCCTTCTGCTGCACCATTCTGGTTCGCTTTTGCCGTCTCTGTTGTGTGGGCCAGCCTTGGCCTCGCCATGAGCTGGTCAGCCTTCGAGGAAGAGATTGCTGAACTGGGCTCATTTGCAGCCTTTGCCGAAAGCCCTGCCCTCATCTTGTCCGTGATTGCAATCATCGTTCCGATTGCGTTCTTCTGGATCATGGCACTCATGTTCTGGCGCGCGCAGGAAATGCGCAACGTGGCGCATGGCATGACAGAGGTCGCCCTGCGACTGGCTGAGCCGGAAGATGTGGCCAAGGAAAGCATCCTCAACGTGGGTCAAGCCATCCGCCGCGAAGTTGCGGCCATGGGAGATGGCATCGAGCGCGCAATTGCGCGTGCGAGCGAGCTCGAAGTCATGATCCATACGGAAGTGTCTACGCTCGAGCAGTCTTATAATGACAACGAGCTCAAGATCCGCCGTCTGGTTGATGAGCTGGTCAGCCAGCGGCAAGCGATTCAGGCTAACGCTGAGCTTGTTCGCGAGACCATTTCCGGCACTCACGAAAATCTGTCGACGCAGCTGCAGTCCACATCAGAGGATTTCGCCGCCTCTGTTGATCGCGCAAGGGAACGCCTCACCGGTGCGCTTGATGCAACGCTCGAACAAATGGCTTCGAAGATTGAAACCCGCGTCAATGAAGTCACTGATAACTTTACCAATGCTGGCAGCGATCTCGTCCAGTCGCTGACAACCCGCAGCGATGACTATGTTGACCGCCTGACAACCACCGGCACTGATCTGGTGGATACACTCAGCAAGACCGGTACCGATCTGGCCGAGACGCTGGAACTGCGCGGCACCGAAATCAACGAGACCTTCTCCGGTACAGCAAACAGCTTTGTTGAGAACCTCACCGTTCGCGGTGATGAGCTTAACGCACGTCTTGCTGACACCTCTGAAACCCTTCTCGGTGCCCTCAGCGCACGCTCTGAAGAGATCAACCAGTCTCTGTCCGGCATTGGCACGGAAATTCTGGAAGGCCTCAGCGCACGTGGCTCCGAAATTGGCGACGTTCTGGCCGAAAAGGGCGATGCTCTGAACAGCACACTGGCAACTGCCGGTGCAGACCTGTCTCAGACCATTACCGATCAGACCGCTATCATGAACGCGTCTATCGCAGAACAGGGCAACCAGCTGACACAGTCCTTGGCAAATACCGTCAACGACGTGACTGAGCGCTTCACTGGCGCCGGCTACCAGCTCAACGAAACCCTGTTTACCACCGCTTCTCAGGTTACCGAGAACTTCAATGCAGCCAACGAAGAGCTCAACGCAACGCTCAACAATGGCCTCAAGGAGTTCCAGGAGAGTGTGGCAAGCACCAGTGGCGAGCTGGCTCAGACCTTGGTCACCACGACCTCCAGTGTCACCGAGCAGATCAGCTCGGCCAATATCCAGCTCAACACCACTCTGGAGAACGGCACCCACAACCTCACGGAAAGCCTGTCTTCTGCAAGCAGCCTGTTGACCGACAGCATCTACTCCACCGTGGAGCAGGTGACCGATCGCTTTGGCTCGGCCAGCGAACAGCTGAACAGCACACTGGAAAACACCACTCAGTCTCTCAACGACAACCTGACCACCGCGACCGGCCAGTTGACAGAAACTCTATTCGGCACGGTTTCTCAGGTTACGGAGCAGTTTGGTTCCGCAAACGAGCAGCTCAATGCAACGCTCGAAGCAACAACCCAGTCTCTCAACGACAACATGTCTGCCGTTGGTGGTCAGCTCACCGATACGCTCTACAGCGCTGTATCTCAGGTGACAGACCAGTTCACTTCTGCAAATACGCAGCTTAACGAAACGCTTGAGTACACTATCTCTGGTGTAACTGAGCAGTTCGTTGACGCCAGCCAGAAGATGAGCGCAGAAATGCTGGCCCGTGGCGAGGAGATCAACGCGAACCTGTCTCTGACGAGCGGTCGCCTGATCGATACTATCACCACCCGTACAGACGATCTGATGGGCACCATCGGCGAGCGCGTCACTACTCTGGACGAAGCGCTGCGCAATACCGGTGAACAGGCCGCAGAGGGCATCGCAACCCGAGGGCAGGAAATCAATAGTGCCATTGCCGTTCAGTGCTCTGACTTTATTGAAACCCTCTCCGCACGCTCTTCGGAAGTCTCCGAAATTCTTCGTGGCACCGGTGAATCCATCGTGGTTGATCTGTCCCTTCGCGGCGGCGAAATTGCTGCTCGTCTGGACGAAACAGCAAACACTCTGGGTGAAACCATCACCGTGGGCGGCACTGAGCTTGCAGAACGCCTGAGCACCATCAGTGGCCAGATCCATGAAAGCATCACGATAAATGGTGCTGAACTGGATGAACGCCTTTCGACGCGCGGGCGTGAGGTTGTCGAAATCATCGACACCCACACCAACAGCTTCCGCGTGGCAATGGAAGAAGCGGGTACACAGATTACAGGTGCCCTTGGTCAGCGCACCGAAGAACTGGCGCTCAAGCTGGCAGATACCGGCACCGAACTTGCGCGCCTCATTGGCTCTCGCGGGGAACGCGTCACCACCGAGCTCTCCGAGATCGGCGACCGCATTACCCAAACTCTGGATGTACGAGGTCGCGCACTCAATGACGGCCTGTCCTCTCGCTTGGTCGAGCTGGAGCAGGTAGTCACGGAACAGGGTTCTGACCTCGTTCAAGCACTTGACCTGCGCAGCCAGAACATCAGCCACGCCTTCGACACGCGTATCCAGCATCTGGATACCACACTGGCGGATCGGACAACGTCCTTCGAGCAGGCCTTCGACAGCCGCGCAGATGCGCTCTCCGAAGCCATCGAAAGTCGTACAACCAATCTGGCGTCTGCCGTTGAAAGTGGCACCGAACTCCTCTCCAACACTCTGGAAGAGAAGAGCCAGTCCATCTCCAAGATCCTAGAGGACCGTACGGACATCATCGCCGTCAACCTCACTGAGCGTGTTGAGCAGGTGGGCGAGTCCCTCACTCAGCGTGCTGAGAAGATCGGCGAGATCCTGGCAGAACGTTCCAGTGTAATCGAAAACACCATTACCGACAGCCTGGCCTCCTTCGACGTGAAGGTGGGCGACAAGGTGGACGCCGCTGCGACCGTCATCTCTGAACGCGCAGATCACCTGGCAACCACCATGTCCACCGGCACAGAGCGCATTGACCATGCTCTGGACGCCCGCGCTCGTCAGATCTCCGACACACTCGTTGCCCGTACCCGTGAAATCGCTTCTGCATTCGCAGACGGTCAGAGTGAAATGACAGCGGCTCTGGATGGGCGTCTTGAAGAAGCTGGCAACGTTCTCAGCCGCCAGTCCAAGGAACTCACCGATACGCTGTCCGAACGTGTGGCAGAGATCAACGTTTCACTTGGCTCAAAGGTCTTTGAAGTCGCGGAAACACTGGACTCCCGTGCAAACGCGCTGGAAACCATCCTCAACGAGCGCCTGGAATCCATCTCTTCCGCTCTGACTGGCGAAAGCGAGAAGGCAGCAAGCGCCCTCACCTCCGCCATGACCGAAGCGACAAGCACTCTGGGCGAGGAAAGCAGTCGCGTTCGCGAAATCATCCTCGACGTGGTTGGTCAAGCGGCCTCTCGTCTGGCAGACGAGCGCATGCGTACCGAAGAGAGCGTCACCGAAAGTGTGGCCAAGCTCAGCGGCACGCTCTCGGGTGAAGCCGAGCGTCTCAACGAGATCGTCGTGGATACGGTTGCCGCTGCACGCAACAGCTTGCAGAGCGAAGGTGAACTGGCCGCCAAGGCTGTTACCGAAGCAATGGCAACTGTCAGCGGCAGCTTGACCGGCGAAAGCGACAAGGTTCGTGAAGCGGTACTTACGACCGTTACACAGGCCGCACGCGCTCTGGCCGTGGAAAGCGAGAACGCACGTGCGCTTTATGCAGCATCTCTTGCAGAGATGTCCGGCAAGCTCACAGGCGAAAGCGACAAGGTCCGTGAGGAACTTGAAGAAACAATCGGCAGCCTGTCCAGCAAGCTCGCGATTGAAAGCGCCAACGCCAAGTCTCGCCTCAACTCAGCCATCGAAGATGTGCGCTCTCTCCTTTCCGGTGAGACCGAAGAGGTTCGGGCACGCGTCACCGCAGTCATCGAAGAGGCAGCTGGCATGCTGTCATCCCGTGGCAATGCCGTGGCTGACGAGCTGCTTTCCAAGGCAGGCATACTCAACGAAGCCTTTGGCGAGAAATCTGCTGAGTTCGCTCAGCTCATTGACAAAGATGGCGGCCACCTCATCTCCGCTATTGAAACCAAGGCAGCAGACCTCACAGGCCGCGTGGAAGAAGTTCAGCGCGCAATTCTTGAGGCTGTTACAGTCAAGGGCCGTGAAGTCAGCGATCACTTTGCACGCAACGGTCTGGAAGCGACCCGCTCGCTGGTGGAAGCAGGCGACAAGATCGTCACTGCCATCGACGAACGCAGTTCTGCGGCAACCTCGCGTCTTGAAGGTGCAAACGAGCGTCTGCAGAGCGACATGACCGCCCTGCTCGACACCGTTACCACCAAGGGCATGGAGACCACTGAAGCGTTTGCCCGCACTGGCCTTGATGCAACTCGCGTTCTCTCTGATGCAGGTGAGAAAATCATCACCAGCATCGACGAGCGCAGCAACGTTGCAGCAGCCCGTCTGGAAAACACCAACCAGCGTATGCAAGGCGACATCAACGCCCTTCTGGACACAGTCTCCAGCAAGACCCTCGAAGCAGCTGAAACCTTCACCCGTCAGGGTGAGGTTGCAAGCCGTAGCCTGATGGAAGCGGTCGACAGCATTGGTAACACCGTTGAAGAGCGCAGCAACCGTGCAATGACCATCATTCAGGGCACGAAGGATCGTTTGGAAACCGACATCACAGACATCCTGAACCGCCTGAATACATCCAACGGCATGCTGCGTGACGTTCTGGCAACTGCGGGAGACAATCTCGCAGAAGTCGAGAACAATCTGGCCCGCCGAGCTGGTGAGTTCCGCAGCGCAATTGACCGCGCTGTATCTGAGACAGAAGCAGCCAACAGCACGATTGAAAGCCAGGTAGCTCTTCTCAAGGAAACCACCGCAACAGTTCTGGGTGATGCCGCAAACGTGGCCAACCGCATGGAACATCAGAGCCGTGCACTGGCAGCGACTGTCCAGAATCTGGAAGAAACCAACACCCATACGGACCAGCGCATCAACGAGCGTCGTTTCGCCATCGAGACACTTTCCGACACCATCGTGAAGAAGACCGATGCCATCGAAGCTCTCATGAACAGCTACACAGCAACTCTTGGCGACACGCTTGAGGTTGCTGACGACAAGGCCCGCGAAGTCGCTGCAATGCTAAAAGCAGCTGCTGAAGCGGCAACCAAGTCGGTCACAGAGCAGTTCGAAAGCATGCGCATGACCGCAGGCATGGAAGGCCAGAAGGCACGCGATGCCGTTCGCATGGCTCAGGATGAGATCATGAGCGAAATGCAGCGTACGGTGACTGAAGCTTCCGAGCGCTTCTCCGAGGCAACAACACGGATGCGCGAAACAGCACGTGATGTTCATCGCGAACTGGAAGCAACCCGCAATGAGCTGAACGCAGGTGTACTGGCGCTGCCAGACGAAGCTGAGGCTTCAACCGCCGCGCTGCGCAAGGTGGTCAACGAGCAAGTGAAGGCTCTTGGTGAACTCTCACAGATTGTTTCCAAGCACTCCTCACAGTTCGATGTCTCCGCGCCAGTCATGGCGGCAGCCGGCCAAAGCGCGGCCCCAGTAGCTCACCAGGCCGAGCCTGCACGCCCAGCCCTCGCTGATGTCGCAAGCCCGGCACCACGGCCGCAGGCGCCCAAGCGCCCTGCACCGGCCACCCCTCCCCCAGCGCCGAGCCGTGGCCCGGCAGCCAATCTTGGCAACGCTGGCAAGGGATGGGTAAGTGACCTGCTGCGCCGTGCCTCAAGCGACGATGCCCTGCCTGCAAACGCCCCGCACTCGGGCGCAGGCAATCAGGGCCGCACGCCTCAGCACATGGTTGAATCCTTGAACTCTCTGAGCATGGATATCGCCCGTGCAGTGGACCACGAGACGTTTGTGGACCTTTGGGAGCGTTACAAGCGCGGCGAACGGGATGTGTTCACCCGTCGCCTCTACACGCTGCAAGGACAGCAGACTTTTGATGAAATCCGTCAGAAGTACGGGCGCGATCCTGAGTTCCGCTCCGCAGTTGAACGCTACATTCAGGACTTCGAGCAGCTGCTGACACAGGTGTCTCGTAATGATCCAGACAACACCATGGGGCAGACCTATCTGACTTCCGACACCGGAAAGGTCTACACAATGTTGGCCCATGCGAGTGGCCGCTTCGAATAAGCCGCCCGCACTAACACCCATCAAAAAGGCCTCTGGAGCTTCTCCAGAGGCCTTTTTTCATTCGAGGCCCTATGTGGCCCAGTCAGCGAGCTTCAGCACGCCTGCAGTACCTCACAGCGCATATGGGGAATAAACACATAGGCAAACAAAAAGGGCGCGCCACCAGCAGCACGCCCCAAACAATGTTGTAGATCTGCGAAACCCTAGACCGTCTTGAGAACCCAGGCGGCAATCTCCCGCAACACCTGATCCGAGGCCTGATTGAGCGCATCAATAGATTGGTCGGTATTGTCGGAAACCGTAGGCACCTCGGCTGCAAACACCCGCGCCTGTACAGACCGGCCATCTCTGTCGTTGACCAGACGCGCTGCAATTTCGACATAGGCTCTCGCGGATTGCCCCACGTTGACCTCGAATGCGCGCACGGTGGTCTGCAGCTGATAGTCGATCAGGAGCCCCTGCCCCGGCTGCGACACACCTCTAAACTTGCCAGTGTTTTCAAGTGTCTCAATCAACTTTGCTTGAAAGACGTTTGGCAGTGAATCGGCCCATGCAACTCGCGGATAGTAGGAGTAGATACGGCCAGCCTCTGCAACGGCAATTGAGTTGGTGTCCAAAGCTTGCAGTGCAACGGGGGTTGGAACCAGAATCTGCACGTTCGAACTACGAGCAGAATTGCCGAACTCACGAGGGGCTGTCAGGTCGTAAAGGGCGCTTGGGCCAGTCGAGCCACACGCAGCCGTCGCACCCACGATGAGAGCAACCGCCATCCCTTTGACTAGTTTCGAAGTATTCACGCCAAATCAGTCCCTATTAAAGAGTCGCCTTCAGCCCACACATCCGTGATTATGCGAGGAATCTCACGAATTCAAAGTGTATTAACGACGTCTTGCCCCATTGTAGACAGGTGTCTCAGAGCCACCAAAGATTACCCGGTTAGGATTCTTGTCAAAGTTGTCGACTGCGCGCTGAATTTGCAGCAACGTGGCGTTCAGCTGGCGCACGGTCGCACTTAAGTCGGTAGAGCCTTGCTGTGTCAACTTGAGAAGGTTTTGGGAGATCGGCTCCGCACGCTGTGCAAATGCATCAGCTACAATCCGGATCGATGTAGCCGCGGCAGTCGCTTCCTGAATGAAGCCCTGCCCATCGGCAGACACCATACTGTCAACCTTGTCCAAAATCCCGTTCACACGAACCGAAGCCGCATTAAGATTGCTTGCGATTTCGGTTCCTTCGCTGATCATCTTGTCAACGTCAGGGACCCGTTTTTGCAAATCTACCGTGATCTGATTGACGTTGCCCGCTGCGGTATTGATCGAGCCGATAGCTTCATTGATCTGAGCTTCCTGGCCTGCAAAATTGCCAATCACCTTGTCCGTGGATGCAACGATGTTTGAAACTCGATCACTGTCGACAGCTGCAAGCACACGTCCAGCTTCAGCCGCAGCTCTGTTAACCTCGGCCAACGCCCCTGAAGCGTTGTCAACCATCTTGCCAATGTCGTCTTTACGGGCTGCAATTTCCGCAGAAACCGTTTCTGCATCCTGCAGAACCTGATTGGCCGAAACCACCATCTGGTCGATGTCTTGGCGGCGATCACTCAACACGCGAGCAAAATCCGAAGCGCCGGTCAATACGCTCTGGACCTTGTCAGGCTCCACCGCCTGCAAGATCTTGTCGACCTGATCAAGGCTGCCATTCAAGCCCTCAGCAAATTGCTGAAGCTCTGCTGCTGTGGTCTTGGCAGCATCCACAACGCCGCTAACGTCCTGAGCCGAATTGGCCAGCTCAGTTGTAATCTGCTCAACATCGCCGACGATCTCGCCAATTTTCTCCGGCGGTACCTGTGCCAGTAGCTGTTCGCCGCGATCAACCAGATTGCCAATACGGCCAGACAGATCTGTAAGTGCCTTGGCCGTGTCAGTCATACCGGCCATGAACTGGTCTACACCTTCTGAGTTGTTGGCCAGAGCTGTGGTAAATTTCTCAACGTTTTGAATGGTCTTTTCGATATCTGGAGAGCTGGTCGTCACCACCTGCTGAATGGAACCAAGCGTGGTGTCCGCCTTCTCCAGTATGTCCTTCGCCCCTTCAAGAAGGTCCTCGAACTGACTACGGTTTGCATAGATCACCGGCACGGCGTTGCTGTCTGGATCAATCAACGGCGGTGCCGACTGAGATCCACCATGAAGATCCACATAAGCCACACCCGTAAGACCTGTAAAACCCAGGGAGGCTTGCGTGTCCTTGCGCAGTGGCGCCTTCGCATCCACGCGCACAGTTGCCACCACAAGCTTTGGATCATTTGGATCAAAGGTCAGATTTGCCACATCACCAATTTTGATGCCGTTGAACAACACCTGCCCACCAGTAGGCAAGCCAGTGACCGCACCAGGAAAAACAATCTTCACATCACGACGGTTGCCGCTCTCGCTGGCGCTCATGAGCCAGAAAATGAAAATGAAGACGGCAGCAATCACTGCCAGTACGAATGCACCAATCGCAATATTGTTGGCCCGGGTTTCCATTGGTCCTCCTTACGCCCTTCTGAGGGCGCGGGCACCCCGAAAGTATTCTTTCACCCACGGGTGGTCATAATGCATCATGTCGTCAATAGTGCCGGTCACAAGCACCTTTCTCTCCGCCAAAACGGCAATTCGATCGCACACCGTGTGCAAGCTGTCCAGATCATGGGTCACCATGTAGACCGTCAATCCAAGCGTTTCCTTTAGCTTGTAGATCAACTGGTCAAACTCGGCAGCTCCAATCGGGTCCAGACCGGATGTTGGCTCATCCAGAAACACGAGATCTGGATCGAGCGCAAGGGAACGCGCCAAAGCCGCACGCTTGATCATGCCCCCGGACAATTCGGAGGGGTACTTTTCAGCAGCGTCTCTCGGCAGTCCCACCATCTCGATCTTCAAGAGAGCCAGTTCATCCTGAAGTCTTTGTGACAGTTTCAAATGTTCACGCATTGGAAACTGAACATTCTGTCGAACAGTCAGGGATGAAAACAGCGCGCCTTGCTGGAAAAGAACACCCCAGCGCCGCTCGATCGCCGTGCGTTCTTCAGCAGATGCTTCACCCAAATCCTTACCGAAAACGGAGATACTGCCATCCTTCATGGGTGTTAGCCCAAGAATGGTGCGCATCAAAACGGATTTACCCTGCCCAGATCCACCAACGAAACCAAGTACTTCACCGCGATAAACGTCAAGATCAAGATTTTCCAGCACCATCTTCGTGCCAAACCCGACCACCACGCCGCGCGCACTCAAGATCACGTCGCGCCCAAGCGCAGGGCTTGGCGAGCGTGAGAATGGGATGGGTTGAGCACCGCTCTGGTTCATGAGGATTGATTACCTTTCCTCAAATTCCGATGGAAGCAAAGAACATAGCAAATACGCCATCAACAACAATCACAAGGAAGATCGCTTTCACCACTGACATTGTGGTGTGCAAACCTAACGATTCGGCTGAGCCGCTCACTTTCATGCCTTCTACGCATGCGATCAAGCCAATGATCAAGGCCATGAACGGCGCCTTTACCACGCCTACCATAAGCGTCTCGACATCAATGGCGATCTGCAGCTGCGTCAAGAACGCCGCAGGTGGAATGCCGAGGTACCACCAACATACCAGACCTGCGCCAAACAAGGCAGCGATATTGGCCAGGAACACAAGCACCGGCAAGGACAGCATCAGCGCCAGCAGGCGGGGCAGAATAAGCACTTCTGTAACGCGCAGACCGATCACATTAAGCGCATCGATCTCTTCGCGCATTTTCATTGACCCCAACTCGGCTGTAAATGCCGAACCAGAGCGACCCGCAACCATGATCGCGGTGAGAATAACGCCAATTTCACGCAGAACCAGAATGCCCGCCAAGTCCACCACAAAGATGTCGGCACCAAACTGCTTCAGATAGAACCCACCCTGCTGCGCGATAATCGCACCTATCAGGAAGCTCATCAGCATTACGATCGGCACAGCACCGATGCAGGACTTGTCAAACTGCACGGCGATGGAAATGGCACGCATCCGGCGTGGGCTTGTAACCGCCCAGGCAATCACCATGGCCAGAGAGCCGAGAATGTGGCAGATCGCGAGCGCATCACGATACACCTCAACAGTAAGCTCGCCAGTACGCTCAAACAGCGCGACAAGAGATGGCCGAGGCCTCTTTGTCGGCGGCACCCGCGGGTTGTGCTTCTCGATCTCGGCAAACAGCTCATAGTACCGAGAATCCACGTTTTGTAACTCAACAAAACGACCGGCAAACTCAAGGTCGGCGCGCATTCTATGCAGCAACCAGGCCCCGGCTGTATCGAGTTGCTTTACGTTACCCATGTCGATGATCACATGGCGCAGACTGCACTTGGCAGGCAGCCCCTGCATCAAGGTCTCTGCGATGTTTGCGGTCAAAATGGTCCAGCGGCCAGAAACCTTGACGGCCTGTCCATCACCCGCGCTCACCACCTCGAGAAGTGGCGCATCTGTCTGAACCTGCAGATCCATGGGCCGAATCCAGTCCCCTTGCTCCAATAGTCGTTCCCACCCTATACAGTGTTGGGAACAACCACGTCTAGCAATCAGACGGACCTTTCAGAGACAATAAGAGACACTAAGATGGAAATAGCACACCCATACCTCCTATTCTTTGGAGATGTTCAGGATAACTTAGCGGCCAAAACGGGCCTTGGCATCGTGGATTGGCGCAAAGACTGGTGCCTTGGCCAAGTTCGACTTGAAGGTTGCAAAGCCGACAGCGGCCTTCCTGATATTACCCCTGAATATGCTGTGAAAAGCGGGGCAAAAACCTTTGTTATTGGCTGCGTGAATGCCGGTGGGGTCCTACCTGAGCACTGGGTGGAGAGCATCATACACGCCTTGGAAGCAGGGCTTGATGTTGCAAGTGGCCTCCACATGCGGCTGGAAGACGTGCCTGCCATCAAAGAAGCGGCCCAGCGCACCGGGCGCAAGCTTTTCAATGTACGTCTCAACGACCAGACATTCCCAACGGGCCAGGGCACCAAGCGAACAGGCAAGCGCCTTCTGGCCATGGGGACAGATTGCTCGGTGGGCAAGAAGTACACAGCCCTCGCTCTGGAGCAAGGCATGCGGGCGCACGGCTATGACACCAGCTTCAGCGCAACAGGTCAGACCGGCGTTTTCATTTCCGGCCGAGGCGTTGCTCTTGATGCCGTTGTTGCCGACTTTATTGCAGGTGCTGCTGAGTATCTCTCACCGGATGCACCAGAGAACCACTGGCACGTCATCGAGGGACAAGGCTCCCTGTTTCACCCCTCCTTCGCAGGGGTAACACTTGGCCTTCTTCATGGCTCACAGCCGGATGCATTCGTCGTGTGCCACGAACCAACCCGCACCAAGATGCGTGGTGTGGAGTGCCCACTGCCAACCATCCAGCAAGTGATCGATGCAACGATGACCCTCGGCAAACTCACAAACCCGGGTATTCGCTGCATCGGCATCGCGGTCAATACTGCCGCGCTGGACGAGAAAGAAGCGAAGGAGTACGTTTCCAAACTGACCCGCGATTATAACCTGCCGGCAACCGATCCTATCCGATTTGGCGTTGAGCCAATCGTCCTCCGACTTTCTGAAGAATTTGGTGCTCCATGAAACCTGTCGTGAACGTCGAAAGAGATACGTTCAAAATTGAAGGCGGCTTTGCCATCGCTAGAGGCAGCCGCACCCACGCACATGTAATAACAGTCAACATCTGGGATGGTATTCATCAGGGCTTTGGCGAGTGCGTGCCCTATGCTCGCTATGGCGAAAGCCTTGACGGTGTAGCAGAGGACATCAAGGCACTGGCGCCTGCAATCGCGGAAGGCCTGACACGGGCCGAGCTGCAAGACAGGATGAAGCCGGGCGCCGCTCGCAATGCCCTCGACTGCGCCCTTTGGGACCTGGAGGCAAAACGTGCCCACAAGCCAGTACATGAGCTGCTTGGCTTTTCTGCACCGCAACCACTCACCACAGCTTTTACCATTTCAGTCGGCACACCAGAGAAAATGCGTGAGGATGCGGCGAAGGCAGCAGACCGCCCACTCCTCAAGGTCAAGCTGGCTGGCGAAGGTGATGTGGAACGCATTCAGGCCGTTCGGTCGGCAGCCCCAAACAGCAAGCTGATCGTAGACGCCAATGAAGGATGGACTGCCGACAACGTGGAAGCGAACCTGAGGGCCTGTGAGGACGCGGGCGTTGCCCTTATTGAACAACCGATGGCCGCAGGCAATGATGAGGCTTTGCGCGAGATAACGACGTCCGTCTTGGTTTGCGCCGACGAGAGTTTTCACACAGCCGACAACCTTGAAGCACTGCGGGACCGCTACAATGCGGTCAACATCAAGCTCGACAAGACCGGCGGCCTGACGGAAGGTCTTCAAGTGATCGAAAAGGCCAAAGAGCTGGACTTCACGATCATGGTGGGGTGCATGCTCGGCTCAAGTCTGGCGATGGCGCCAGCATTCTATTTGGCGCAAGCTGCAGACTTCGTCGATCTGGACGGCCCGCTGCTGCTTGCACAAGACCGCGCCTATCCTATCCCATTTGAGGGCAGCCTCATGCATGCCCCCAACCGTAGCCTCTGGGGCTAACCCAAGAAGTGCGCTGGCTGGCACTGTCAGCCGGCAGGCACTTCACCGCTGAACCTTCGAAGGCGTGCCCAAAACAAGCCAAGCACAATACTCCCGCCAGCGGCGACAACCGCCATGGCATAGAATGCATAGGTCGGGTTGACCTCATAAATCCACCCGGCGGTAATACCGGCAACTCCGGTAAACAAACCGATGTAGGTTTGAGACAGGCCCTGTGCCGTCCCCAATCGCTTTCCAGAAACCACTTCCGCTAGAAACGCCATCATTCCCAGATGGGTCATACCGAAGTTGACGCCATGCATCAGCTGCACGACCAAAGCGCTGCCAAACGTATCTGCATGGGGGAAGACGATCCAGCGGAGTATTCCGCCTATGGCCCCAATCAGCATGAAACCAAGAGGCCCGATGCGCCCAAGCAGACGCCCCCCCAACAAGAACACGGAAATTTCCGCCAGAACACCAGCGGACCACAGCAAACCTACATTGGTATCGCTGATGCCATGGCTGAGCCAGAAGATCGACCCGAAACTGAACAATCCCGCCATGCTGCCAAGGGTCAGACCGCCGGCGAACAAGACAATATGAAGCTCAAATCGCTTGAGTTCGCCTTTCGCGTGGCCTTCGTCCGCCGCCCCTTGAGCCGCTTTCCTGTGCTCAGATGGCATACCGGGCAGCTGCAAGGACAAAACGGCCATGACAACCAAACCGACTACCATGAAGTAGACCAATTGCACGGACTCAAACAGGCCCAGATACCAGCCGCCGAACATGGTTGCCGCTATGAAGGCCGCACTGCCCCAAGATCGCATCACACCATAGTCCAGCCCCCTGCTCTTGACGGCCTCGTATGCATAGGCATCGGAAAGCGGTTGCAGCGGCGCAAGGAAAATGGACATGACAACAACCACAGCCACCATCAAGGCATAGGTGTTCACATTGGCTATGACGCCGAATGCGACCGCGCAGACAATTGCAAAAATAGAGATGGATAACCGGCGTCGCCCCGCACGATCTGAGATGCCGGTCATGACCGGCGTTGCAACGATCCGCACTATGTTTGGGATTGCAACAATCAATGCAATTTGAACCGGCGTGAATGCCAAGTCTTTCAGATAGACGGGGAAATAAGGCAGGAACAGCCCGAACGCAAAGAAGTAAGCTGCAAACAAGCTGCTGATGCCAATAATAAGCCCCAGCTTGGTGCGCTGTTGATTATTCACAGTCATTAATTGCTCCAAACAGAAGAGCGCTAAAGGCTTTGATCGTACCGAGCGGAAAGTCATCCCCAAGGGGATACTTGGAGAAGGGATCTAGCACGGGTTCCTTAATAAGATTTTAGGATTTGTAAACCAATTGTTAGCCATAGGTACATTCACCGGTTACTTATACAGGGCAATCTAGGTTGCTGGGGAGAAAAAATCTCATGTCGCTGTCGAAGCCAACCCAGATCTCGGAGAAAGTGTTTGACGCATTGGAAAATGCGTTGAGTGCAAACGGCATAGGTCGAAGCTTCCTGGCGGAATACCTCCGGCGGAACCAAGCAGCAGAAACCCAGAGATTGTTGAAGGCGGTTCAGCATTTGGAAGAGTACATGCGTTCTCGCCAGTTCCCTTCCGAATTTGACAGCGTACGCTTGAACCTCTTCGAAATGAATGAGGCAATTGCTCGCACAAAGAAAGAGATTGCGCGCCTCAAAACCGACAATACCACTGGTGATCACTTTACGGCGGCATCCAATGAACTCGATGCCATCGTCTCCTCTACGGAAAATGCCACACAAGCCATTCTGGAAGCTGCGGAGGCCATTCAGGAAGCAGCCTGGTCGCTGCGCGAAAATCCGCAGGATGTGGCTCAGTGTGATGCCATCGACGAGAAGGCGACGGAAATCTTCATGTCCTGTTCCTTCCAGGACCTGACTGGCCAACGCACGCAAAAAGTCGTTCAAGTGCTCCACTATCTGGAAGAGCGGTTGGATCGCATGATCAGGATTTGGGGCGTTGAGGGCTATGAACTTGAAGAGGATGACGACACAGATCAGGGTGTCAAGTCAATGGACAAGCGCCCGGATGCGCACCTCCTGAACGGGCCGCAGATGGAAGGCGAAGGCGTAAACCAGTCTGACGTCGATGCGCTTTTCGACACTTTTAGCAGCGTCGCACCTGAAGAAGATGAGGAAGCGCAGGAGCCAGCTGAGACGACTGAAGTTGAACCTGAAACTCTTGAAGATGCTCCCGCAGAGGAACAGATCTTCGCAGGCGTAGAGGCTGCCGCTGAAGAGCAGCAGGAAACGGAAGGCAACAACGCCTCCGAGGGCGCGAACATCATTCCCCTCGCCCAGAGCGAGCCACAACTGGATGAAGACCTGGACCTGTTCGAAGCCGACAGTGAAGCCGAAAAAGGCGCTGAAGAGCCTGCACCTTTGCGCAAGAGCAACTCGGACCCGCTGGAGCGCCTTTCAACTGGAGAAAGGCTTGCGCTGTTCTCCTGACAGGAGGCAGCCCGCCCGCTTATAGCGATAGGGCTCGGGCCATCATGCCCGGGTCAATGTTCCCACCAGACAGCGTAACGCCGACGCATCGATCTTTCACTGGCACTTTACCGAACAACACCGCAGCCAGTGCCACCGCGCCGCCCGGCTCCACGACCAGTTTCAGCTCGGTAAACGCAAAGGCAACTGCCTTGAGCGCCTCCTCATCTGTGACTATGGCTGGCACTACGCGCCTCTTCCGCAAGATTTCAAAACCGACGTCACCGGGCGCCTGCGTAAGAACCGCATCACAAACAGACCCGCCAGCCTGTTCATTGTTGACAATCGCATTGGCCGCAAGCGAACGCGCATAATCATCAAAACCTTCCGGCTCACAGGTGTGAAGCACGCACTCTGGCTCCAGTTCTGCCAAGGCGAGCGCAATGCCACTGGTCAGGCCACCGCCACCGGTGCAAACGACCATTCCTTCCAGCTGAAGGCCTGCTGCACGCGCCTGCGCTGAAAGCTCCAGCCCTACGGTTCCTTGCCCGGCGATCACATCAGGATCATTGAATGGATGAACGAAGGTTCCGCCGGTCTCAGAGGCGATACCGTGTGCTATGGCGTCGCGATCCTCACGGAGACGATCATAAAGCACCACCTCAGCCCCCAGCGCGGCCGTACGGCGCCGTTTGAGCTCCGGCGCATCGGATGGCATCACAATGGTCGCCCGCATGCCCAGAAGCTTCGCAGCCGCAGCCACACCTTGTGCGTGGTTTCCAGAAGAACAAGCCACGACACCAGCACCCCGCTGTTCAGCCGGTATCATGCTCAAACGGTTAAACGCACCTCGGAACTTGAAAGAGCCGGTCCTTTGAAGGCATTCGGGCTTGATGAGAATTTGACCGCCAGTCACCTCGTCCAGAACATTGGAGCGCAACAATGGCGTATGCACCGCATGGTTAGAAATGCGGGTTCTAGCTTCCAAGATATCTTGAAATTCGAGTGGAGTGGAACTGGCGATAGACATGAAGGCCCCCTGCGATAAGCAGAGGGACCTTATCATAGCTTAGTGAGCCGTAAAGACCTGTTGTTGCGGCTTGGCGGCCGCTTGCAAAAAGCCCTGCGAGGTTTCATGTGCCAGTTCAGCATTGCGCAAAAACTGTTCCGCGCTCGCCCGCCACGTATACTTCAGAGCGTACTCCCGACACGCGTCACTTGAAATCTCGAGCGCTGCGAGACAGGCAGTTCTCAAATCCTTGTCGAGAACCCCCACGCCGGAGTCGCCAATCACATCGACAGGCCCCATGACTGGGTAAGCCGCAACTGGCGTACCACAGGCCAAAGCCTCCAACAGCACATTCCCGAACGTGTCCGTCAGGCTTGGGAAAACGAACACATCTGCTGCACTGTAGAGCGCAACCAGATCATCCCCTTCCTTGGGACCTGTAAAGACCACATCTGGATATGCCGAACGCAGCTCTTCAAGCTGAGGGCCGCCGCCGACAACAACTTTGGAGCCCGGCAGAT
The DNA here is from genome assembly GCF_033843645.1 of Nesiotobacter zosterae. Classification (NCBI taxonomy): domain Bacteria; kingdom Pseudomonadati; phylum Pseudomonadota; class Alphaproteobacteria; order Hyphomicrobiales; family Stappiaceae; genus Nesiotobacter; species Nesiotobacter zosterae. The sequence goes on along the minus strand of NZ_JAWXVZ010000006.1, from coordinate 258,012 downwards.
CAAGCTTCAAAAAGGCTTCGATGTTCTTCTCGACGGCCACACGGCCAACGTTCATGAAGATCGGGCCTTCGACGCCCTCAAGGACATCGCTCTGCAGTGGACGGAAAACCGTGTGATCCACTCCGCGAGACCAACGCACGAGGTTGGTGAACCCGCGTGTCTTCAGATCGCTTTCGAGCGTCTGCGTGGCCACCATGCAGCCCCGGCCACTGTTATGAAACCGGCGCAGCCAAGCGTACGTCCAATCGACCGGTACCGGCACACGAGCATTCAAGTATTCAGGAAAACGTGTGTGATAGCTGGTGGTGAAAACCTTGCCGGTTCGCTTCGCCACCGACCTCGCCATCAAGCCCAGTGGACCTTCGGTCGCGATATGCAGGTGATCGCAGTCCGCCTCTTCAATATGGCGACGCACTTCCGAAGGCAGTGTAAGGCTAAGCCGAATTTCCGGGTAGGACGGCATGGGCACCGAGCGGAAGTTCTCCGGCGTCAGGAACTCCACGCGCAGACCCATTTCGACCAGCTGCTCTGCTAGGCGCTCCAGAGAGCGCACGACACCGTTAATTTGCGGGCGCCATGCGTCTGTCACGATGAGGATTGAGCTCATGCGGCAACCTGCTCTCCGGCTACTGGCTGAGCTGCGTCCTCGGTATTGCGTTGCTGATCGGCCCATCTAATAACCTCAAATGATCCGTCATGGTTCTCGGCAACTGCCGTGCAACTTTCCACCCAATCGCCGGTGTTGATGTAGTGGACACCAAACTTGATGTGGTCAGCGGCGTGATGAATATGCCCGCAGATCACCCCATCGACACCTTGACGCTCAGCTTCCGCAACCAGAGCTTCTTCAAAGGAACCAATGAAGTTCACAGCGTTCTTCACCTTGAGCTTTGCCCAAGCCGACAACGACCAGTAGGTCAAGCCCAGCTTGCGACGAGCCAGGTTGAGCATCGTGTTCATGTTCAGCGCCGTGACATACGCCCAGTCGCCGAAGAACGCGAGCCACTTCGCATGGCGTACAACCACGTCGAACTGATCCCCATGGATTACAAGATATTTCTTGCCATCCGCGGTTTCGTGAATGATCTGGTCGATCACTTCCACGCCGCCAAAATGCGTTCCCAGAAAATCACGCAGGAACTCATCGTGATTGCCTGGAACATAAACGATGCGGGCACCCTTGCGGCCCTTGCGCAGAATCTTCTGCACCACATCGTTGTGATACTGCGGCCAATACCATGAACGACGCAAGCGCCACCCGTCCACAATATCGCCCACGAGATAGATTGTATCCGCGTCATGATACTTGAGAAAGTCAAGAAGCAGGTCCGCCTGGCACCCTCGGGTCCCAAGATGAACGTCAGATATGAATAAAGATCTGAACTTCTTGTTCTGAGGTTCTGTGCTCACCACTCTGCCTCCAGGAACGAAATCTCCGGGACTTTAAGACGATTCATAAGAACCAATTATGACAGGTTAAGACTGCTCATTTTGCCAGCTACAAACAACCGCCAGATTTCGGGGCCGGACGCCACATTTCCGAAACGTCAATCTGTGAATAGCCTGCCATGCCAGCTAAATTTTTGACAGTGTTATCTGTCACAAATTAAGCTTTCCTAATGAAAATTTAACGCCTACCGTCACAATCGGGTTCCATGAAGGAGAGACAACCGATGGATTTAGGGATCAAAGGGCGCAAGGCAATCGTGTGCGCTTCAAGCAAAGGTTTGGGACTGGGCACAGCCAAGGCCTTGGCTGAGGCAGGGTGTGATCTGGTGATCAACGGCCGCGACGAAGACCGCCTGAATGTCGTCTCAGTAGAACTGCAAAAGACCTATGGAATCGCCGTTACAGCGGTCGCTGCTGACATCTCGACCGCAGAGGGTCAAAAAGAGGTACTCGCCGCCTGCCCCGAACCGGACATCCTCATCAACAACAACGGTGGTCCTCCGCGCATGGATTTCCGAGACCTGGACCGCGACAAGATGGTCAATGGCGTCATTCAGAACATGATCACGCCAGTCGAGTTGATCCAAGAGGTCGTGGACGGCATGTCGGCGCGGCGCTTTGGACGCATCATCAACATCACCTCCATGTCGGTCAAGCGCCCTATCGACGGTCTGGATTTGTCCTCCGGCGCACGAGCAGGTCTCATTGCCTTTCTGGCGGGCGTCTGTCGCCAAGTTGCCCATAATAACGTCACCATTAACAGTGTCTTGCCGGGCAAGTTCGACACCGACCGCTTGAAGGGAGGCTTCACGCGACAGGCAGAAAAAACGGGCCAGTCGCTCGACGAGATCAAGGCAGTTCAGGCACTTGAAGTTCCAGCAGGCCGGTTTGGAACCCCCGAAGAGTTTGGGCAGACCTGCGCGTTCCTGTGCTCTGTCCATGCCGGATACATAACGGGCCAAAACATCCTGCTGGATGGGGGCCTCTACCAAAGCGCCTTCTAAGGCCGAGGTGCAAGCGCGGATCAGTTAGGGGAGTGACCAGCGTCTCCCCTAACAAATGGCCTCTTTCCCTGCTCAGAACTTGTAGCGGAAGGCCGCTGAAATGATATCAACGGAAGCTTCTACGTCGCCTTGGTAGATCACCACTCCATTGTAGGCGGGGTGCCCCGGCCCGATGTTGATGTCGTCGCTCTCGGCAAAGAGATGGCTGTAGCCAAGGTCAAACGAGAGGTTTTCGTTGTACTCATAGCTCGCGCCGGCACTTACCCATACGCGATTGGTATCAGGAAGCCGTATGCTGCGGTCCTTCTCGGAGATTGGCGACCACTCATAGCCCAGGCCAGCACGGACTGTGAGCCCGTCTACATGCTCATCAAAGTCATACTCCGCCCCGAAGGAGAGAAAATACCCATCGCTGTACTGAAACCCGAGTGCAGCCTGTGGCAGGACGATCCCGGACTGGTTGAAAACGTTGAAGTTCCCAAAGCGGCTCCAGTTCGTCCACTCAAAAGTTCCCATTAGCCGGAGCTCTGGTGTCACTTCTTGCTGGATTGATACGTTGACCTGCTCTGGCAACACCAAATCCGCATTGATGTTCTGGGAGGATGCGCCCACCTTCAGCTGACCATCAAGATCATGCCGGATCGGAGACCGGTAACCAATGCCGATCTGCGTCCCTTGCAGAGGCGTGATCAAGAGGCCGGCAGTACCACCGAAGCCCACATTGTCCTCGCCGCGCAGCTCAACCGTGCTGCTCGTGGTGGAAATGCCGCTAGCGGACTTCAGACGGACCTGAAAATACTGCGCTTGGAGGCCGATGGCAAAAGAGAACATTTCATTGAGCTTCACCCCAACCATAGGGGTGGCATTGACAGAGAGTACTTCTGAGGAACGCGCATAAATCTGTCCGGCGGAGATGATGTTAGGCTTGGTTGACAGCCCGTAGGGCGCGTTCACCGCAAACCCCAGATAAATCTGGTCGTTGTACTGGTAGGTCCCATATGAGCCTGGCAGCCACGCATTTACACCAACGTCCCCGATTTCGCCGGTTGCAGCGCCAGGAATAAGCCCAAGTGGAATACCGTTTACGGTCACGCTGTTTGTATCAACATCGCCGTTTGGAAGAATGAACGAGTTTACGGACTCAGCCTTCAACCCGTCATGGGCGGTGACGGTCGCCGGGTTCCAGAAAATCGTGGAGATTGTGTTGGAGGCCGTGCCATAGCCCGCAAAGGACAGTCCCTGAAATGCAGCTGATTGTTCGCGCAGAGCGAACGCCCCCGCCAATGCTTCGCCCGAAGTGAACAGAAGCGCGGTTAAGCACGTTGCTGCCAAATATCGATTGCCGCCGGTCACGTCATCCCTCCCATGCCCCGAGGTAACTTTTCCGAGTTTGGCGTGATTGAGTTAAACCTCAACGGAAGACATGACAACGGCGGCCCCTTTCAGAGGCCGCCGTGAACTTTCGACAAATTTGCAACAATTTCGCAGGTAGTTACCAGTCCCAAACCAGTGAGACCTTGGATAACTATTTGCGACGCGCCATCAAATAATCAGCTGAAGACAAATCACTCCACGGAGATACGACTGCCATCGCCCTGCGATAACTTTCGAATATCTGTGCAGTCAATTCATCCTTTGAGGCGTATTCTTCAAGAACTTCAGCGGAAAGCTGCCGCATGGCGGTCACCACGGCCTCCGGGAACCGGTCCGTTTTGATACCCTCTTCCGCACTCAGCATTTCCAGCGCCTGCGCATTCATCCAGTTTGCTTCTGCCAGCGCCTGAGCATTTTCGCTTCGGCAAGCCTCTTCCACAATCAGGCGCAGATCCTCTGAAAGCCCTTCAAATGCGACGGCCGAGATCAAGGCCTCACCAGTGCCATTCGGCTTGTTGAAACCCGGCCCATAGTAGTGCTTGGAAACCTGCTGGAAGCCCATTGCCGCATCGCTCCACGGACCGAGGAACTCAACCGCATCGACAACGCCGGACTCAAAACCCGCATAGATCTCCGAGGATGCCATCGACACGGGCGTTGCACCCAAACGGCGCATGATCTCGCCGCCCAATCCCTGAATGCGGATTTTCAACCCCATCAGATCTTCCAGTGACGTCACCGGTTTCTTGAACCAGCCAGCCATGGTTCCAGCTGTATTCCCTGCCATGAATGGCTTCACCCCAAAGGGAGCATAAAGGCGGTCCCACAATTCTTGACCACCACCATACTCGATCCAGGTGTTGTGCTCTTCAGGTGTCAAGCCAAATGGCACGGTGGTGAAAAACACGGAAGCTGGCATCTTGCCTTGCCAGTAAAAGGAAGCGGAATGCCCCATTTGGGCCACGCCACCAGAAACCGCATCGAACACTTCGAAGGCAGGCACGAGTTCTCCCGCCGCATACAAACGGACGCGCATACGACCATTACTCATGGTGTTGATGCGGTCACATACCCGCTGAGCAGAAAGACCAGGCCCCGGCAGGCCCTTCGGCCATGAAGTCACCATCTTCCACTCGATCACCGCCGCGTTTTGCTCTTGCGCCAATGCAGGCGCAGCCAGCGCCGTTCCGGCTACGGCCCCCGCTCCTACCAGACTGAAAGTCTGGCGGCGCGTCATACCGTTTTTGTTGTATTCTTCAGTCATCTCTCGGACCTTCTACCAAAACTTATAGAAGTGGTGCACAGGGCCATGCCCTTCGCCAATTTCAAGTGTGTCCGCCATCTCAATCGCACCGCTTATGTAGGCTTTCGCCGCTTCAACAGCCGGGCTCAGCGCTTTTCCCTTGGCCATTTCCGCCGCAATTGCAGCGGACAGGGTGCAGCCTGTGCCATGGGTGTTTTCGGTGGCAAAACGTGGAGCTCGAAGCCATTTAGACTGCTCTGCGGAAAAAAACAAATCCGAGGCTTCATTATCGTTACCGTGACCACCTTTCAGAAGCACGGTTTTCGCGCCCATTTTCAGAAGGGCCGCCGCCTGCCGTTCCATATCCTCGGCATTTTGGGCCGGATCATCACCCAAGAGGAAAGCAGCCTCCAGAAGATTGGGTGTGATGATGCTCGCACGCGGAAACAGAAGCTCTGTCAAATTGGTACGCGCTTCCGGTTGGAGCAGAACGTCACCGGATGTCGCAACCATGACAGGGTCGAGCACCACCTTCTTGCAGTCGTACTGATCAAGCTTGCGGGCAATCTCCGCGATGATGTCCGGCTGCGACAACATACCGATCTTGATTGCCTTCACGTCCAAATCCGACAGAACGGCATCCAGCTGCGCGCCAACAAAGGCGGCTGGCACGGAATGAATACCGGTCACACCCTTGGTGTTTTGTGCGGTAAGGGCAGTCAGAACACTGGCACCATAGACACCGAGAGCGGAGAATGCCTTCAAATCCGCTTGAATACCGGCGCCGCCGCCTGAATCCGATCCAGCAATAGTCAAAGCGATTGCAGTCATTGGTCCCCTCAAATCTCCTCGGTGTGTTCTTGTTCTAATCTTAGCACTTGCTCAAACTGATCCCACTCCAATGTGTAGAGGGTATCAAGCAGCGCTGGAGTGAAGCTCCCCGGCCCTGTGCTTGCCTTGTGTGCAATCTCCCCGGCGACAGCAAAGACTGCGGCCGCACTCAAGGTGGCCAGCAAATGATCCTCCTCAACGGCGCAGCACGCGGCCACAAGAGCCGCCATGGAGCAGCCCATTGCGGTAACGCGGGTCATCACCTCAGCCCCATTTCGAAGGCCCAGTTGGGTGCCCTGCCGGGAAATCCTATCAACGGCCCCCGTGCAAAGCACCACGGTTTGCAACGGCAAGGTCAGGCCCGCCTTTAAGGTCTCCAGTTCACCTTCGTTGGCTTTGAGCACGCTTGGCCCCTGAGCCAACTGCGACATCGCATAGTCCGCACGGAATGGAGATCGGTCGACCTTTACAGGATCGAGCACCCAGGGGATGCCCTTCTCTGTTGCAACAGCGGTAGCTGCCGCCATGCTGTCGCGTCGTCCCGCGTCAAGCGTCCCAAGATTGACGAGAAGCGCATCGGCAGACCCAGCAAAGGTCTCCACTTCTTCCCGCGCAATGGTCATGGAAGGTATCGCGCCAGCTGCTAGCAGCACGTTGGCCGTCAACTCCTGTGCCACAACATTGGTCAAGCAATGTACCCTTGGCACATGCTGGCGCACGCGCGCAAACACATCCCAAATGTTCTTTGAGTGAAAGTCAGTCATCGTGTCCACCTCCGAAGGAATGGCCTGAGGCGGCAAGGCAATATCGTCATCCCAATTCCCTCCGCCGGTACAAGCCGGATCAGGTTCAAGGAGTTGGTCCAAAGACCTCTCAGCCACCGCGGCACCCCCATGAGACTGTTTATCGGCCTAACAAAAACAACGTAGGAACACAATGCAAAATGAAAACGTGCTAAAAGCTGCTCACAGAACTCGGTCGAAGCCTCTGGTATGGCTTGCGTTTCAAAAGGGAACACGCTCAGATGTGCGCTGACTCGTGAACAACGCGACGTGGGGAGCAAGAGGACTTCAGAATGACACCGTTCTTCGTGATGATTAAGTGCAAGCTTGGTGAGACCTACCGGGTTGCCAACGAAATCGCAGATGCAGAAATCGCTTCGGAGGTTTACTCCACATCAGGTGACTTCGACCTGATGGTGAAGTTTTACATTGAAGATGGCGAGGACATTGGTCACTTCGTCAGCGAGAAGGTCCATCAGTTCGAAGGCATTCAAGACACCAAGACAATCATCACCTTCAAGGCATTCTAAGCAAGAGACCGGCACAGGCCGGTCTTTTTCATCAGGACTTGGAAGGAGTGGACGCGCGCCCCGGCCTGGTGCGCTCGAAACCCAACTTCCGTTCTCGGTAAATGACGAATATGCCTGCCGAGATCACAATAGCTGAACCGACAAGCACCTCCGGTGTTGGAACTTCAGCAAAAATCAAAAAACCGAACACGATCGCCCAGACCATATTGATGTAGTCGAAAGGCGCCACGGTTGAGGCATCGGCAAAACGATAGCTTTGTGTAAGCAGCAACTGCCCAATGCCGCCAAACACGCCTACACCGACGAGAAACAGCATATCCAGCCAGGAAGGCATGACCCAGGCAACATCAGGGTAGACCCAACCCAACGGCAGCGTGAGGAACGACATCCCCGTTGAAGCCATGGTGAACCAAAACACGATGGTCGACGTGCGTTCTGTCTCACAAAGCTTGCGAACGGTAATCATCGCAACAGCACCAAAAAACGCCGCCCCGAACGCGAGTAGGACGCCAAGGTTCTGACTGAAGGTATCACCCGAGCCCTGCCCCATATGCGGCAACACGGTGATAATAACTCCGACAAAACCAACGGCCACCGCGCTCCAACGGAAGATGCGAACCGTTTCTTTCAACACCAAGGCAGCCAGCACAACAACAATAAGCGGCGCAGCAAAGCCAATGGCGGTTGCGTCGGGCAGAGGGATCAAACTCAATGCCCAGAAGTTGCAAACCATCGCCGTTACCCCAATTACAGCACGTGAAATGTGGGTACCAGGCCTGTTGGTCTTTGCAGCAATGATCAATTGGCCATTCACGATCATCATGATCAGGATCGGAATCATGCCAAAGAAGTTGCGCGCAAACACCACCTGAGTGATAGGCACATCTTCAGAAACCAGCTTGATTGCACTGACCATGATGAAGAAGCTGAAGGTGGAAGCGACCTTGAACGCAATGCCGATCAGAGGACGGGCATCCTCACCCGTTGCTGGAGGCAGGGCGTCTGGCGGCATCTTGGGTTTTGGGGCGCGAAAGTGGGGATCTGTTTTTAAAAAGCGCATGGGAACCGTCGGCCAGTAAAAGACGAAGAAATGCCAGCTGGTCACCCAAGCATTTTTAGAAGAAAGACAGAGAGCTTCACACAAGGAAGCAAGGCGGGAAGGCACGCCAGCAACATGCTGTTGCAGCATCACCTTCACAGATGGTGTTAGTCTCTTGCTTCGCTGTCAAGAGCAAGTGCGTTTATGACATATCAGTCATGCAATCAGGCTGCCCGGCCTATTCATTCCAAGACTTGTTCAATGCGCCTAGGCTTTTGCTTTCTGAATTGCCATCCACACACGTTCTGGCGTTGCGGGCATATCTATCTGCTCTACCCCGCCATGCTTTTGCAAGGCTGAGTTTAATGCGTTCATGACCGCCGCACACGCGCCGATGGTGCCGGCCTCACCTGCCCCCTTTATGCCCAGCGCATTTGTTGTGGAAGGCACATTGTGTGTCTGAAAATTAAAGCTCGGCATGTCTGCAGCTCTTGCGAGTTGATAGTCCAGCAGCGAGGCTGTCAGGAGCTGACCATCATCATCATAGACCGTCCGCTCGCACAGCGCCTGAGAGATCGCCTGAACGGCACCCCCATGAACCTGTCCCTGAAGGAGAAGCGGGTTCACGGTAACACCAAAATCATCAACGATCACATAATTCTCGATCTGGACTATGCCTGTCTCCGGATCAATCTCCAGCTCGCAAATGTGTGTGCCATTCGGGTATGTGCATTCCGCTTGTTTCACTTCATCAATCGCACGAAGTTTGTCGGGTGAAAGTGCAGCAACCTCAGAGAACGAGAGACGCTGATCCGTTCCAACCACCCGAACCACACCCTCTGCCAACTCAAGATCTTCCAAGCCAACCTCCAGCTTTTCGGAGGCAAGCTCTTTGATCTGCCGGGCCAAGGTTTTCGTTGCCGAGAGAGTTGATGTCAGACCAAGTGGAATGGACCGAGAACCGCCAGTCCCATCCCCTTTTCGAATGCGGGCCGTATCACCTTGCACCAGCTCCACTTCTTCAAGGGTCAGACCCAGTTCCTGCGCAACCACCTGCCCGTAAGCCGTGGCATGTCCCTGTCCATTGGTTTGCGTGCCAATGAACAGGGTGACCGTACCATCTTCGTTCAGCTCAACGGTCGCCTCTTCTCCTCCTGGAAAAGCACAGGCCTCGATGTAGGAGCTAACGCCGATCCCGCGCCACATGCCGCGCGACAAACTCTCCGCCTCACGCTCTGAAAAAGTGTCCCACTGCGCCTCCTCCATCGCTTTGGAAAGGTGCCCGGAGAAGTCACCCGTGTCGTACATGCGCTTCAGCTGCGTGGTGTACGGGAACTGCTCCGGTTTGATGAAGTTCAGCTTGCGGAAAGAAACCGAATCCATGCCGATCTCTGATGCCGCCTTGTCAACCAAGCGCTCGATCAGATAGGCGGCTTCGGGACGGCCTGCACCTCGGTAAGCATCCGTTGGCACGGTATTGGTGTAGACGCCGGTCACCTTTGCCCAAACCGCAGGAATGTCGTAGAGCCCTGGCGACATCGACGTGCCAATACGCGGGATTGCTGCGCCGAACTGATGAAGATAGGCCCCCATATCCGCGATTACATGAACTTTCAGGCCAAGAATGCGCCCGGCTGCATCGAGAGCAAGTTCAGCCGTACTTACGTTGTCTCGCCCATGGGAATCCGTCACGAAGTGATCCGTCCGCTCGCCGGTCCACTTGACCGGTCTTCCCAGCTTTCTGGAAGCAATCAGACACAACGGGTATTCTCGGTAGCAGAAGATCTTGGTTCCGAAACCTCCTCCCACATCCGGGGTTATCACCCTCAACTTGGCGCGATCGATATGCAAGATGTCATCAGCGATGATGTCCCGCATATCATGAACGCCCTGCGTACCGGTCGTCAGAGTATAGCTGGCATCCTCAGGGCTATATTCCCCAATGCAACTTCTTGTTTCCATGTAGTTGGCCACGAGACGGTTGTTTACCACCTCGATCGAGGTAACGTGCGCTGCCTTTTCAAACGCGGCCTCTGTTTTTTGCTCATCACCTTGACCGATCACGAAAGCGGTATTGGTACCGAACTCGGGCCAAACCAGGGGCGTATCCGCCTGCAGGGCCCTCTTGCTGCCAATGGCTGGAGGCAGGTCTTCATAGTCAATCTGGATCAGCTCCGCCGCCGTCTTCGCAATCTCTGCAGTGTCCGCCACGATGAAGGCGATAGCATCCCCCACATGGCGGACCATTGAGGAACACAAGACTTCGCGCGGCGGCACAGGATGCTTGGTGCCATCAATCTGCTTCAACACCGCTTCACATGGCATGAGGTTCACACCGTCAAGATCTGCAGCCGTCAAGATGAGATGCACACCTTCAAGCCCACGCGCCTCTTCAATGTCCTCGATCTTAAAACGCGCAAAGGCGACGGGAGACCGCAGCATAAAGCCAAACACCTGACCCGAAGCTTTGATATCGTCCGTGTAGCGGCCCTTCCCTGTCAGGAAGCATGTATCTTCTTTCCGGCGAACAGGAGCACCAATACCGAACTTCTGGGTCATCATGGTATTCATAGCAAGCCTCTCACAACGTTTGTGTCCGCTCAAAACGGCAGCGATAGGAAAGGCCACCTTCCCCATCGGAAATCACGCGCATGCTAGACATAGAGCGCAGACGACAGCAAGACAGCCCATAGGCGTAACCCGCTCCAAACACCTTGGGCATTTGACGCGGCACTGAAAAAGCCGCTAGGTATCAGGATCTCAAAGCGCGTATGAAGCGATGTGCCTGCCCAACTGACACGCCTGAACCCTCCTCGCGCACTTCACAACTCAATACCTCCAGGTTCCCAAATGCTTGACGAAAACCCGCAGGACGGGTTCACAAACATCACCAGTAGCGCGCTTCAAAAACGACTTTACCATCGCTGGAACGCATTACCGGGAAACTTGAAGGGCATCTTCTGGGCGCTTGTTGCAACCCTGCTGTTTGCGATAATGGCTGCGCTCGTCAAAGCGCTCGGCGAGCGCCTTCATGTCACACAGGTGCTTACAATCCGCCAAGGCATCATGGCCCTGATTTCCGCGCCAGCGATTTTTAGCGGCCTACCGGGCTCCTTGAAGACCAAGGCTCCGCTCCTCCACGGTGCCAGAACCATTTTGGCATCTTGCGCCATGTTCTTCGGCTTTAGCGCCGTGATTGAACTGCCCTTGGCAGATAGCACAGTGCTCGGCTTTGCGCGCACATTTTTCATGACACTGTTTGCTATTGTGCTTTTGAAAGAAGTCGTTGGTGTGCACCGCTGGGCCGCAACCATCATCGGGTTCGTTGGTGTTCTCATCATTGTGCAACCGACCGGAGAAGCTGGTCTCAACATCTACAGCCTCATGGCCGTTCTGGCTTCGGCCTGTGCCGCGCTTGTAGCCATCATTGTGCGCAAGGTCTCACAGGTGGATCAGCCGATCACGATCCTCACCTATCAGGCGGTACTTGTCGGGCTCATAATGTTGCCCTTCTGTATCTACTTCTGGCAGACACCAAACCTTACCGAATGCATGCTGCTTGCTGCTCTGGGCGCGGTAAGCTGGGCCGCGCAGATGAGCAACATTCGTGCGCTTCGAGCAGGTGAAGCGACGGTGATAGCACCGTTTGACTATACCCGCATCGTCTACGCCACAGTGATCAGCGTTATCTTCTTCGGCGTCTGGCCGGAAATGACCACCTATATTGGGGCAGCAATTATTATCTCCGCCTCGCTTTATACAATGCACCGCGAGAGTGTTCGTGGGCGCCGCGTCCAGCAACCTGTCGCCGACAAGGTAACCTGAACGAAAAAGGGGAGCCCGCAAGCTCCCCTCCTGTAATTACAAGCGTCACCCTCGACAAGCCTAGGCGTTTGCCATCTCGCGCTTCTTTGCTTCCTCTTCCACCAGTTCCTTCTTGGAGAGCTTGCCAACCAGTGTTTTCGGCAGTTCATCGCGGAACTCAATGACTGAGGGCATTTCGATCTTGGAGATGTGATCTCTGAGGAAAGTTTTCAGCTCCACGTCTGTGGCTGTTTGACCGTCCTTCAGCTTCACAAACGCCTTGGGTGCCTGCCCACGATAGTCGTCAGGGATCGCAATTACGATCACCTCAGCCACCGCTGGATGCAAGTACATGGCCTCCTCGATCACACGCGGATAAACATTGTAACCGGAACAGAGGATCAGGTCCTTGATACGGTCTACAAGGAACACGAAACCGTCTTCATCCTCGTAACCAACATCACCCGTGTGCAGGACTTTGCCGTCTTCCAGTGTCTTCTCTGTTTCATCCGGACGGTTCCAGTAGCCCTTCATGATCTGAGGACCGATAAGACACAGCTCGCCGCGCTCGCCCTTTGGGACTTCCTGCTTCGGATCATCAAGGCTACGGAACTGAACCTGCGTTCCGCCAACCGGAACACCAATTGAACCAGCTTTGCCCGGGCGGTCGATTGGGTTACCACAGGCAACAGGCGAAGATTCTGTCAGGCCGTAGCCCTCCACCAGGACGCAACCAGTCAGGCTTTCAAACTGCTGCTTGACTTCAACCGGAAGCGGCGCACCACCCGACATACAGATACGGATCGAAGACAGATCGTAGTTCTTGGTCAGTTCGGAGTTATTGATCGCCGTGTAGATCGTCGGAACGCCCGCAAACAGTGTGGGCTTCTTCCGCTTGATCGTATCGAGCAGCATCTTCATCTCGAACCGCGGCATCATGACCATCTCCGCGCCGATAAGGATCGACAGGTTTTGGGAAACGGTCATCGCGAACACATGGAAGAACGGGATAACACAAAGGCTGCTTTCCTCACCGGGCTGAGCCCCCACAAAGTGATCCCTCATCTGCTCCATGTTTGCAGATAGGTTAGCGTGGGTTAGCATCGCGCCCTTCGGTACGCCGGTTGTGCCGCCGGTATACTGCAAAATTGCGATGTCTTCATTTGGGTCGATTTCAGCAGGTGTAAACTTGCCGTCGTTCGCCGTGACAGACTTGTAGAACACATGCGCATCGTCAGCAGGAATGTTGGCGCGGTCCCCACCCTTCAGCAGTGTGAAGAGCAGCTTCTTTGGCTGCGGCAGCAGGTCGGCCATTGGACACACGATGATGCGGGAAATCGCACCTTCGTTCCGCACCGCTTCCACACGGTCGTAAACAACCTTCAGGTCCAGCGTAATCATTGTGCTGATACCAGCGTCCCGCGCCTGGAACGCAATCTCACGCTCCACATAGAGCGGATTGAAGTTCACAACGGTGGCACCGATTTTCAAGATCGCATAATAAAAGATCGTGTAGTACGGCGTATTGGGAAGGCAGATGCCAATCTTGTCGCCTTTCTTGAAACCCATGCGCTGAAGGCCTGCGGCGGCCTTGGCCACCTCGTCGCCCAGTTGGCGATAGGTCAGGCCCTTTCCCATGAAGTCTGTGGCAGGCTTGTTGGGGTATTGCCGCAAAGCGTCATCGAAATAGTCGCCTAACGGGCGTGGCTTAAAGTTGGCAACCCACTCTGCGGCATTCGTCATTCTGAGATCCCCCCTATAGGTGACAAAGAGCGCACGTCGCGACGGGCCTATCACCGCGTCGTCATTATCGCCATGGCGGCATCTGCCATTCAGACAGCCTCCACTACCACCGGCGGGCGCTCCCAAGTAAAAAACACACGATCAAAGACTGAGCGACGTTTACGAAAACGTCAACTCAGCCTTGGTCGTAGTTTTACTATTTTTCCATTATCAGCGCAGGTTTCAAGGTGCGAACGCATGTCCTTGGTCAAACGTTGAGGTTTTAGGGTTAAGCGAGAGCAAACCGGTCCACATCGAAAATACCGAAATCCGTTATCTTCAGATGTGGGATAACGGGAAGAGGCAGAAATGCGACTTGGAGGAACGGCTCTGGCAGGGTGCAGCCCAAAGCGAACGCCCTCTCCCGCAAGTGCTCAAGTGCATGACGCACATCTTCGAACGGCTGATCGCTCATCAAGCCCGCAATCGGCAACGCTAACTCGGCAACCACTTTGCCATCGTCGACCACGGCAAAACCACCCTGTATGTCCCTCAGGCGGTTTACCGCCACCGCCATGTCCGCCTCATCCACGCCAACAACACAGATGTTGTGGCTGTCGTGACCAACTGAAGACGCGATTGCCCCGCGTTGAAGCCCGAACCCGGATACAAAACCGCAACCGATGTTGCCGTTCTTGCCATGGCGTTCCACCACCGCCACCTTCACAATGTCTTGAGAGAGGTCGCAAACGGCTTTGCCATCCACACTCGGCAACTCTGCCCGCACATGCTCGGTCAAGATCAAGCCTGCCTTCACGCCAATGACAGGCAAGTCAGACTTCCATTCGACTTCAAAACTTGATGGCGAGGTTTCTGGAGCGTGAACGCTGTTTTTCAGGTGGCCGAAGGAAACACTTTCGCGCGCTGCAAAAACCGCGTCTCTTACAACGCGCCCACCAGCAATAACGGTCGCCACATCACACCCCTCGAGATCATCGAGCAAGACGATATCCGCTCTCCAACCCGGCGCAAGCAAACCGCGATCTTTCAGTCCGAAAGTCATGGCGGCAGACCAACTCGCTGCGCGATATACATCTTTTGCTGGTATGCCGTGTGCAATCAATCGGCGGATCATGCTGTCCAGATGTCCCTCCTCTGCAATGTCGAGGGGATTGCGGTCATCGGTGCAAAGACACATGAAACTGGAGGTGTCTGGACCAAGCACAGGCGCCAGTGCATCCAGATCCTTGGAAACTGACCCCTCACGAATGAGTATGGTCATTCCCTTGGACAATTTCTCCCGTGCTTCTTGTGCGCTTGTTGCCTCATGGTCCGTACGGATGCCTGCAGAAAGGTAACCATTCAAGGCCTTGCCGGTAACCAAAGGAGCATGACCATCGATATGGCCGCTCTGAAATGCGTCCAACTTGGCCAATGCCTTTTCATCTGTATTCAACACACCTGGAAAATTCATGAATTCCGCAAGGCCAATAACCTTTGGGTGATCCTTGAAAGGCAACAGATCTTCGATTTCGAGCTGAGCACCGGACGTCTCAAAAGCTGTTGCGGGCACACACGACGGCAAGTTGACGCGAATGTCCATGATACTCTTCAAGGCACTATCGAGGAAAAACTGAATGCCTTTGGCACCATGTACATTTGCAATCTCATGCGGATCACAAATTACGGTCGTCACGCCATGGGGTAGTACGCACCGGTCAAACTCCAAGGGTGTGACCAACGACGATTCTATGTGCAGGTGCGTATCGATAAAACCCGGCACGGCGATCTTGCCGGTGCAGTCGATCTCCTGTCGTCCCTCATAGGTATCGTGCGTCCCCACAATAATACCATCGGTGATTGCGATATCCGTGTTGGTAACGCTGCCATCGATCACGCTAAAAAGCCCAATGTTTTTTAAGACCAGATCCGCAGCTTGCGCGCCTTTGCCTGAGGCAATTCGGGACGTCAGGTCAACAGTATCGGGAGAAGTGCTGTTCATTTTGGCCTCGTCATTCGTGGGGAGTTCTGCAGTTTCCCAAAAGCAGCGGCAGCGCAAGCAAAATGGGGTGTTCCAAATCTGTTTCCTCAGTCTAAACGCATTCGCAGGATTACTTAAACCATTCGTTTCAACAGAGCCGCCAAATGGGTGAACAGAACGCGCAGCGGAACGCAAACGAATTCAATCGCCTGTCACCTGTCAATGGTCATTTAGGCTTGCATTTTGCTCAATCTCGCCTAACAAGAACCCGAAGCTCCTAACACCAAGGGTTAGAACGGGCACAACGGCCGAAGGAGAGGCGCTCCTTCGCCATCTGGAAATGAACAGGCTCGCAAGAAGCCCGCGATTCCGAGAATGAAATGAAAGAGGTTTGCCGATGCCAGTTCGCATGACGCAGCTTGCGCCCTTTGATCTCATCGTCTTTGGTGGGACCGGGGATTTGGCGCACCGCAAACTGCTGCCAGCCCTGTATTACCGTGAGTTGGATGGGCAACTACATGACGACTCCCGCATTATTGCTGTTTCGCGCCGGGATTTGTCAGCGGAAAACTATCGTGACTGGGCTCACAAGTCCGTGGCCGCACAAGTTTCGAACCTGTGCAACATGTCCATGGAGCGCTTTTTGAAGCGCATCACATATTTGAGCGTCAACGTTGAAGAAAACACAGGATGGGAAAGTCTTGAGGAAACACTCAAAGGCCGCGAGAATATAGACCGCGCATTCTACCTTTCCGTAGCCCCCTCCCTGTTTGGACCGATCTGCTCAGCCATTGGTGAGCACAATCTGGTCACGGATGAAACCCGCGTTACGATTGAAAAGCCAATTGGTCGCGATGGCGAATCCGCCCATGCTGTGAACGAAACCGTTGGATCTGTGTTCAAGGAACATCAGATCTTTCGTATCGACCACTACTTGGGCAAGGAAACGGTTCAGAATCTCATGGCGCTGCGCTTTGCCAACGTCATGTTCGAACCGCTCTGGAACTCCGCACATATCGACCATGTTCAGATCACCGTCGCGGAAACGCTGGGCGTTGAAAAACGTGCGGGCTACTACGACACCGCTGGCGCGTTGCGCGACATGGTGCAGAACCACCTCCTCCAACTGCTGTGTCTGGTGGCAATGGAACCTCCCGAGTCCATGGCTGCTGACAGCGTTCGAGATGAAAAGCTGAAGGTGCTCAAAGCTCTTGTGCCGATGGATGAGGAGCGCGTGCGGCGTAACACAGTGCGCGGTCAATATCGGCCCGGCGCTTCTGCCGGAGGAGCAGTCCAAGGTTATCTGGAAGAGGTCGGCAGCCCGGATTCTCAAACAGAAACCTTCGTTGCCGCAAAGGTGGAAATCGCAAACTGGCGTTGGGCGGGTGTGCCGTTTTATATGCGCACCGGAAAACGCTTGGCCTCACGACTGTCTGAAATTGTCATTCAGTTCAAGGACCTGCCGCACTCCATTTTCCTGGAGGAAGCCGGCACCATCTCTGCAAACCAGCTCATCATTCGCCTGCAGCCTGATGAGGGCGTGAAGATGCAGCTGATGATCAAGGATCCTGGACCTGGTGGCATGCGCCTTCGCAAGGTGCCATTGGACATGACGTTCGCCGAAGCGTTCAAGGTTCGAAATGTGGACGCCTATGAGCGCCTGATCTTTGACATGATCCGAGGCAATCAAACACTGTTCATGCGCCGCGATGAAGTAGAGGCTGCATGGAAATGGATTGATCCGATCCTCGAGCATTGGTCAAACGACAAGGAAGCCCCCAAGGGCTACACTTCGGGCACATGGGGTCCCTCCGCATCTATCGCGCTGATCGAGCGCGATGGCCGCACATGGCATGAAGACTGAAAACATGGCTGGGCACGCGTACGCGCGGCCCGGCCATATGCCCTAAAGGCACCCGTATATATAGGTATCTCTCAGAACTATACGTCTGCGGTTGAATGATTTAAATCGATTGAAGAGACCCTGGCTCTGACGGAATGAAATGATGGAGTGCGCCTCTCCATCTTTTACACGGCGCAAATCCGCACCCAAGTAGTGGTTCCTCAACCCTGCCAACGGTGCGCCGAGCATGAGAAGCCCCACTTCTTTTTTGCATCGGCAGCTTTGATGCGCCACTTTTGTCCCGGCACCGCCAGACCTCTCAAGACGTCAAATCCAAGTTGCAATCAAGGTTGGACCCCGCATTCAGCCTAATGGAGAAAAAGATATGTCTCAGAACATCGAGCGCGTAGAAGCAGTGATGACAGCTGCCCCAGTAATCCCTGTGCTGGTTGTAAACGATCCCAAAAAGGCCGTCGGAATGGCCCGCGCTTTGGTAAAGGGTGGTCTGCCGAGCATCGAAATCACACTCCGCACAGTAAATGCGCTTGACTGCATCAAGGCTGTTGCAGAAGAAGTTGAAGGTGCGATGGTCGGCGCAGGAACTGTGCTGGAGCATGCGCAGTATGAAGCCGCTGTAAAAGCTGGCTCCACATTTGTCGTCTCCCCTGGCTTCACCAAGAATTTGCTCGACGCCGCGAGCAACTTTGACGTTCCGCTGTTGCCCGGCGTTTCCACCGTTTCGGAAGTGATGACCCTTCTGGAAGCGGGCTACCAGCGTCTTAAGTTCTTCCCTGCCGTTCCTGCTGGCGGCGCACCTTTCCTCAAGAGCATGTCCTCTCCGCTGCCACAGGCGAAGTTCTGCCCGACCGGCGGCATTGGACTGGCTACGGCACCAGACTTCCTCAAGCTGCCAAACATTCTTTGTGTAGGCGGTTCTTGGATTGCTGATGCAGCCTCCATTGAAGCCGAAGACTGGGACGGTATTGAAACCCGCGCACGCGAAGCCGCTAGCCTTTAAGCAACCGCGGCAATAGCCCCTCCGATGAAGGGGCTATTGCCCTTAGGTACCAACACGACCCGAGGAGTGCCGAACTATTGGCACGCCTCAGCTAATTGACTTGGACCGCTCAAACGGTTCACTCTTCATCGGATCCCAAGACCGATGCCAGCACCAGCCTCACAAAAGAGGCGACCAGGCCCAACCAAATGGCACCACTGGAGATGCAAAATGTCCGCACTTGCAAACATCTGGACCAAGATTTCCGAGCATGCAAAAGCTCTTGAAACAACAGCGCTAACGGACCTGTTCGAGAAGGACGCGACCCGTTTCGACAAGTTCTCCAGAAACTCTGAGGATCTGCTGATCGACTTCTCCAAAGTCAAAATGACTGAGGAAACGCTTGAGCTGCTTCTCGAACTCGCCCGCGCTGCCAATCTAGAAGGCGTGCGCGACGCCATGTTCTCAGGTGAAAAGATCAACACCACGGAAAACCGGGCCGTTCTGCATGCTGCTTTGCGTAACCAGTCGGATCGACAGATCATGGTGGATGGCAAGGATGTTATGCCAGATGTATCCGACGTTCTGGTCCGCATGGGTGAGTTCGCAGAAGGAATCCGCTCTGGTGAGATTGCCGCCGCCAACGGAAACCCTTTCACTGATGTCGTGAACATTGGCATTGGCGGCTCTGACCTGGGCCCGGTGATGGCAACGCTGGCTTTGGCCCCCTACCATGACGGTCCACGCACACATTTCGTTTCCAACGTTGACGGTGCCCACATTCATGACACGTTAAAGGTACTGGACCCTGCAACCACGTTAGTCATCGTTGCCAGCAAGACCTTTACCACCATTGAAACCATGACGAACGCTGCAACCGCGCGTAAATGGCTGGTGGAAGCCTGCGGTGAAGAAGCGGTGGCTCATCAGTTTGCAGCCGTATCAACGGCGCTCGACAAAGTGAGCGCCTTTGGTATTGATGAAGAACGCGTGTTTGGCTTCTGGGACTGGGTCGGCGGCCGCTACTCCATCTGGTCTGCCATTGGCCTGCCGCTCATGATTGCAATTGGTCCAGACGCATTTGGCGAGTTCCTGGGCGGTGCTCATGCAATGGACGAACACTTCCGCACCACCCCGCTGGAAAACAACCTGCCCGTGCTTATGGGGCTCATCGGCATATGGCATCGCAACGGCTTGGGATATGCAACTCGCGCGATCTTGCCATACGACCAACGCTTGTCTCGTTTCCCCGCCTATTTGCAGCAGCTGGATATGGAATCCAATGGCAAACAGGTCACCAAGGACGGCACCGCAGTTGCAACGCAAACCGGCCCGATTGTCTGGGGCGAACCGGGCACGAACGGCCAGCACGCTTTCTATCAGCTCATTCACCAAGGCACGAGCACCATCCCGTGCGAGTTCATCGCGGCAGTCAACAGCCATGAGCCGGAACTTCAGAACCACCACAACCTGCTCTTGGCAAACTGCCTCGCTCAAAGTGAAGCCTTGCTCCGTGGACGCTCTCTCGAAGCTGTACAGGAGAAGATGAAGGCGACCGGTGCAACGGCCGAGCAGATCGAAAAGCTTGCACCACAGAAGGTATTCCCGGGCAACCGCCCATCCACCACCATTCTATATGACCAGCTTACCCCCTTCGCCTTCGGCCGCCTGATCGCGCTTTACGAGCATCGTGTCTTCGTTGAAGGCGTCATTTGGAACATCAACTCGTTCGACCAGTGGGGCGTTGAGTTGGGCAAGGAACTTGCTACTCAGCTTCTACCAATGATAGAAAAGCCCGTAGAGGCAGCAGATAAAGACGGATCTACCCGTGGTTTGCTCGGTTTTGTTCATAGTCTAAGCAAACCTCAAAAGTGACCACACTTTTAACACGATCCTGCTTATATGAAATCTAGGTAGAGTTTTGCTGCGGGTATTCCTTCCGAACATAGAAGTGACTGGCACTGGCAGCTTGAGGAGAATTTGACATGAAGAAAATCGTTCTTGTAAGCGTAGCTTTGCTCGCTCTGGCGGGCTGCAATACATCCAGTCAGGGTGACCGCACACTGGCAGGTGCTGGTATTGGCGCAGCAACCGGTGCAGCTGTTGGCGCGGTAGCCGGTGGCAGCACGGGCTCAACTCTGACTGGTGCGGCCATTGGTGGCGTCGCTGGCGGCATCATCGGCAACCAGACTGCTCCAAAGAACTGCACGGCATACGATCAGAATGGACGCCCATATGCAGTCGCCTGCCCATAACAGGCCCAGCTGAACCTTGAATTTTTGAAAAGGCCCCGCACTCGCGGGGCCTTTTTTGTTTGATCTCTCAGAAAACAAAAGCCTTCGCTTAACCATCATCAACTTCCGGGCGACCTTCGCAATTTACGAAACCCAAAAGTGACGCTAGGGTAATATCACATCCCTGCGGGGTGGGCGAAGGAGAACAACAATGAAGAAACTCGCTCTAGTGCTGGCCCTGTTCGCGGGCCTCTCGGCTTGTAGTGAATACAACAGAACTGACAGAGCCTTGGTGGGTGGCGGCTTGGGTGCCGCAACCGGTGCAGCAATTGGTGCCGCAACAGGTGATGTTGGTTCAGCAGTCGGAGGCGCCGTTATTGGCGGTTTGGCAGGCAGTATTATCGGCGCTGCAACAACACCGAGACGGTGTGTCGGCTACGATAGAAATGGCAACGCCTACTACTACAACTGCTAGGCAACTTGCGCATTTGCCGAAAGTGCACAGCAGCGACACGTGTGCCGCTGCTGCCTAATGTCGTTATTCTCTAGCCGAGGGCAACTTCGGGGGCAACGTACTCGTAGCCAAGATTTTCGGCAACTTCCTCAACCGTGACCTTGCCCTTGTAGACATTGAGACCCGGCAAGAAACCCGGAATGGTTTTCAGAGCCTTCTCATAGCCCAGGTCAGCAAGGCCTAGAACATACGGCAGCGTTGCGTTGTTGAGCGCCTCAGTGGAAGTGCGCGGAACTGCGCCCGGCATGTTCGCCACGCAATAGTGAACCACATCATCGACAATGTAGGTCGGATCCGCGTGGGTCGTCGCGTGAGAGGTTTCAAAGCAGCCGCCCTGATCGATCGCCACATCAACCAGAACAGACCCTGCCTTCATCTTCTTAACGTGTTCGGCGGTTACCAGCTTTGGCGCAGCCGCACCAGCAACCAATACCGCACCAATCACCAAGTCCGCCGCCAGTACGTTCTGTTCGAGGCTTGCACGAGTGGAGAAGACAGTCTTCAGCGCCGGTCCGAACTGTGCGGAAAGCGCGCTCAATACATTTACGTCTCTGTCCAGAACCGTCACATCCGCCCCAAGACCCAAGGCCATTGCAATGGAGTGTGCGCCAACCACGCCGCCACCAATCACCACGACCTTGGCAGGAGCCACACCCGGAACACCGCCAAGCAACACGCCCAGGCCACCATTGGCCTTCTGAAGGGCAGCCGCACCGGCCTGCACAGCCAAACGACCTGCAACCTGAGACATTGGTGCCAGAAGAGGGAGACGGCCATGTGTGTCGCGTACGGTTTCGTAAGCAATGCAAACAGCACCTGACTTCACAAGGTCAGCGGTTTGTTCTGGGTCGGGAGCCAAATGCAGGTAGGTAAAGAGGATGTGATCTGGACGCAACATGGCGCGTTCTACCGCTTGCGGTTCTTTGACCTTCACGATCATTTCGGATTTATCAAAGACATCCTTCGCAGTAGCTGCAATCTCGGCACCAGCAGCAAGATACTCCTCGTCCGAAGCACTAATGCCAAGTCCCGCGCCTGTTTCCATGAGGACAGAGTGACCGTGCGCGACAACCTCGCGGACATTGTCTGGGGTCAACCCCACACGATACTCGTGGTTCTTGATCTCCTTGGGCACACCTACACGCATTTTTGTCTCCCTATGCGGCGATGAAATATGTGGTTCCACGAAAAAAGTAGAGATGTATCAGGCGAAGGTGCTTGCAAATATCTACTGACATCACAAATAAATCGCGTCATTATTGCAATGAATAGAGGATTCTTCGAACATAATTCGAAAGCATCGCAAAAAGTGAAAATCGATAAAATCGATATGCAAATCCTGAAACATCTTCAGGCAGATGGCCGGATACCCAACTCGGATCTGGCATCAAAGGTGAGCCTATCTGCGTCTGCATGCCTGCGACGGGTTCGGGCACTCGAAGCCGCGGGTATCATTGATCGTTACGTGGCCATCCTCAATCCGGAGAAGATTGGCCGCAGTATGAGCGTCTTCGTAGAGATCTCACTGGCCTCCCAGTCAGAGGATGCGCTGCAGGCCTTCGAGCGGTCCGTCGCAGCCTCTCCAGAGATCATTGAGTGCCACTTGATGGGCGGTGATGCGGACTATCTGCTGCGGATTGCAGCCGAAGATCCCGCTGACTTCGAGCGTATACACCGCCAGCACCTCACACGTCTACCGGGCGTGGCCAAGATGCGGTCGTCGTTCGCCATTCGGTCCATCAAACAAGGTACAGCTTTTCCTATTTCGCTTTGAAAAACAAGGAAAAAGCGTCAAGGTTACGGCCAATTCAGCCTCGATGGCGTCCCTCGCCTCGACCGCACAAGGGGAACGCCGTATAAAGGCTTCTCCAATCCAACGCCGTCAGGAGCACACAACCTTGGTCGACCCCATTACAAGTCTTACCCCACCCCGTTTTGACCTTGCCGAAGGCGCGGTTTGGGACGATCAAACCAACACACTGCTATTCTGCGACATTCTCGGCCATGCGATTTGGGCTTTTGACTGGGAAACACAGGCGCTACGCAGCTGGGTCTTCGAAAAGACAGTTGGCTCTTTTGGCCTGTGCAAGGATGGAGGCCTGATTGTGGCCCATCACGACGAAATCCTTTTGTTCGACAAGGAAACCGGTGCGCGAGAAGTACTCGTCCAAATCGAAGCCAACGACGACCGCACCCGACTGAACGACGGCAAAGTTGGCCCTGATGGTGCGTTCTGGGTTGGAACAATGGATGACCGTTCGCCGCGCAAGCCAATTGCAGCACTCTACCGCGTGGCGCCGGAGGGAACCGTTCGCAAGATTGCCGAGGAAATCCATGTTTCCAATGGTCTGGCGTGGTCCCCAGATGGAAGTCAGATGTTCCATTCAGACTCAAGCACAGGCCGCGTTGATCGTTATGATTTTGACCCGACAACGGGAGCCTTGAGCAACCGCACACAGTATCTCCAATTGGACAACACGCTGGGACGCCCGGATGGAGGGACCATCGATGCCGACGGCAACTACTGGAGCGCTGGTGTTTCAGCAGGCAACGTGAATTGCTTTTCACCAGGCGGCAACCTGATCATGTCCATCGGCATGCCAGCACCGCGCCCCACAATGCCCTGCTTTGCGGGCCCCGATCTGGATCATCTGGTGGTCACAACGCTCAAACCGCACAGCGATCCGGAACTCATGACCAAATACCCACTCTCCGGCAGCGTCTTTGTAATGACCCCGGGGGCAAAGGGTGTTCCAAGCCACCGTTTCGGATAATAAAATAGCTCTCTTGAGGACACTCGAGAGAGCTTTGCCTTCAATCGTCGTCGTTGATCATGTAATCAGCAAGGATCTTGCGTGTCTTTTCCGGCACGTTCTTGCCCCAAACCGGTTTCAAGGCATGATCAACTGAAACGCGGTCATCAAATACAAAGCACTCTCCCTTCCAGAGGCTTTGTTCCTCAGGCACTTTTTCCAGATAGTTCAGAATGCCACCTTCCAGGTGGTAAACCTCGTCATACCCCTCTTCCAGCATGAGGGCTGTCGCCTTTTCGCAGCGTATACCGCCGGTGCAGAACATCGCTACTTTCTTGGCTTGCTTCAGCTCGCCATGTTCTTTGACCCACTGCGGAAACTCTTTGAAGGTTTCCGTTTCCGGATCAATGGCACGCTCGAATGTACCCATCGCCACTTCGTAATCATTCCGGGTATCAATAACGACAACATCCGGATCACTGATCAGCGCGTTCCAATCCTCCGGTTTCACATAGGTGCCCACCGTTTGCCGTGGATCGATCGTCGGGAGGCCCATATTGACGATCTCTTTCTTCAAGCGGACCTTCATACGGCGGAAAGGAATACGCTCAGCCCAAGACTCTTTGTGCGTCAAATCGGCAAAGCGTGGATCGCTTTTTATATGGTCCAAAAGGTCCCGAACGTGTTTCTCCTCGCCTGCCACAGTTCCGTTCATGCCCTCTTTGGCAATCAGCAAGCTGCCGCGAATATCCCGCGCTTTGCAGAACTCCAGAAGGGGCTCCCTGTGACTTTCGAAGTCTTCAAAGGGAACAAATTTATAAAGGGCGACGACAAGAACTTGGGGCATGCAGAGCTTTTGAATTATTCGGGTTAATGACTAGCGCGCTATATACCGAAAAACACCCAGATGTGAAGAGCTCCGACCAAAAGAAAAGTGCTGCCGACAATGACAGCACTTTCCAAGTTCTCACGATGCAAGCTTATCGGCCAGTGTTGCCCAGTGCCTGCAGAACGGTCAGCATGGTTGTCAGATTGTCTGCGGTACCGCTTTGAGCCACTTTCTCGGTTGCGCCTGCACCCGCCATGGTATCCATGGAATAGATCTGCATAACACCCTGGTTGGTTGCAGCTTGAGAAAGGGTGTTCTGCTGCTGTGCAGCCGACACCGCGTTCTCAAACAGGATACCGGTTGAGTGTGCCATGCTCTGGAACAAGCTGCCCATGGCCATTGCAGGGGCTTCACCGACCACCTTGACGTTGGACTGTGTCACAGCGTCGGTGATCATCGGGTTCACGGTTGTTGGATCTGCCATTTCTTAGGTCTCCTCAGTGATAATCAAGGGTGGCACCCGGCAGTTACGGCATTGAAACACAACTAGAGACTGATTGCCGAGGCCAGATAGATGAGCTCTAAAGCCCGAATGTCAGGTATTAGGTAAAAGACTGCAGTACGGTCAGTAGCGTGGTCAGGTTGTCAGCTTCACCGCTCTGTGCCACCTTCTCAGTGGCACCGGCACCCGCCATGGTGTCCATTGAGTAGATCTGCATGACACCCTGGTTAGACGCGGCTTGAGACAGAGTGGTCTGCTGCTGTGCAGCCGACACCGCATTCTCAAACAAGATGCCGGTTGAGTGCGACATGGTCTGAAAGATACTGCCCATGGCCATTGCTGGCGCTTCTGCAATAACCTTCACGTTCGACTGTGTTACTGCATCTGTAACCATTGGGCTTACAGTAGTTGGATCTGCCATAAATCTGTCTCCTGTGAGAATTCAGTACAAATTGTGTACAGCTACTAAGACGCAATTTTCTTTTTCTTGTGAAACCAAATTCAGACCCTGAAAACACCTCTAATACTTAACGAGACCGAGAGCTTGAGACAATTTTACTGATCTCTGCCGCCAGAGGGGCGATCTGTTCCGAGACAGCCTGCTGCACCTCATTTCGGATAATCTGCCGCATCGCATCAGCCACCTGACTTGCAATCGCTGTTTGCGGGTGCTGGGTTGCCATCGTCTGGGTGGCTTGCGCAGTCGCAGCAGGTTGAGCTTGCGCTTGCTTTGTCTGAGGTGGCGGCGTAGAGGCTGAGCCGCTTTGCTCCTGCGGCGATGAGGCCGGCTGAGCACTTGGCTCCTGCGGCAATCCGTGAAGCATAGAGTTTACCTCGCCCTGCACGGTCGCATTCATCTGCTTCACCGCACTATCTACCTCTTGCATGACCGCCTGGGCGCTTGAACTGATGTGTTGGCTTGCCTGCTCAACATCCACCTGCTGCTGCTTCATCTCAGCGACGACCTGCTTCAGATTGGGAACTGACTGCTTGAGCGCCTGAAAATTCTGTAGCGCCTGTTCTACCTGCTTCTGGGCCGCAGCAACCCGATCCACGGGCGCTTCATTGGGTTGCGTTTGACTTGCCTGCTGGGCTGATGAGTTATCAGCTCCGGCCGCGCTCTCCCCTTGCCCGACCGCACTCGCGGGATCGTCCTGACCGCTCATAGACCCTCTCCTTTTCGATAAACTCTTCCACAATCTCTTCATGGACGTCGATCTCACCCTCTTCAGTGATCAACTCTTCATCCATGACGCGTTCATCCACTTCCACACGGACACTTGCTGTCTCCTCAAACGTGGAGCCGGCGAGAACCTCGGCACGGCAGAGCGCATTTCGGGCACTATTGAGATAGGCCAGGTATCCCGGCAGGGAGTTGTGCTGGATTTCACAGGGGCGCTCCTTGCCTTGCGCCTCCTCAAGAAGAACAATCCAGCGGCGCAGGTGCGTCAGCGTCACCTCGTCCAACTCCTCTCGGATGTAGTTGATGTCTCTCTCCATGGGCTTTCTCCAATTGAGTTGGCAGGACAGCGCTAGTTGCCTCTCTGCTTGCGCAGGTATTGCAGCATCACAAACAAGAGAAGCTGCTCCTTTTTTGAAAGCTTAACGCCCGCCTTGAGGGCCGTCATGAACGCATCTGAAAACAGCTTGTTCTCGGCAGCACTGCCTGAAGGTGGCGTTTGGCCTGGCGCACCTTGCGTTGCGTTTTCCTGACTTGTTTGGTCCGCCATGACTGTCCACTCCATCCAACCGGGCTTTAGCTACTCACCTTGGTATCCGTAATGATTGTCTTGGCTGCGGTGCCAGCAGTGGTGCTTGCATCGCCAAACGCAGTGATCGCGGCAGTCACCATGGCTTGCAGCTGAGTCAAAGCTTCAGCATCCACTGAAGCTTCTGCCGGGTTCTCGGCAATCTTGGCGGCAACAACGGCCTGGGCGGCTACGGCAATCTGCATGATGCCGTTCATGTAGCTTTCTGCATTCTGCGTTGCATGGCCTGCGGTCTGCGTCGCCATCACCTCAGCAGGAGCCGAAATCATCTCCGGCAGATAGTTTGCGTTCTCATAGTTTGTGAACTGAACGGCCTGAACGACCTGCTGGTTGAGCTTGGATGTGTCCGGCGCTGAAGTCGTCGTTAGCGCATTGCCTGGCATAGGGTCTTCCTTCGCATCTTTCGGTGATGAACCGTCGCCGTCACCTCCATTGCCTCCATCGCCTCCACCACCGCCTTGACCTCCAGCCTGCGCAGGTGAGCTCGAAGCTTCATCATCATTACTCTTCGGAGTAGTTTCGTCAGATGGCTCGTTGTCAGCGCCATTAACCTGCAAGCTCTCCGGTACTGCTGGATTAGACGCGAGCCTAGGAGATTTGTGACTGCCGCCACTGTTCAAGGCAGATGCACCATTTACGCCATTTGCGTTGGCACGACTTTCGGAACCCAAACGCACTGCCTCAGGTTTTTTCAAGAAACCATCCGGCAAGTAGATTCCGTTGGTCTTTGCGCGCTCTTCTATCTCGGTAATCAGATCTTCCGCACTGGGCTTTTCAGCACCAGCATCGCCAGCCCCGTTCTGCATGGAATGCCCACCTGCATCATTGTTCATCAACCCGGCAATGAGTTGCTTTCGCCTTTCCGCCGCGTTGAGGAAAGAGTTATGCCCCAGACTCCACTCTGCGCTCTGCATCCTTGCGCCCCACCCTCAGGTTGCTGTGTCAACCTTTGATGTCCATGATCAGCTGAACACCCTTGGAGATGACCGCCGCAGTTATCTGGTTCATTGCCTGCTGACTGTGCGTCGCGTTCTGTACAGACAAACCAGTGGCATGGCTAACCACCTGATAAAGACTTGCAATCGCTTGAGATGGCGACTCTGCTACGACCTTCACATTGGTCTGCGTCACCGCATCGGTTATTTGCGGGTTTACGGTTTCATCTGCCATCTGTTGTTCCTCGCTGTTGGAATTGTTAACCATTCAGTTGGACGCGGTCCTCACTGGCCTGTGAAGCCGCGCCCACGACTTCCGGTTTAATCCGCGACAATTACCCTCAACTTCTGCCGCAAAAACTGAACCCGTTTTCGAGCTAGAGCTTGTGAGATCTCCAAGACCTCTGAGATTTCGGGATACGACCGCTCCTCTACAAACTTCATCGAGAAAATCTCCCGATAGATTGGCGGCAGGTCTGTAAGAGCACCTTGCAAACGGGTAAGCTCTTCGCGCGTCACCAGCTCCTTTTCCTGGCCACGCGCCTCCCAATCTCCCTGAGCAACCCGGTCCTCATGAACATCCAACTCGGTATCGCGATGCTTGAACTCGTGGCGCTTCTTTCGATACTGGCTGATGAACTCGTTCTTCAGAGCGAACATGAAGAAGGCTTTCGGGTCACGAAGCTCTACTGGCCTGCCGCTGAAGTGGTTCGCAGCTTTTAAAATCGTTGCTGACAACAACTCTTCTGCGGCATCATGATCTCCGTTGGTCAACCTCAGGGCGCGACCTTTGAGAAGAGGCTTACAATCCACCCAACATGCCCACAAATAGTCCATTCCCCTGCCCTCTTCTGTCGGCAGAGACGACTTTTTGGAATATAAAGACATAAAAACACCCCATTCTGAAAGATATAAACTTAGACGAGGCATGTCTTAATTCGTGAAATCATGATTTATACTTCAGATTTCAAAATTTATACTTTAGCAAATTACAGAATTAACTGCGAAAGACTGCAGGTAAACACCCAATTCTGATAGGTTGTATAAAAAGACAATATACAACCTAAAGGCATTCTGCGAATGTTAGGAAGAAATTTCGGTTGCAGAGCAAGCAATTAGACCGGCAACGGCCAGATCCATAACTACGCAAAGACAATCTGAGGTTGCATTAATAAATGTGAACAACTTGGA
This sequence comes from Nesiotobacter zosterae, assembly GCF_033843645.1. Classification (NCBI taxonomy): domain Bacteria; kingdom Pseudomonadati; phylum Pseudomonadota; class Alphaproteobacteria; order Hyphomicrobiales; family Stappiaceae; genus Nesiotobacter; species Nesiotobacter zosterae. The sequence continues at coordinate 228,686 of NZ_JAWXVZ010000006.1, read as the reverse complement.
GGTGATGGGCGAGCGGCACTACAACCAACTTGAGCGCCCCTTAACAATTAAAGGAGCTCAAAGGGCAAAATAATGAGTCTAAAAAACGCGAAATGCGCCCTGATGTGAACGCCTCCACACCAAATGCCAGCTCCGTCGCCCTGACACCAGTCATGGAGAGTATCCAGCTCAAAGGCCTTTACAGGACGATACGAGGTCAAAACACCAAATGCTCGACGCTGATCATGTTCTACATATTTTCGGGGAAGAAAGTGGTGGGTGCACGGGGATTCGAACCCAGGACCGGCTGATTAAGAGTCAGCTGCTCTACCAACTGAGCTATACACCCACTGTTCTCGGCAGTGTATCCGAAAGGGCTATCGACGCAAAACACTTCAGGGAAGAAGTGATGGTGGGTGCACGGGGATTCGAACCCAGGACCGGCTGATTAAGAGTCAGCTGCTCTACCAACTGAGCTATACACCCAACAGCGCCGAAGCGATGGCGGGTATATATCGGTGCTAATTTGAAAGCGCAACCCTTCTTTCATAAAAGTTTCAAACGTCTGTGGGGAACTGGCCTCAACACTATGATAACTAAGCATTTTCACGAGACGCAGCTGGCAGATATACCTCAAGCGAAACATATGACCATCGCCCAAGAACTCCTGAGCAACCCTAGGCTTTGAGCCATGTTTAGCTGGCCTCAAATAACACTGACGAAATCTCAGAAAACATAGCCCCACCCTTGGCGCAATTTTCGATAAAAAAGCTTGACGTTTTTTAGAACCACACAGTAGTGTTCACCTACGCATTGTAACGGGTGACGCCCGACCACTACCAGATTGAGGAGATAGGCTCCGGCCTTCAATAAAAATGAAGCTCGCATCTATTCTTCTTATCGTGGTGGGAAAGCGCGTCGCCGGAGTGAGTTAGGTCACTCGGAACGGTTAGACGCGCGCAGGAGCCTTAAGGGCTCCTTTTTTATTGGCTAAATCAAGACCCAGTCGGGAACACCCCAAAGAGGGCGCAGACAAGGACGAAGGCAATGGAACGGGAGATGACTGGCGCGGAGATGGTTCTCCAAGCCTTGCGGGATCAGGAAGTTAAGCACGTTTTCGGTTATCCGGGCGGCGCAGTGCTTCCGATCTACGACGAACTCATTCAACAAGACGACATTGCACATATCCTTGTACGGCATGAGCAGGGCGCCGGACATGCAGCAGAAGGATATGCGCGAAGCACTGGCAAACCAGGCGTCGCGCTGGTGACCTCGGGGCCTGGCGCCACCAACATGGTCACCGCCCTCACCGATGCAATGCTCGATTCCATCCCCCTTGTCTGCATCACCGGTCAGGTTCCAACCAATCTGGTTGGCTCCGACGCCTTTCAAGAATGCGACACCGTCGGCATCACCCGCCCCTGTACCAAACACAACTGGCTGGTAAAGAAGATCGAGGATCTGCCTCGCATCATTCATGAAGCCTTTTATGTCGCCACAACCGGTCGTCCTGGCCCGGTTGTGGTTGACATTCCAAAGGATGTTCAGTTTGCCACCGGCACATACGAAGGCCCCAAGTCCACCCACGTTCAGCACAAGAGCTACAATCCACCAACAAAAGGCGACATGACCGCAATCCGAGCGGCAGTCGAGTTGCTGGCTACAGCCCAGCGCCCTGTCCTTTATACGGGCGGCGGCGTCATCAACTCTGGCCCGGCAGCAAGCCAGCTGCTGCGCGAGTTTGTTGATTTGACCTGTTTTCCTGTAACCTCCACCTTGATGGGGTTGGGTGCCTATCCCGCCTCAGGCCCCGAGTGGCTTGGCATGCTGGGCATGCACGGCACCTACGAAGCCAACATGGCCATGCACGGCTGTGACGTCATGATCTGCATCGGTGCCCGCTTTGATGACCGTATCACCGGGCGCCTTGATGCGTTTTCACCGAACTCCAAGAAAGTCCATATCGACGTTGATCCGTCTTCCATCAACAAAATCGTTCACGTTGATATTCCCATTGTCGGTGATGTGGCACACGTTCTGGAAGACATGGTGCGCATCTGGCGCTCATCCAGCTTCACCCCGCGCAGCGAGGTAAAGATCTGGAAGCAACAGATCGACAAGTGGCGCGCGCGCAAATCGCTGGCCTATCGCCCAAGCGAAGAGGTGATCATGCCGCAATACGCCTTGCAGCGCCTGAACGAGGCCATCAAGGGCAAGGACGTATACATCTCAACGGAAGTGGGTCAGCACCAGATGTGGGCGGCTCAGTTCATCGACTTTGAGGAGCCAAACCGCTGGCTTACCTCAGGCGGCTTTGGAACCATGGGCTACGGCCTCCCTGCTGCCATTGGTGCCCAGGTAGCGCACCCGAACGCGACCTGTATCAACGTTGCTGGCGACGCCTCCATCCTGATGAACATTCAAGAAATGTCGACAGCAGTTCAGCATGGTTTGTCGCCAAAGACCTTTATCCTGAACAACAGCTACATGGGCATGGTGCGCCAGTGGCAGCAGCTGCTCCACGGCAACCGTCTTTCACACTCCTACACCGACAGCCTGCCAGACTTCGTCAAGCTGGCAGAGGCGTACGGCGGCAAGGGCTTCCGCGTCACCAAACCGGATGAACTTGATGATGCCATTGCAGAAATGATTGCAACGCCAGGCCCTGTCTTGTTTGATTGCTGCGTCGCTCAACTGGCAAACTGCTTCCCGATGATACCATCAGGCAAAGCACACAACGAGATGCTGCTTCCTGATGAAGCAACGGATGAAGCGGTCGCCAATGCCATCGGCAAAGAAGGAAAGGCCCTCGTGTGAGGGATGGGGGAGAGAACCATGAACGCACAAAATCCAGACGCCCTATCGGCCTACTTCCTAGCTGAAGTCAGCGACACACAAGAAACCCATACTCTGTCCGTTATCGTGGACAACGAACCGGGCGTACTCGCCCGTGTCATTGGCCTGTTTTCCGGTCGCGGCTACAATATCGACTCGCTCAGCGTGTCAGAAACCGAGCACGAACGTCACCTGTCTCGCGTTACCATCGTGACAACAGGTACACCGCAGATCATCGAGCAAATACGCCATCAGCTTGACCGGCTTGTTCCCGTTCACCGTGTGCGAGACCTGACAGTTGCAGCACGTCGCTTCAAACAGGACAAGCCGCTGGAACGAGAACTCGCGCTCGTGAAAGTGACTGGCTCTGGTGAAAAGCGGCTGGAGGCCCTGCGCCTTAGTGAAGCCTTCAAGGCGACGGTGATTGATGCCACTACCGAGCACTTCGTTTTTGAGATCACAGGCCGGAGCAGCAAGATCGAACAATTCATCGACATCATGCGACCACTTGGCCTAGTAGAAGTTTCCCGGACTGGCGTTGCAGCCCTAAATAGAGGACCAGAAGGACTATCTAGTCAGGCCTATTAGAATTAGGATCCTGCACCGGAAAACAGATTCGGCGACCGCGGTCCGTCTCGGTCGCCTTTTTTGTCTAAAAACAACAGGTAATCCAATGAGCACTCCGAGCCGCCTTTCCGTAAATGTCAATGCTGTGGCGGTGCTGCGCAACCGCCGCGATGTTCCATGGCCAAGCGTAACAGACATGGCAAGGATTGCGCTGACTTCCGGCGCAAAGGGCATCACCGTTCATCCACGCCCGGACGAACGTCACATCCGTAAGACAGACGTTGAAAACATCACTCAGTTGATCCGCACCAGTTTTCCCAGTGCAGAGCTGTGCCTGGAAGGCTATCCATCCGCTGAGTTCCTGGATCTGGTCGAAAAGAACCGCCCCGCGCAGGTTCTTTATGTTCCTGATGACCCTACCCAGACCACCTCAGACCATGGCTGGGATTTTGAGGCAAACGCTGAGCTGTTGAAGGACGTGATCTCCAAGGCCAAGAGCTGGGGCGTTCGCACCTCTTTGTTTGTGGACCCCGATCCATCCCAACCGGCTCTTGCCAAGGAAGTCGGCACCGAGCGCATTGAAATTTACACGGGCCCTTATGGTGCCTGTTACGGCGACAAGGTGGCGGCAGAAGCTGAACTCGACAAGGTGATTGCAACGGCAGAAGCAGCCCGCGATCTGGGCCTTGATGTCAACGCTGGCCATGACCTTACCGTTGACAACATCCCTGCCCTCATTGCCCGCGCGCCCTACATCACCGAGATGTCTATTGGCCATGGCTTTGTTGCAGATTCCCTGATCTACGGCTTCAAAGAGAGCGTCAACCGCTTCCGGCGCGCCCTGAAGGAAATTGATTGATTATAACAAATCATCACAAAGCAAGATTGCAGTAAGAGCCGAGGCCCAGCCTCGGCTTTTTCATTTTCTGACGCAGAGATAACTTTATAGATTCATTGATGTAATGGCCTCCAACTGCAAATTATTTTATAATAATATACTCGGAACGGATCACATTCCCTAGATACGTGCTATAATTTCAGACAGTGACAGACTACTCCTTTAAGTACTGCGCTTGTTTTTTGAAATAAATTGGATCTCGGGAGGTATCATGTTCAAAAAAATTATGGTTCCTGTTGACCTTGCACATCAAGAAATTCTTGACAAAGCACTCGATGTTTCAGGAAAGCTGGCAAAGACCTACAACGCGAAGGTGCTCTACGTTGGTGTGACAGAAGCCACACCCACAGCTGTGGCCCACAACCCCGCAGAGTTTCAGCACAAACTGGAGGCGTTCGCCGCCAAGCAAGCGGACCTGCATGGGATCGAAACAGAGCCAAGAACTTTCGCAAGCCACGACCCCGCGACAGACCTCAACGAAACATTGGTGGAGGCCTCAGTGAAGTTGGGCGCTGACCTGATTGTCATCGCATCCCATGTCCCAACCTTCGCAGACCGGTTTTGGGCATCCCATGGCGGCACCGTCGCATCCAGAGCCAACATCTCGGTCATGGTCATCAGATAATACGGAGGCAAGCTATGTCAGAACAACCCGAAGAGCTGGCAATTCCGGAACCGGAAGGTGCCGCAGACATCATCGATACGGAATACGAGGTTGGCCAGGACAACATTACCGCACAGGTCGGCCCTCTGGGCTTGGATGTTCACAACCCTGTCTTCCTGATCTCTGGCATGACCATTGCAACCTTTGTTGTGATCACACTGACGCTCAGAACAAGCGTAGAGCCCCTTTTCAATGACCTGCGAACTTACCTGACCTCCACATTTGATTGGTTCTTTCTGAGCGCCGCCAACGTATTCGTCATTTTATGTTTTGCCTTGGTCATCACGCCTCTCGGCAATGTCCGTATCGGAGGGAAAGAGGCAACCCCTGACTACGGCTACACCGGTTGGTTTGCCATGCTGTTTGCAGCCGGCATGGGTATTGGGTTGATGTTCTTTGGTGTATCAGAGCCCATATCGCACTACGCGTCCTCCATCGGTGGCACCGTTGTTGAAGGTGGTGTGCGAACAGATTGGGCCCCTCTGGGCGCTGCAGTCACAAACGAGGAAGCGATCCGCCTTGGAATGGCGGCCACCATTTTTCACTGGGGCCTTCATCCTTGGGCGATCTACGCGATCGTTGCTTTGTCTTTGGCAATTTTCAGCTTCAACAAGGGGCTTCCGCTAACCATGCGGTCCATTTTCTACCCACTACTGGGAGAACGCGTTTGGGGTTGGCCGGGGCATATTATTGATATCCTTGCGGTTTTCGCCACTTTGTTCGGACTTGCAACCTCGTTGGGCTTTGGCGCAGAGCAAGCCAACGCGGGACTGGAGTTCCTGTTTGGCATTCCGGTAACAGACACCTCGAAGATCACCTTGATCGTTGCGATCACAGCAGTTGCTTTGATCTCGGTCCTGGCCGGCCTTGATGGCGGCGTAAAGCGCCTTTCCGAGATGAACATGTTGCTTGCAGCGTTGCTCATGTTCTTCGTCATCTTCGTCGGGCCGACACTGGTACTTGCGACAGGGTTCTTCAAGAACTTGGCCGCATACATCGAGTATCTACCGAGCCTTTCCAACCCCTTTGGCCGAGAGGATGACAATTTCCGCCAAGGCTGGACTGCGTTCTACTGGGCTTGGTGGATTAGCTGGTCACCTTTCGTCGGCATGTTCATTGCGCGCGTCAGCCGGGGGCGCACGGTTCGAGAGTTTGTGGTCTGCGTGCTCCTCATCCCATCCACGGTCTGCGTGCTATGGATGACAGCATTTGGCGGCACAGCCCTTTCTCAGATCCTGAATGACGGCTATCTCGCAGTTAAGGACGCACCACTGGAACTCAAGCTGTTCACCATGCTTGCTGAGCTGCCGCTGGTTCAGATCACATCTTTCATCGGCATCGTGCTGGTGATCGTGTTCTTCGTGACCTCTTCGGACTCAGGCTCGCTGGTCATCGACACCATTACAGCAGGCGGCAAGGTGAACGCCCCCGTCTCCCAGCGGGTATTCTGGTGCATATTTGAAGGTTTGGTAGCCATTACGCTGCTGTTGGGTGGGGGCCTTGGGGCGCTTCAAGCCATGGCCGTCTCAACGGGCTTCCCCTTCGCCATCCTGCTCTTGTTGGCCTGCTTTGCCCTGTTGAAGGGCCTCATGAACGAGCCGAAGTAGAACCGGTGCACACCTGCGGCGCATCCGCGCCGCAGGTTCCGTTGAGAAGGCTTGAGCTATTATGCAAACAGGAAGTTGCCATCGCTGAACTGCGACGCCATCAGCAAGGTTCCAGATACCTTGATTTCCTCGGCCCCATATCGAACGGTGACCGCATCCCAAAGAGAACCCTGGATAAGCTCCACCTCGGATAGAGAAGTGATCCCTGCATCGCTGAGATCAATGACGTCCTCAGACGCATTGAAGAACTCAATCACATCCGTTGCACCATCCTTTGCGAAAACGAAGGTATCGGCGCCATTGCCGCCGATCAGCACATCCGTGCCCGCGCCATCAAACAGAACGTCATTGCCGTTCCCGCCTTCCAGCCGGTCGTTCCCATCGCCGCCCAGTAAGCGGTCATTACCGCCCTCACCTTTCAGGAAGTCGTCACCCGAAAAACCTTCCAGAGTGTCGTCCGATCTGTTTCCTCTAAGAAGATCATCTGTCGCCGACCCGAGAATGTAGGCGCTATCGCCATAGTGCCCCGTGGTGTCCAATGGAATACTGATGTCCTCAACCCACGTGTCGCCTTTCCGCCGCTCCGAGAGGCCAGAGATGATCACCAGGCTGTCGCGATCCATCTCTCCGCTGAACTGAGAAGCCTGCAAAGCCTCCACGACCGTCTCGTAGGCGAACGGCAGATGCGCCGACCACGTGGTGAGGTTCAAGATGTTTCCGCCATCCCAATACAGCGGCGTGTCGTAGAGATCGTTGAACAGCACAATGTTGCTGGTGTCATATTCGTAGTCCGTATCATTGCCAGTGATATCGACACCCCTCTCAGAAATCACGGAGGGGACAGGATCGTTTTCTATATCAATACTGAAAATCTCCGCGCCGCTATCAAGCACCGAACTGCCATCTTCCGGCGCATAGTGGGAGGCAAAGCCGAGATAATTGGCTCCAACAAAGAAACCGTCTAGAAACCCGTCGCTCTGCTCCGCCATGTTGGTGACAGCACCGCCGCCAAGCGAATGTCCTGTCACAACGAGGTCCTCAGCCTCCAGACCATTGGCTTCCATAAAGCTCTTCAGCGAGGCAAGCAGGCCACCAAAAGCCTCTTCGACATAATGCGGCTCACTCTTGAGGAACTCGAGGTAATCGATCACATCCCCAATCGTATCCGTCACAATATTGTCGATGGTCCCCGTTGTCCCGCGAAACGCCAGGCCAACCTGAATGACATTGCCTGCGTCATCGTACTTGGCCAGAACGTCCGCCTGCGCATTCTTGAACTTGAACGTCTCTCCCTGAAACGTGCCATTCCGGTCAATCGTCGCACCATCAAAGCCAAGCGCCTCAGGGGTCAGAACCGTCCACCCCTTGCTCTCGATCTTGTCTCGTGCTGCTTGCTCGCTCTCTCCTGTCAGGAGACCAGCATCTTCGCCTTCCAAGAACAGCGCCTTCCACGCAGTCGCCAGCGAGAACCCGGTTTGCTGATAGGCAACACCCAGAGCATCCGAGAGTCCATGATAGCTATAGCTCATGAGATCCAATGCATCTCCAACCAGTGCCGTCGCGTCCTGGCCCTTGTATTCAAATATTGACATAGTCCCTCCAAAATGTTGGCGAAAAGACCATGAATTGCTCAACACACATACGGCAATAGAACCAAAATCCAACTTACCCGAGATTTACTAGTGCATTGAAATTAATACCAATTTCCCATCAAATCAGCACGCTAACCGATTTGAGAAAATTTCAAACACTGCTGGAGCTGCCACTGATCCGGCCACCATGATGAACCTCCTCATGAAGTTTCCGCTTGACCACCAACGGGTGCGGGTATATACCAAGAACCGTACCGTACGGTACTGATTTTGAGCAAAGCGATTTGGCTGGTCCATGTCTCGGTGCTTCAAGGTCAACACCCCCGTGAACCAACACAGTCTGGACCTGAAATTTTGAGTGATCAGGATACAAATCTGACCCCAGAGGCGTTTACCGATCGCCAAAAGGCCGTGCTGGATTGTGCTTTGCAGCTGCTTGTAGAAGGTGGTGAGAAGGCCCTGACAACCGCCGCCATTGCCCGCGCTGCAGGTTGTTCGAAGGAGAGCCTTTACAAGTGGTTCGGTGATCGGGACGGATTGCTCACAGCCATTGTGGCGCGCCAAGCCAGCAAAGTGCGCGCCCCGGAGGCTCTTAACGGCCCGTTTTCGCGGGAAACACTCATTCGCGAGCTCTATCAGTTCGCAGAAAACTTGCTTCAGGTGATTTCGAGCGACGTCTCATTGGCGCTCAATCGTCTGGCCATTGGGCAAGCCAGCCGCGGAGATGCCACGCTTGGCCAACTACTGCTCAAGAGAGGACGGGGACGCATCGGCGCCCAGACCACCCTCCTCCTTAAAGAAGCCATGGCGCAAGGGTACCTGAAACAGAGTGATGCTGGCAGTGCCTACGATGTGCTCTACGGCCTTGTGCTGAAGGATTTACATGTTCGTCTGCTTCTGGGCGACCAGCTCAAGAAAGCAGAACAAGACTACGCCGCAGCCGGAAAACAGGCTGTAGACGACTTCATGAAGCTCTATGCAGCTTCAACCGAATAAACGGCAGGCCAGAAACGGCCTTGCCAACCAGAAGGGGAAAACCATGCGCGTCTATTACGATCGTGATGCAGACATCAACCTGCTCAAAGCCAAAAAAGTTGCCATCATTGGCTACGGTTCTCAGGGCCGTGCTCACGCCATGAACCTCAAGGACAGCGGCGTACAGGGCATCGTGATCGCTCTGCGCGAAGGCTCTACCACGCGCCTGAAGGCTGAAGCAGATGGCTTCACCTGCAAGACCGTTGCAGAGGCCGCAAAAGAAGCCGACTTGATGATGATGGCGACCCCAGATGAGCTGCAGGCCGACATCTACAAGGAAGAAATTGCGGGCAACATCCGCGATGGCGCAGCGATTGCCTTCGCCCACGGCCTGAATGTTCACTTCGGTCTGATCGAGCCAAAGTCCTCCGTTGACGTTCTGATGGTTGCACCAAAGGGTCCAGGCCACACGGTACGCGGCGAATACGTCAAGGGCGGCGGTGTGCCGTGCCTCATCGCTGTTCATCAGGACGCGACTGGCAACGCCAAGGATCTCGGTCTGGCCTACGCCTCAGGCGTTGGTGGCGGCCGCTCAGGCATCATCGAAACCACCTTCCGTGAAGAGTGTGAAACCGACCTGTTCGGTGAGCAGGCAGTTCTGTGCGGTGGTCTGGTCGAGCTGATCCGTGCGGGCTTTGAGACCCTTACCGAAGCAGGTTACGCGCCAGAAATGGCCTATTTCGAGTGTCTGCATGAAGTGAAGCTGATCGTTGACCTGATCTACGAAGGCGGCATCGCCAACATGAACTACTCCATCTCCAACACTGCAGAATGGGGTGAGTATCAGACCGGTCCACGCATCATCACGTCAGAAACCAAGGCTGAGATGAAGCGCGTTCTTGAAGAAATCCAGAACGGCACCTTCACCTCTCAGTGGATTCAGGAATACAAGGCAGGCGCTGCCAAGTTCAAGGCAACCCGCCGCCTGAACGACGAGCACCCAATTGAAGAAGTTGGCGCCAAGCTCCGCGAAATGATGCCTTGGATCTCTGCTGGCAAGCTGGTGGACAAAGCCAAGAACTAATCTTTGCAACAAACTCTCAGTTTCAGAAACAGCTCGGCTTTTGCCGGGCTGTTTTTGGTTCAGTGCCCCTTGCAGGCAATCTGAACACTTGAGCTTGCCATGGAACTGAGCAATGCTCACCGCCTACAAGTTAAAAATCTCGCCAACCAAGCCCTGAGCAGCCATCCATGTATGAGATCTCTTCGGACAAGTCCCGTCTGGACCTTTATTGCATTCACCACTTCCTCTCCGAGGTTTCCTACTGGGCCAAAGGCATACCACAGGCAATTGTAGCCAGATCCATTGAAAACTCCCTGTGTTTCGGAGCCTATGCATCTGGCGGCGAACAAGTAGGGTTTGCTCGTGTGATCACCGACTACGCCACCTTTGGTTATCTGGCAGATGTCTTCGTGCTGCCAGCGCATCGGGGCCAGGGCATTTCGAAAAAGCTGATTGAAGCCGTCGTTTCGCACCCCGACCTTAAGGATCTGAGGCGCCTCTCCCTCATCACTGACGACGCCCAGGGTCTCTATCGTCAGTTCGGTTTCAAAGACATCGCAGATCCTGAACGTCGGCTCGACCTGAAGACCCCACAGGCCTATGAGGAAAGATAACCTGGTCTGCGGCTATGCTTTCATTAACTGCACTCGCCATTTCAACTAAGCTCTTGATTGACTCTTCCCCCCCGCCGTCTAGCTTTCGAGAAAAACAAATGGAGGCTCAAACCTCATGCGCCGTTTTTCTCATGCCCTGTTGCTCTGCTTGGCGCTGCCACTCTCCGTCTCTACTGCACCCGCGCAGCCCAACGCACCTTCCCCAGAAACCCGTGAGTACTATGAACGCCTGCTTCAAACCCTGCCGTTCAACGATACGAGAAGTTTTTCGGAGGCAAGGGAAGGCTTCATAGCGCCACTACCTAACAATGGCGTGGTGAAGAACGCGAATGGAGAGGTGGTATACGACCTCCAAAAATTTGATTTCATCATGCAAGGGTCGGTCGCACCGGACACCGTGAACCCAAGCTTATGGCGACAATCTCAACTGGTTACAATCAGCGGCCTTTTCCAAGTCTCAAACCGCATTTATCAGGTCCGCGCTGCAGACCTTTCCAACATCACTTTCATTGAAGGAGACACCGGCATTATCGTTGTCGATCCGCTGATTTCGCAGGAGACGGCCAGATATGCCCTGGATTTCTACTATGAACACCGGCCACGCAAACCGGTGATCGCTGTCATCTACACCCACAGCCACGTGGACCACTATGGCGGGGTGCGCGGCGTTGTTGACGAAGCGGACGTGACCAATGGCACCGTGAAGATCTACGCCCCGGAAGGTTTCCTGGAGCACGCCATCGCCGAAAACGTCATGGCGGGAAATGCCATGAGCCGCCGTGCCAGTTACATGTATGGAAATCTCTTGCCGTATGGCCCACAGGGTCAAGTGGGCGCAGGCCTTGGCCCGACCACGTCCACCGGCACCATAACGCTTATTCCGCCGACTGATGTCATCACCAAGACAGGTGAAACCAGACAGATTGATGGCCTGACCCTCCGTTTTCTTATGGCACCAAACTCGGAAGCGCCCTCAGAAATGTTCTTCTACATTTCCCAACTCAGGGCGCTTTGCACTGCAGAAGATGCCGTCCATACACTGCACAACACCTATTCCCTGCGCGGTGCCAAGATCCGCGATCCTCTCGCTTGGTCAAAGTACATCAATGAAACCATTTATGAGTACGGCAACCGGGTTGAGGTGCTGTTTGCCCCGCACCACTGGCCCCTCAAAGGGAATGATCGCGTCCTGGAGCACCTGCGTGGACAACGCAATTTGTACCGCTTCATCAACGACCAACCGCTCCGCCTCTTGAATCACGGCTTCCACAAGACCGAGATCGCAGAGATGATCGAGATGCCTAGCGGACTGAGGAACAACTGGTCCGCGCGCGGATACTATGGAACCAGCAATCACAACATAAAATCCACATACGTGCACTATCTGGGCTGGTTTGATGGCAACCCGGCCAGCTTGCACAAACACACCGAAAGAGACGCGGCAAAGCGCTATGTGGAGTTCATGGGGGGCCCAGATGCCCTGCTCCAAAAAGCCCGCGAAAGCTATGAGGAGGGTGACTATCGCTGGGTGGCGGAGGTCGTGAACCACCTGGTCTTCGCAGAACCAGACAATCAAGAGGCCAAGAACCTTCAGGCAGACGCGCTGGAGCAAATGGGCTATCAGGCTGAATCCGGACCTTGGCGCAATTTTTACCTTACCGGAGCACAGGAACTGCGAATCGGCGTAAAAGAACTCCCGGCACCCACCACCGCCAGTCCGGATACCGTCCGCGCCATGGATCTGGACCTGTTGTTCGACTATGTGGCCATGCGGCTGAACTACAAGAAGGCCGGAGCCAAGGAGTTCAAGCTCAACTGGGTCTTTGCAGACACCAACCAGACTTACGTGCTGGAGCTACAGAATGCCACTCTCAATCACATCGAAGGCCACCACGCACCAGATGCTGCAGCCACGATCACCCTGAACCGAAGCGACCTGAACAACGTCCTTCTGGGTGAAACCACATTCGAGAAGGCAATTGAAGACGGAACCCTCCAAATTCAGGGCGACCCCGCCCCATTGAAAGCCCTGCTCGACATGCTGGACACTTTCGACTTCTGGTTCCCCATGGTTACACCAGTGCCCTTGGACAAGGCGGGTTGATAGCGATGGGACAGAGGGCAAGGAACGCATAATGACGAGCTGCTCAAACGGCCCCAAGCCATGGTCTACTGGCTCAAGCGCTCAACGGCCTCAAAGGCGGCCGGGAAACCCGCATCCGCTGCCAGCTTGTATAGCTCCAGGGCCTTTTCTAGGTCTTTGTTGAGGAAGGTACCGGTCTCATAGCACCAGGCAAGCAGATGAAACGCCTCGGGATCGCCCTTCAAAGCCGCCGACTTGAGGTAGGAGATTGCCTTCTCGCCATCTTGCTGAACGGCGAACCCTTCTAGGTAGATCTTCCCAAGGAACACCTCGCCTTGCGGCTCACCACGCTCTGCAGCTTGCTCGAAATACCTCAGCGCCCGATCAACATCCTGCTTCACACCTGCACCGCTGATGTAAGCAAGGCCGAGATTGGTCAGTGCGAACGGAAAGGTCTCGCTCGCAGCCTCATAGTAGGCAATCGCCCGTGCTGTGTCTTGCGGCACGAACTGCCCGGTCTCATAAAGCACACCCAGATCATTGAGCGCTTGACCGAACCCTTGATCAGCCGCCGCCTGATAGAGTTTGATTGCCTCCTCGGGGTCTTGGTCAACACCAGCGCCATTAAGGTAAAGCCGTCCGAGGGTATACTGTGACTGCGCCAAACCGCGATCCGCTGCACGGCGGTAGTAGCGGGCAGCCATGTTCAGGTTTTGCGGCAGGCCCGCTCCTTCTTCATAGAGCGTGCCCACATAGTGCAAGCCTAGCGCATCCCCTGCATCTGCCGCCATTTGGTAGTGCTGAATGGCTTGTTGCAGGTCAGCAGGCCCGCCCTCACCGAACTCATACATCTCACCAAGAGGCAAATGCGCTTCTGCAGCGCCGCGCCGCGCGGCTTCCTCATAAAGAAACCGGGCCTTCTCGTGGTCTGGCTTTGTGCCAAGCCCCTGCCGATAAAACCCCGCAAGATTGGCCGTTGCCTGAGCAAGGCCTGCATTGTGCGCTTCGGTGATCCAGCGAAGGGCCAGCTCTGGATTTTTCTCCACGCCCTCGCCGTTAAGGTACATCAGGCCCAGATTGTTCTGCGCCCAATAGTCACCAAGGTTTGCCGCCTCTTGAAACAGCTCATGAGCCAGTTCCAGATCCTGCATGGAGGCTGGACCGGATTTCAAAATGCCTGCGAGATTGGTCAATGCTGCGGTTATGCCCATATCCCGCGCCTGCTTGTAGAGCGCATAGGCCTTGATGTAATCCTGATCGACACCTCGTCCTGTTTCATAGGCAAGCCCCAACTGGAACACCGCTTCCGCGTTGCCAGCCTCCGCTTCGCTTTGCAGGCGGAAGATCCGTGCGTTCTCTGACAGCGCAATCCCGGTCTTCTCCTGCAGCTCTTGGCCCAGCATCTGAAGCCTTACACCCAACTCCGCCGGGGCTGGCTGCTCAAAAGCCTTGGGCTCAGCCAAAGGAACATCTGCCTCGGAAGCTGAGGCTTTAGCCGCAATCACCGCCGTGGGAAACAAAACTGCAGATACGAGTTTCAAAGCCAAACGCATGGGCTCTAGTGCCTAACCAGCCGTAGCTGCCGGAGTATCGAACATTACCGTAACATGCGGCCAACTCATTGAGCAATCTAGCGAAGCACGGTTAGCCAACATGAAAACTGCGTCCCTGTAATTCTTGAAGGCCTCTCCTTTTCGGGCAAATGTGACCGTTTTAGGTGCCTTATATTGTTCACCACAGCTCTTTTCAGGGGACGACGAACGCTGCCACTTAATATCTGGTCCATGCGTTAATTATAGTCAAAGCCATGTCGAGAAATTCTATCGGACGCTGAGGTCTCATGCATCCCCATATTCAAAGAGCAACCGCTGCAGACACCGATCGCCTCACAGCGCTCATGCATCGCTCGAAAGCATCGTGGGGCTATGAGACTGAAGACATGGCGCTTTTCCGCGCGAACTGGGCCATCGGCATAGAAGACACCGCGGATGGCAGGGCGTTCATCGCCAAAAGAGGCGAACAGATCCTTGGTTTTGCAACCGGGAAACTGGAAGAGAATGGTGACTACACTCTGGATCACCTCTTCGTGGAACCGGACTTGAAGCGACAGGGTATCGGCTCATGGCTTTTTGAGGTGATCCTTGAAGACGCCAAAATGGCACGCGCCAAAACAATCAAACTGAAATCAGACCCCAATGCAGTCGGGTTTTACGCCGCCCGCGGTTTCCTCACCACGCGCACGGCCCAAAGTGCCTTCAAAAACGGCGGCGAGCTTCACTTCATGGAGCGGCCAGTGACGCCGCAGGTAGTGGCGCTCGAAGCTCTTGATCTAAAGCTCAATGACAAGCCATGGGGCTTTGAAGCAGCCCATAAAGCGGAGATCGCCGCGCACTGGCAGAAACTTATCGCCGCAAAGCCCAAATCGTGGAACGGTACAGTTCTCAAGGCTGTCAATCTCAAGGCGGAAAACGGTGTCCTTTCTGCAGTTCTCTCCCGCTGCCAGTATGCCAGTTTCATGGCGTGGCGGGATTGGGGGTACCCGGACATCAACGTGAAGAACATGTTTGGGTGCGCCACTCTGCGCGCCGCAGATGGCACTGTGATACTTGGCCAAATGGCGTCGCACACCTCCACAGGTGGTCAGGTGTATTTTCCCGGTGGCAACTTGGATGAACAAGACATCAAGACCGATGGCACGATTGATGTGCTCGGTTCCATCCGGCGTGAGATGCTGGAGGAAACCGGCATACATCCAGACCGCGCAGAAACAGGCCGTCTGTTTCTGATCGAAGACGGACCACGGGTGTGTGTCGCCCAGGAATACTTCGTTCCCATGTCCGCCCAAGAGATGCGCTCGGCAATCCTTGCACACAATAAAGCCCTTGAGTTTCCAGAGCTGGACGATGTCATCATCGTGCGATCAATGCCAGACCTTGCCCCGCATGATATCCCTCCCTACGCAGTCAGCATCGTTGCCAAGTTGCTTTCTAACGGTTCCAACTAAATCAGCACTGGCAAAAAGGTCCCTGTCCTGCTTAACCTGTTAGCCGAGCCTTGAGCGAAACCTTTGAGTCCTTGGAGAAAATTTCCATGAAACGTCGCTACGCACTTCTGGACGTCTTCACGAACACGCCTTTGCAGGGAAACCAGTTGGCCGTTGTTCTGGACAGCGAGGACCTTGGTGATCAGCAGATGCAGGCCATTGCCAAGGAGTTCAATCTCTCCGAAACAGTGTTCGTGCTGCCACCGGCCAATCCCGCCCACTCGGCCAAGCTGCGCATTTTCACACCCTTCGGTGAACTGCCGTTTGCTGGCCACCCGACCGTTGGAACCGCTGTTCTGTTGGCGACAGAACGGTTTGGCACCGACGCCCCGGAGCAGGATGCCGTCGTGGTATTGGAAGAAGAAATCGGGCTCTTGCGCTGCGGCGTCGTGCTTAAACAGGGCGCTGCTGGCTTTGCAGAGTTCGATGTGCCCAAGCTCCCGGCCCCTTCCTTACCGATTGGCGAGACAGATCTGATCGCCAGCTGCCTTGGCATAGATACAACCGAAATCGGATTTGAAAACCATCGCCCCTCCACCATGAGCGCAGGTGTTCACTATGCATTCGTTCCGGTGCGCGATCTGGCTGTGCTGAGCACCGTTAAGCCGAACAGGGCACTCTGGAAAGACGCCTTCGGCTCCCCAGACCACAATGCGATTTACGTCTACTGCCGCGAAACGCAAGGAGCTGATTCTTCCTTTCAAGCGCGTATGTTCATCAACGACACATCGGTTTGGGAAGATGCGGCAACCGGATCGGCTGTCGCAGCTTTTGGCGGCGTTATTCAGGCTTTCGATGAGCCGTTGGATGGCACCCACCAACTCACAGTCGAGCAGGGTTTCTTCATGAACCGCCCCTCTCACATTGACCTGGAGATCGACGTGGAGAACGGGCAAATCAGAGCGCAACGTATTGGCGGACAAGCGGTTCTGACCGGGCGGGGTGAGCTGTTCTTTTAGGTAAAAAACACAACCCATGAGCTTGGTTGGGAGTTCTCTTGAGCAAAACTCACTTTAAAGCCATCAAAGCTTCATCTTGTCACAGGGCGCAGGATCAGCTACCACTGTTTTAAGTGTTGTCACCAAGCTGGCAAGACCATCAGGCAGTAATGACCTGCGCCGCCAAGGCGCAACCAAATTAGAAGGCACACGACCAGAGATGATCGCAACACGCGACAATCTGATTGCTACCAACGACGCGAACCTCCGCGCCGGCCTTCTAGCTATGGATCTTCTTCTACTTAGATGCCCCTGAGCGTCGGCAGCCCCGTATCTGGGCGGGCACTTAGGGGAACATGTCACCACAAGAAGATCAATTTTTCGGTCCCCTGACGCGCAAAACTCAATCAAAACAGGCAGGACCACCAGAGGGCACCCTTAAAGGGGCTGAGTGAAGGACACACGGAATGTCAGCTGCATCTAACGACCAAGTGGTAATTTTCGATACAACCCTGCGTGATGGCGAGCAGTCGCCGGGCGCTTCCATGACCTTGGAAGAGAAGCTGCAGGTCGCCGAACTGCTGGACACCATGGGTGTCGACATCATCGAAGCAGGTTTCCCGATTGCGTCCAACGGCGACTTTGAAGCCGTATCGGAAATTGCAAGACGCTCCAAAAACGCTGTGATTGCGGGTCTGGCGCGGGCTATCTCCGCCGATATCGATCGAGCTGGTGAGGCCGTTCGCAATGCCGAACGCGGCCGCATTCACACCTTCGTCTCTACGTCGCCGATTCATTTGCAGCATCAGATGAACAAAACTGAAGACGAAGTGCTGGAGATCATTCAACGCACCGTTGCGCAGGCTCGCAACCTGATTGATGACGTGGAATGGTCAGCAATGGATGCAACACGCACTCCGATCGAGTATCTGAGCCGCTGCGTGGAAGCTGCAATTGCGGCAGGTGCCACCACCATCAACTTGCCAGACACCGTGGGCTACGCCGTACCGCAAGAATATCGGGAGATGTTCGAACAGATCCGTGCCAACGTGCCGAACTCAGACAAAGCCGTCTTCTCCGTTCATTGTCACAACGATTTGGGACTGGCTGTTGCCAACTCGCTGGCCGGTGTTACGGGCGGTGCTCGTCAGATCGAGTGTACGATCAACGGACTGGGTGAACGTGCAGGCAATGCGGCGCTGGAAGAAATTGTCATGGCAGTGCGCACTCGAAACGACATTCTGCCATATGCCAGCAAGGTAGACCCTGTCTATCTGACCCGCGCTTCCAAGCTGGTTTCCGCCGTCTCCTCCTTCCCGGTTCAGTACAACAAAGCCATCGTTGGCAAGAACGCCTTTGCGCACGAAAGCGGCATTCATCAGGACGGCATGCTGAAGAACGCAGAGACCTACGAAATCATGCGTCCTGAAGACGTGGGTGTTCGCGCAACCTCGCTGGTGATGGGCAAACACTCTGGCCGCCATGCCTTTAAGGACAAGCTGGTGGAACTGGGCTATGACTTGGGCGACAATGCCTTCCAGGAGGCGTTCCGCCGCTTCAAGGAGCTGGCTGACCGCAAGAAGAACGTCTACGACGAAGACATTGAAGCGTTGGTCGAGGATGAAATCACCATTCAGGGCGAGACCGTGAAGGTGATTGCATTGACGGTGATTGCAGGCACAGGAGGCCCACAGAAGGCCATTCTGACCATGGACATCGACGGGCGCCATGAAACCCGCGAAGCCACGGGGGATGGCCCTGTAGATGCCACCTTCAACGCCATCAAGGCGATCTGGCCGCACGAGGCCACTCTGCAGCTCTATCAGGTGAATGCAGTGACTGAAGGTACCGACGCGCAGGCAGAGGTGTCAGTGCGCCTTGAGGACAGCGGAAAGATCGCAACTGGCAAGGGCGCAGATACCGACACACTGGTTGCCTCAGCTCGTGCCTATGTATCGGCCCTCAACAAACTGGCCATCCGCTCACAGCGTATTGTCAATGTCGACGATGCCATTGCCAGCTAGTCAACAACCAAGGACCATTCCGAGTCTGCTAAAACACGAAACCCCGCCAAACCAACGGCGGGGTTTTATTTTTTCGACTGTCAGGCGGGGGTTAAGCTGACAGCGCCAATCTCTGGCAGGCCGGACTAAGGACCTGATAGATTTCTTGCGGCTCTCCCGCCACTGTCCGCGTCTCGCGGAAGTGAAGGCCTTCGCGCATCAAGACGAGCTTGACCGGAAGGTTGTCCGGGTGCACCCGGGCAATGAGATGCGTAAAATAGGTGTTTTCAAAAAACCATTCTGTCAGAGCCTGAGTCACCTCGGTGCCAAGCCCAATGCCCCACAGGGGCTGTCTGAAGGCGTATTGAAGCTCCACTTCTGCGGTTTCTTCGAAGAGCGCAAAACCTGCCCAACCGACAAACTGCCCGCCATGTGTCTCAAGGCGCCAGATGCCGAAACCGTATTTCTTTTGCTGATTCATGAACTCAGACAGCTTCACCCTACAAGTTTCGCTATCCCATGGTCCTTTAGGGAAGAGATACCGGTTAACTTCCGGATCTCGATGTAATTCCTGAAGTTCAGTTAGATCCTGCTTGGCGAAAGTCCGAGCTCTCAACCGTTTGGTTTCGAGACTGTTCATACTCACCATGTGCATGCCTCCTTTGGCTTCAGTTGGACCGCTTCTGTGGCAGTCTCTACTGGTGCATCACCGAGGCGTTGGGGGGGATGCAGAAGGTGCCCCGGCGACGGCGTAAGAGGTACTTTCCGAATGCGATGAAATATGGCCGAGACTATGATTACTTTAAGGTAAGGTGGCGTGGCAGGCTCAAACGAATTGGGCCGGCGCAGTTCTTAAACAACGCCAGCCCAATATCTGGAGCTTCAGCTCCGCCGCATCTGTAACTCTTAGCTCAAAAGCTTACAATATACTGCAATATCAACGGGTTAGGCCACATAACCCTCAGAAGAGAGGGCATTATTTACTCAACTTATTCGCGTCTGTCACCAAGAATATTCGCTAATTTTGACAGTAATCGTAAAGTTTTTTTCTTGACTCTCTAAACCCTGCCCCAATCGCCACATTCTCCGGTCAAGAAAATGCCGAAACCGTCCTATTTCGGAACGCGCGCACCGCGTCCTCATCCAGCGGATCGAGCCTTTCCCAACCGCTGAGCTGCCCGCGAAAGAAGGTGGTCTGACGCTTAGCGTATCGCCTTGTTTCGGTTTTGGCTTTTTCAATAGCCTCCTCAAGAGACAGCTCCCCCTCAGACGCCGCTGCCAACTGCGACAAGCCAATGGCTCTCAAACTGGTCAGCCCCGGATCCAACTGCATTTCGGCAATTGTGGTGGCCTCCCCAATCGCTCCTTGTTCGACCATCATGTCAAACCGGCGATGAATGCGCTCATGCAGGGCAGCGCGATCAGGATCCAGCACCACACAGATGGCCCGCCCCGTAGGAACCAAAGGCTCAGACCTGCTTTGCTGCCAATAGCTTAGCGACTTTCCCGTTCCTTCCAGCACCTCTAGCGCACGCACAACACGCTGGCGATCAGAAGGGCGCAAACGCTCCGCCATCACACTGTCCCTCTCTTGAAGGATGCCATGAAGGGCGGCGCCATCACTCGCCTCGCCCAAAGCCCGCCACTTTCCCCGAATGTCTTCAGGGATATCGGGCATAAGAGAGAAGCCTTCAGTCAATGCCTTGAAGTACAATCCAGTGCCGCCCACCACGATCACTGGACGGTTTTCTGCCCGTGCTGCATTGAAGACCTTTTTAAAATCCTCATGCCAGCGCATAACGCTATACGGTTCATCTAGAGGAACATACCCGAATAGATGATGCGGCGCTTCCGCCACTTCTTCCCGCGACGGGCGCGCGCTCAAGATCTCCAGATCTCGGTAAATCTGCATGGAATCTGCATTTACGATCAAACCGTTGAGTTCTTTTGCGAGGTCAATGGACAATGCCGTCTTGCCGCTGGCGGTGGGGCCCGCTATCAACACTGCTACGGGCTTTTCCTGTTTCCCGTCGGTCCCCAAATTTTGAGAGCTGCTTATGTCCTTTGTTGTTACGCTCATATCCAGTCCAGCAAATCCTGCAGTAGATGACGCGCTGATTGAAAAACTCGCCGCCCTTGTGCCGGGCGAGACGCGTCATGAATGGCTCAACCCGGGTATTGCAGCGGATATCTTCACAACGCAAGCCCTTTCGGTCTCAGAGGCAACAGATACACTGCGCTCAGCCCTTGGTGAAACGCCGGTGGATTTGTTCGTTCAGCCTGCGACCAACCGACGAAAACGCCTGCTTATTGCTGACATGGATTCAACCATGATCGGTCAGGAGTGCATTGACGAACTGGCTGCGGAGCTGGGCCTGAAGGACACGATCGCCGCTATTACGGAACGGGCCATGCGGGGAGAAATCGAGTTTGAACCCGCCCTGCAGGAACGCGTTGCCCTGCTCAAAGGGCTCGACAGCTCCGTCGTGGACAAGGTCATAGCCGAGCGCATTACCTTGACGCCCGGGGGACGGACGCTGGTCCAGACCATGAAAGCAAACCTTGGGTATGCCGCCCTGGTTTCAGGCGGGTTCACAGTCTTCACCTCCAAGATCGCCGAGAAAATTGGCTTTGACGAAAACCGCGCCAACACCCTTCTTGAGGAAGCCGGAAAGCTTACCGGCACAGTGCAAATGCCAATCCTCGGCAAGCAGGCCAAGCTGGACCGCCTGAACGAGCTGCTAAGCGAGAAGAAGATCGAGCCCGATGATGTGATCGCGGTGGGCGATGGTGCCAACGACCTCGCCATGCTGGAGCGCGCTGGCATCGGCGCGGCATTCTATGCAAAGCCCGCAGTAGCAGCACAAGCTGACATGCGCATAGACCACTCGGACTTGACCGCCCTGCTCTACATTCAGGGTTACAAGGCGGAAGAGTTTGTAACCGACTAGCAAAAAAGCCGCCCACTGGGCGGCTTTTTCACAAGGTTTGTGGGGAACTAGTTGGCGTCGATACGGACCGCCACAAAGCGAAGTTCACCCGCCCCGTTCGATAATAACAGCAAGGCTGAACGTCGATCTTCATCGCGCAGTTTCTGCACTTCGGCCTGAACATCGGCCGGGCTGTTCACAGGCTCTTGCGCCACCTCGACCAGCACATCGCCCGGGCGAATCCGCTTGTCCTCTGCAGCGCTGCCCGCTTCCACGTTCACGACCACAACGCCCTTTACCTCCGCGCTCAATGTGAACTGCTCCCGCAGCTCTTCATTGATGGTGGCAAGTGTCAATCCAAGAACCACAGCCTTGTCTTGCGGCACCTCATCGCCATCCTCAACTGCTTCAGCTTGTGCGATGCTGGCCATTTCCTCCAGTTTGCCAAGGGTGACATCCATTGCAACTTCTTCGCCCCGGCGCAGAATGATC
Organism: Nesiotobacter zosterae; assembly: GCF_033843645.1. Lineage (NCBI taxonomy): Bacteria > Pseudomonadati > Pseudomonadota > Alphaproteobacteria > Hyphomicrobiales > Stappiaceae > Nesiotobacter > Nesiotobacter zosterae. Next base: position 206,403 of record NZ_JAWXVZ010000006.1, on the reverse strand, counting down.
ACTGGCACAGTGGCTCCAATAGTCGTGTTTGCCACCATGCGCGGTAGGTCCCGCATTTCGGGAACCGGACGACCATTGAAAGAGAGGATAACATCACCGGGCTCGATACCAGATAGGTTCGCAGGTCCGTCTTCAGTCACGCCAGCAACCAACGCCCCGCGCGCCCGGTCCATGCCCAAGCCCTCAGCAATTTCATCAGTTACTTCCTGAATACGGACGCCAAGCCAACCGCGACGTGTCTCACCAAACTCTCTGAGCTGGCCAATAACGCGTGTAGCCGTGTCCGCTGGAATGGCAAAGCCAATGCCGATAGAACCACCTGACGGGGAGAAAATTGCCGTATTTATGCCGACAACCTGACCATCCATGTTGAACAGCGGACCACCTGAGTTGCCTCTGTTGATACTTGCGTCGGTTTGAATGAAATTGTCATAAGGGCCGGCGTTTATGTCACGATTGCGCGCGGAAACGATGCCTACGGTCACCGTACCGCCAAGGCCGAAAGGGTTGCCAATCGCCATCACCCAATCGCCGACGCGAAGATTATCAGAGCTGCCAAAGTTGACCGCATCAAGCTCCTTGTGCGGCGTCACTTTCAGAACAGCTAGGTCCGTCTTTTCGTCTGTACCAATCAGATCAGCGCTGAGCTTCGTGCCATCATTGAAGTTGACGGTAATCTCGTCAGCCCCTTCAATCACGTGATTGTTGGTAACGATGATGCCTTCAATGCCGTCAATGACAAAACCTGACCCAAGGGACTGCACCCGGCGCGGCCGGTCAGCGTCTGGCTGCTGGTTATTAAAAAACTCTTCGAAAAACTCCTGAAAGGGCGAGCCTTCCGGAACCTGCGGCAATGGCAATGCCCGTTGACCACTCACATTCTGCGCGGTCGAGATGTTGACCACCGCATCTGCAAGGTTTTCAGCCAGATCTGCAACCGAGGCCGGTCCCTGTGCATGGGACACCGGCGCGGTCACCATGGCCACGGTCAGTGCGGCTGCAACGGTTAGGGCTTTGAAAAATCGTCCCGGACTGCTCCGGCGAAACACACGGGCCATCGGCCTACTCCTCAAACTGCACCAGTGCATTCTAATTTACACGCTCTGAAATGCAATTTGCCCGCGCCTTGGTTAACAAAGCGCGGGCAAGTGATCACTTTTATGAAAATTTCCAGTAGTGCCAGCCCAATCCCAAAAGCTTGTGTTGCTCCCTATCCGCCGGAACGGACAAACCAGACAACAACAAATCCGATAGCGATCGCAACCAGCCCTCCAATCCTCAGTGTTTGCTCAGGAACTTCCTGCATCTTCAGGAAGATGTCCTTCATGTGGGTTGGGGCCAGAGCATAGACGATCCCTTCGATCACCAGGACCAGACCCAACGCCACAATCAGATCACTCATTGTGCGGAAGCCGTACCTGTGGCTGTCGCTGCGGCGGACGTTGCCGGAGCCGATGCGGAACCGCTAGAGTTCTGGAAGAACCGGAAGAACTCTGAGTCTGGAGACAGCACCAGGGAGGTGTTGCCACCGTTCATGGAGGATCTGTAAGCCTGCATGGAACGATAAAACTCGAAGAAGTCACGATCCTTGTTGTAGGCTTGAGCAAAGATCTCGTTCCGGCGCGCATCACCATCACCACGCACGATGTCAGCATCACGCTGTGCGTTCGCCACGATGACGGTCGCATCGCGATCCGCGCGGGAGCGAATACGGCGTGCCTGCTCTTCACCCTGCGCACGGATTTCGGTCGCTTCACGCTCACGTTCCGTCTGCATACGGCGGAAGATTGCCTGAGAGTTGGCTTCCGGCAGATCCGCGCGACGGATCTTCACATCCACCACATCGATACCGATGTTATCCGCGCGAAGGTCCACGTCCTGACGGGTCTTTTCCATCAGTTCGGCACGCTCATCGCGAACGATCTGGTTCAAGCTTGCTTTCGCGAGTTCCTGACGCAGTGAAGACTGAAGGAATGTCGCCAGACGACGGGAACCTTCTTCCACGTTATTCACCGACTGGTAGAACTTGATCGGATCACTGATGCGATAGCGCGCAAACGCATCGACCAGAAGACGCTTCTTGTCAGAAGCAATCGCTTCAAGAACCGGCATGTTCAGGTCAAGAATACGCTTATCGATGTAAACAACGTTTTCCCATGGCCATTTGAACTTGAGACCTGGTTCAGTCGCCTGACCGCGAACCTCACCAAACTGCAGAACCAGAGCCTGCTGGGCTGGATTCACGATGTACACGGACCAATAGAGGACCAGCGCGACAACGGCTATTACGATACCAAGAATACCGCTTTTCATTAGTTATTACCTCCGGTTGCGCCAGTACGACGGTTCAACTGATCCAGCGGCAAGTATGGCAACACACCGCTTGAAGAACCTTCACCGTCGATGATGATCTTCTGGTTCTTGCTCAGGACCTCTTCCATGGTCTCCAGATAGAGACGCTGACGGGTCACGTCTGGTGCCTTGGTGTACTCTTCGTAAACCTTGGTAAACCGCTGTGCCTGACCTTCTGCCTGAGCGATGGTCTGATCACGGTAAGCTTGAGCAGCTTCAGTAATACGAGCCGCTTCACCACGTGCTTCTGGAACAATGCGGTTTGCGTAGGCCTGCGCCTCGTTCTGGATACGCTCCTGATCGGCGCGCGCAGCCTGAACGTCACGGAAAGCCTCAATTACCTGCGCAGGAGGGTCGACCTTCTGCATCTGAACGTCACGAACCTGAATACCAGCCCCGTAATTGTCTAGGGTGGCTTGCATCAAGTCCTGCACGCCCTGCTGAATAGGGGCGCGGTTTTCGGTAAGGATCGAGTCAATACGGGAACTACCCACAACTTCACGCATTGCAGATTCAGCAACGGCTTTCACGGTAGCTTCTGGGTCCTGAATGTTGAACAGGAAGTCAGATACACCCGTCGGCGTATTCTGGATGACCCACTGAATCTTGAAGTCGACATCGACGATGTTTTCATCGCCAGTCAGCATCAAGCTTTCCTCAGCGACGTCACGGTTGGAGATCGTGGTGCCGCGCACCAGCTCTTCCATACCCACAGTGGTTTCGCGAACGCGCAGAACATCCGGCTTGTAAACTTCGCCAACTGGATATGGCCAGTTATAGTTCAAGCCTGGCGCGGTTTGACCAACCACCTGACCAAAAACGAGCTCAACACCCACTTCGCCAGTGTTTACGCGGTAAATGCCGGTCGCCAACCAGATAACCAGCGCAGCAATAATGGCCAGCAAAATGCCCTTGAAGCCCATTCCACCGCCATTTCCTGGCAGGACGTTTTTCAGGTGATCCTGGCCGCGCTTGAGGATTTCCTCGAAATCAGGTGGATTTCCACCCCCACCGCCGCCGCCGCGCTGTGGACCGCCGCCCCAAGGGCCGCCGCCGCCACCGCCGCCGCCGGAATTACCCCATGGGCCGCCGTTGTTACCGCCGCCCTTCCAGCCTCCGCCAGTTTGATTGCTCCAAGGCATTTAGAGTTCCTTTTGTACATACTTAGCCGGAGATCCGGCCGATTAACCTAATGTGCTGCGCTTGCTATGACTTTCATTGATTTATAGGGGACTTACGCCGCCCTTTCAATGAAACCACACGCCTCTAAGACCACCTTATAGTCTTTTTGATAGTCTCACCATTCGCTATGGTTGTAATTGTATTTTGGGGCGTGATAGCGACACTTTCATGTGTTTCCCCAAAGCAAAAACAGCAGGTCCGTGCGCTCATTTTCCTCAAAAAAGCTTGAAAGAAGGTAGCAATCGGAAGATGTGCCCAATCGCGCCTTCCATTTATGTTGTCAGATAGGTGCAAATGCAGCTCCAGACAAGTGCGAAGGCCCCAAGTTCCGTTGTATTTTCATGATCTTTCGAGAGCGCGTTTATCAGCGCGTCGGTCTAACCACGGCCCAGCCTTGTGTTAATTAACCAAGCGATGATTTTTTCATATCGATATGTGGAATACCGTCCTCGAGATACTCAGAACTCACAGGTCTAAACCCAAAACTCTCATAGAAAGCGCTCAGATAAACTTGCGCCTGTAAGTGTATCTCGTTTCCTGCACCGTGATCTTTGCAGTAAGCCATTGCAGAACTCATGATCTGACGTGCAAGCCCACTTCCCCGAGCCGACGGATCGACCACAACACGGCCAATTTTCCAGTAGGACGCAACTTGTGTTGGTTCAAAGACCCGAAGATAGGCAACCAACTTGCCGTCGCTTTTGCGCCGAGCCAACAGGTGGACGGCAGCAAGGTCCTCACCATCGATATCTGGATAGGGGCACTCTTGCTCCACGATGAAGACAAGGCACCGAAGTTTAAGGGCGTCGTAAACGTCCCTTGCAGACAAGGCGTCAAAATGCGCCCAATTCAGATCAATTTCGGCAAACTCTGATTTTGAAAACATGAGAAGTCCGGTTCCGCAAGAAAAAACGGAGGAAGTGGCACCGCGTCAGGACGCGTGGCGCTCGTAGATTTCAAGAGAGGTGCTTGCGGTATCTTTTTCACCGCGTTCAAACGGCGTCCGCTCTTTAAGCGCCCACATATCCTCGGCAATCTCTGGAAAGTGGGTATCCCCCTCCGGCTTGGCATGAACGCGGGTTATGTAAAGACGCGTTGCTTGCGGCATAGCTGCCAGATAGATCTGGCCACCCCCAATAATCATGATTTCATCAAGGGTCTTTTCGCGTGCCACCTGAAGGCCGAGATCGATGGCTTCGTCCACGGAGCGGGCAATGGTGACGCCTTCATACGCAAAACCTTCGTCGCGGGTAACGACGATGTTGGTTCGGCCCGGAAGCGGCTTGCCAATGGAAAGCAAAGTCCGTCGGCCCATGATCACGGGCTTTCCCATGGTGGTCTTGCGAAAGAACTTCAGGTCAGTCGAAATCGACCAAGGCATATCATTGTCTGCGCCGATAACACCGTTTTCGGCAACAGCAGATATCATGGCAATTGCGGTCATGAGCACACCTCCTCCTCGTTATTGTTACTGCGGCTCTTACCTGGCTTCGGGTTTGAGGTCACATCATGGACGCACGTTCCACGACACAACAGTAACCTTGCCGTCGTCTGCCACATCCAGAATGCCATAGGCACCGGTCTTCAGCTTGAGCGCGTGATCGCCTTTTCCACCATCAACGGCGCTCAATGCAAACCGGGCAATACCATTGCTGGTGACCAGCAGAATGGTTTCGTCCTTGTATTTCTTGTTCGCGTTGGCAAAAAACTCTTCCCAGCGGCCGATGACTGCCGTGGGCTCAACGTGCCAGCCCTGCGGGGGGATTGCGTCCTCCTCCCACGCCTTCAAGGCCGCTTCGCCGATGCGCGCAACGACCTCTTCTTCAGGCTTGTTCTCGTCTGGCCCGTAGTCAATCTCCACCAGAAACGGCAGCACTTTCAGCTCCACCTCAGCAGACTGGCTGGCAAGCGCGATTTCGGCAGTTTTCTTGGTGCGTTTCAGCGGAGAACAAAACGCCCGGTCAAATTTGATGCCATCCTGCTCGAAATGATCGCGCAACGCCTCGGCCTGCGCCAGGCCGGAGGTGCTAAGGGGCAAATCTGTCCGCCCCCCAACGCGGGTAATCACATCGCCCTTGTCAAAGGTATTGCCATGACGGGTCACATAAATACGGGTCATAGACGGGCCTCCAGTTCGGCGTAGGGATCACCGTGTTGTGCGATCAGCTTTTCTGCAAGCTCCGCATCAGCTGGCGTATCCACACCAGACATGGAGAGCTTGGGTACAGCAACTTCAGCGGCATGAACGTGCATGCCGTTTTCCAAGAACCGCAACTGCTCAAGGCCCTCTAACTTTTCATAGGTGCCTACGGGAGCTGCGCAGAACTTTCTAAGCGCATCAATGCGATAGCCATAAAGCCCGATATGGCGGAACACAGGTGAAAAACGATCTGCAGCGCGCAGCTTTTCCTCTCCCCGAATGGCGGGAAGGATGTTCTTTGAGAACCAAAAGGCCCGGCCCTCATCATTTCTGAGGCACGTGGTACCAGAGAACGGGTGGTCCTTCTTATGTTCGCGCAGCTGATCGAGCGCCTCCCAATCCAGACGAATGACGGGTGTGAAAAGCTCCGCCTCTGCCTTGACCTTGGCCGCTTCAATCAAAAGCGCCACATGCTCTGGCGGGGTGAACGGTGCATCGCCCTGCAGGTTCAAAACGAAGTCCCAGTCACCTCCATGGGCGGTCGCCGCAGCCAAAGCGCGGTCTGTCCCGGATGGCAAGTCGGGATCCGTCATCACCCAAGGCGCACCAATATCATCACAGTGCCGTGCAACCTCTTCATGATCAACGGCAACCACATACTGGGCGCCGGTCTGCTTGGCAGCAACAGCAGCAATCTGCACAACACGCTCCAAAAGGCTCTTGCCATTGATCAGGTGGAGCGGCTTTTTCGGAAACCGGGTGGAGCCAATACGCGCCGGAACGGTAATGAGGGCTTTCATGTAACAATCTACCTTTGCGAGCGATCAAGGATCAAACAGCAACCGTTGCCTTGATATGCGGATGAGGGTCATAGCCCTCCAGCTTGAAGTCCTCGTACTTGAACGCAAACAAGTCCTTCACTTCCGGGTTGATGACCATTTTCGGCAAGGGGCGCGGCTGGCGGGAAAGCTGCAGCTGGGCCTGCTCGAAATGATTGGAGTAAAGATGGGCATCCCCGAACGAATGCACAAAGTCGCCCGGCTCCAGATCGCAGACCTGCGCCATCATCATGGTCAAGAGCGCATAGGACGCGATGTTGAACGGCACACCCAGAAACACGTCGGCAGAGCGCTGATAGAGCTGGCAGGACAACTTCCCCTCCGCCACGTAAAACTGGAACATGGTATGGCACGGAGGCAGCGCCATGTCGTCCACCAGCGCTGGGTTCCACGCTGAAACAATGTGGCGACGGCTGTCCGGATTGGTCTTGATCTGCTCCACAAGACTGTTGATCTGGTCAATGGAGCGCCCGTCCGGCGCAGGCCACGAGCGCCACTGGTAGCCATATACCGGCCCAAGGTCGCCGTTTTCGTCCGCCCAATCATCCCAGATCCGCACCCCGTTTTCCTTGAGGTACTTGATGTTGGTGTCGCCGGCCAGGAACCAGAGCAGCTCATGGATAATGGACTTCAGGTGCAGCTTCTTGGTTGTGACCACCGGAAAGCCTTCGGAAAGGTCAAACCGCATCTGGTGACCGAAGATGGACCGCGTGCCTGTGCCCGTACGGTCCCCCTTGTCGACGCCCTCCGCCAGAATTCTTTGCATCAGATCCAGATATTGCTGCACGTGGTCGTCCCTTTCTTTCTGCGGCCTTTTGTCGGCAGGATGTGCCTCTGCTTTATAAACCGCACAGGCCCGCCAATTGTCTTTTGCCAGACTATAAAGGAAGGCGCGCCGATTCCCATCGATTGTCAACAGCTTGACATATCCTTGAGGGTTCCCCTTCCATTTAGCCCACTTAGCTCCTATATTCCGCATGCCAGTTTACTGGCTACGGCAATAAATGGTCAGCGCAATAAACCTATCGGACCCGGGGGCGGTACCCGGCGCCTCCACCCAAGCCCGCAGACGATCTGCGGGTTTCGGCGGGGGCGAAATAGGATCGACGAGGGCGTAAAGGCTGTGCTTTTGCTCGGCATGGTACCACCGATATCGGGCCATATTGATAGTTGCAAACGACAACTACGCTATGGACAACGCTGTTGCTGCGTAATGCAGTACCGGTAGTCCGCTAAGTCCTGGGGGTTTAGCTCTCTAGGCGGGGTTCGGGGGCACCTGGCAACAGAAGCCTCCACTGGGATTTTTGGAGCCTGTGTGTTACATCCAGCGCAAATGAGCGCGGGGCGGAAAAAACCACAGGCCTTTTCTTTGCCTCTACGTTATAGTTGGGCCGAATAAGAACGCAAAGGGTAAGCGGTGCCACACATGGCAGAAGACTTGATCCGCTACGACATAATCATTCAGGACGCACTTCGGGGCGCGGTGCGCAAGATCCTGACAGAAGTGAATCGCGCAGGTTTGCCCGGCGAGCACCATTTCTACATCGCCTTTGAGACCACGGCACCTGGCGTGAAGATTTCCACGCGGCTCAAAGAACGCTACCCGAAGGAAATGACCATTGTCCTTCAACATCAGTTCTGGGACCTTCAGGTAACAGAACATGCGTTCGAGGTTGGTCTGTCATTTGGCGGCGTGCCTGAGCGCCTGTATGTGCCGTTCGCTGCAATCAAGGGCTTCTTTGACCCGTCTGTCCAGTTCGCGCTTGAGTTCGAACCCGGCAAGACCGCTGAGGAACTGCCTGAGGAATTCCGCATTGCCGAGGCAGATCTGGCCGCTGTTGAAGAACTGCACAACGAGTTGGAGCGGGCCGAACGCCTTGAGAACTCCAGCAAGTTTACTCAGCCAGAAGCCGAGCAGGATCAGGACACTGCGGAAGTAGGCAACTCAGAAGCGGACAAGGACGACAAACCTGCAGAAGCAGGAAACACCGTCGTATCGCTGGATGCGTTTCGCAAGAAGACCTGATTGCGCCAGCGCGCTCCTCTAAGATTTGGGATGTAAGGCACCATGAGCGCAGACATCGTTAATCTGAGACAAGCGCGCAAGCACCAGAAACGCGCGGCCAAGGAAAAGCAGGCAGAAGAAAATCGCCGGCTCTTTGGCCGCAGCAAGGCTGAGAAGACTGTCGCACAGTTCGAAGCCACGCGCCTTCGCAAGGCTCTTGATGGTGCTGAACGCGAGCCCACCTCCCACAAACACGAAGATCAGGAGTGAGCCTTGGCTTTGATCAAGCGCTCAATCACCTTGCATGGGCACCGCACAAGCATTGCCCTTGAAGAAGACTTCTGGGAAGGGCTTGAGGAACTCGCCTCGCTCAGCGGTAAATCGATCGCCGCCGTTGTGGCAGAAATCGACGACACACGCGATCCCGACGCGGGGCTTTCCAGCTGTGTCAGGCTGGCTGTGCTACGCCACTACAAAGCTCTAAAAACCGCTAGTTGATCTCGATCAGACGCCCGCCCGGCAGCTCACGGAACCGCGGAAGGTTATCCCGCTTTGGCTGCGGCGGCGGCACACTGGCATCAAACGTGGTACCCGCCCCGTCTACGGAGAAGTCGCTGCCTGGAGCCACGAGAATTTGCCCCTCAGTTACGCCAGAACCGGGGACCGCCGCTTCGTTGACACCGCCAATGAACTTCGGCGGCGCAAGCGCTGGCAGACCCTGATCGCTGTTCACACCGCCGTCTTGCGTATCAGACTGGCCTCGTGACAGGGCAGAGCGAACTGTGCTCAAAAAATCCGCGTCCGCTCCCTGCTGATTTGTGCGGTCTTGCGCACTGGGTGAGGATGGTGCTGGCGCGCTGTTTTCCTGAAGGAGGCGACGAATACGATCTTCCCGCTCCCTTTGCTCGCGCTCAGCCTGCTCACGTTCCTGCCGTTGGCGCTCCAACCGCTCCCGGTAGGCGCGTTCTCGAGCAGCCTGTTCCTGCGCGGCCCGGCGTGCTTCCCGTTCAGCAGCGCGGCGTGCCTCTTCCTCGGCCGCGCGTTGCGCCGCCTGCTCGGCTTCCTGACGCTTGCGGACCTCGGCTTCTTCCTGCTGGCGCTTCAGCTCACGCAGCATCCGCTCCTGCTCGGCAATCGCCTCCTGCTCCTTCTCGATCCGCAGCACGTTTTGCTCAATGGCGCGAATGTTAAGATAGGACAGGAACGGCGTCACATCGATGCGACGGGATGGAGAGGCAACGTCACCTTCAAACACAATTGCCACCTGAGGATCAGCACCACTGACCTCATACTGGTCACCGGCTACCTTGATGGAAACATCCCCTTCCGCCTGCCACTTTTGCAAGTCGATCTGCGCCGAGCCGAACATGGTCGCAGCGGCAGTATCCACGCTGATGTTGCGCGCCCGCAATCGGCCTGAAGACAATGCAAGCGTGCCATCGATCTGATCGAACTGACTACTGCCAAGATCCAGATGGCTTGCAAACACATCCCGAACCTTGGTCTCGTCCAGCTCAAGGCCCCTATCCGCCGCCTCGATCACAAGGTCAAAAGCATCCGGGTTCAAACCGCGGATCTCACCGGACTTGATGGTAAAGGTACCCCCGCCCGCAAGACCGGAAACCAAACCCGAAACCGTGCGCCCCAGCCCTTCAAACTCTGCAATGGCCTGCACCGTACCGGTGGCGACCGCCCGGCCATCACGGGCCCAGATCAGCTCTTCCAACACCGCATCATCAAGGCGGAAACGCCCCTCAAGAGAGGCCTGATCCCCTACTCGCGTCAACTGCAGGGCACCAGTCAGACTGCCGCCCGCATAGCGGCCAACGCCTTGATCGATAGCGAGCAGATCATCACGCAAACGAAGTTGGCCTGAAGCCGCGTCCACAACCATTTCCTCACTGAAATGGGCGCGGTCGCTGCGCAGGTCCAGCGTCAGATCAATGCCGCTCAGAAGAGAAGCGCCCAGCGCTGAGGATGGCCAAACACTCTCTCGGCTTTCGAGGTCCGCCGTCCAAGCGCCAGACCCAAGAACCAGCTCAGACAGGCCCCGCAAATCCACAGAGGACGCCGCCAACGCGCCACTGGCCTTGAGGCCGGAGTTTTGCGAAAGCTCCCCGCTCAAGGTTCCCTGAAAGTTGGCATCAGCCACAACACCGGAAAGCGAAGTCATTTCAAACTTGCGCCCCTCACCGGACAAGGTGGCCTCCACATCGACTGGCAAGGCACTGTCCGGGTTTGGTAGCAAATAGCCCAGAACCAAGGCCGTGGGGCTGATGTCTGCGGTACGCAACGTGCTGCTGGCTTCCCAGTGCGGTGAGCCATCTGGCTTCACGTTGAAGGTTCCCTCGCTCTTGAGCTCAGCATCCCCCAACTGACCGGTGAACACGAAGTCCATCTTGCTGCGAGGCACACCTTCCATGGCCAGCTGAACACTGGCCTGCTGAACGTTATCAAGCGGAAGCGCCTCGATGCCCAGCTGGCGCAACAAGGTGACTCCATCCGCCCCGCCCAGAAACAGCTCAGCCCTCACATCACCGCTGTTGATTTCATCCATTCGGCCCGCAAAGGTGCCGTTGAAGTCAAACTCGCTGACGCCAACATCACCATAAAGACTGGCAGAAATCTGCGTTTGCCCGTCAACAGCCGAAGCTTCCAGCTTGCTGGTCAGGGAAACAGGAGCCAGCGCGGGAGCCGCCCTTTTCAGTTGCTGAACGAACCTGTTTTCCGGTGCAATGCGCTCAAGGGCAGAGACAGCCCCAATGAGGGATGTCGCCCGCAGGGTGCCGTCAATGGAGCCTGAAGGCGTTGTAGAAACGCGCTCAACCCGGCCGCTTGCATCCACATAGGCTCCGGCAAAATCGCGAATTTTCAGCTCGTCTATTGCCAAGGTGTCGTCCTCAAGACCTGCCCGCAGGATCATGCTTTTGGCTTTTACGCCCTTGGAAACAAACTCATCGGCATAAAGGCGCAGGGACATGTTCAGGCCGGTACTGCGCACCTGCCCGCCGCTCAACGCCGCCGCGAACGTCTCAAGCTGATCCAGATCCAGTCGATCACTGTCAATGTCCACGACCAGCTCGGCAGGCTGTCCCGAGGGCCACTTGTAGGAGACTGTGCCCACCGTCTGAGCGCCATCCACATCAAGGCGCAGATCCGTCATGGAAAACAGTCCCGGCCCAACGGCAACATCACTACGAAGGTCAAATGGCTCTACCCGAGCGGTCGCCACCTCTGGCGTCCCATGCCACCAACTGGCAAGCTTTTGCGGTTGCAGGGAGTCAATTTCCACCTGACCACGGTATTCACGCGCGGTGCGCAGCTCCAGGTAGCCGGAGGACCTCAGCGAGCTACGCCCCGGCAAACGCGCGGAAAGCTGCTTCACGCCCCATCCCGTGGGGCCGGAAGAGACCTCCGCCCGCACATCGGTGAGAACGCTTCCGCCCATGACCACACTCGGCATTTCGGCCTTCAATGTGGTGCTGGTGGCCGCAAGAGGCAGGTCTTCCAGAAAACTGGTCAGTTGGGCCGGGAAGCTGGCAACAGAAACAGGCTCTTGCGGGCCGCCGCCGAACAAGCGATCCAGATCGATCTGTTTGAACCGCGCGCTGGCATCCAAGGCACCATCGCCAGCGTAGTCGAACCGTGCCGCGCCCTCTGCCGTGACCGGGCGATCCTCAGGGCCAAGCCGCAATGTGTAGGCGGGAATGATCAAGGCGCTGGGGTCGAACTGATAGTCCCCCTCAAACTGCCATTCCATCCGCTCGCTGTCTTCAGGCAGGATGGAGCGTGCAAGCGCAGTACCTGCATAAAACGGACGCCCGTCTTCCTGCCAGACCTCGCCATCAAGCGTGAACTGCGCCGGAAAGGACGCAGGGGAAATCTGGGCTTTTACGCGGGTGTGCTTGCTTGCATCGCGGCGACCGGTTCCGATGCGGACCGTGTAAGGCACACCTTCCAGCGTGATTGCGCCGTCCAGCTTGAACGGACCTTCCAGACTGCGCGCGCTGGCAAGAAAGTTGCCATTCACACCGCTGAAGCTTTCCCCGGACCGGGCATCAACAAGGCTAATGGAGCCGTTTACGATCTCGATGCTGTCAAACACAACGGAACTCGGTTCCATGAACTCCATGACAGAATCATGCGGCGTTGCGTTGAGCAGATCCAGCTTGCCCTGCTCGTCGAGAGCAACGCGCAAATTTGGCTCCTCAAGCTTCATGTCCAGGACACGGATCTCACCGCGCAACAGCGCGGGCAGCTCGATCTTGCCCGAGAAACGGGAGATCACCAGCAGCGGATCTTCCACCTCACCCACCCGAACGTCGGTGAAGGCAATGGACGGCGTTGGGAGCAAACTCACGTCTGCGTCACCCAAAACCGCTACGTTATGGCCCAAGATGGTCTCGCCATATCTTTCGAAAGTCGTGCGATAGGCCGACCAGTCAATAAACATGGGCGCGACCAGAGCAGCAACGAGCGCAATGATTAAGGCTGTGCCGATCGTGATAAAGGCCGAGTTCAACGTACAGCTCCTTAGCTTCGCAACACATCAGCGCGGGCATTTGCGATGACCGCCCAAATCCTAAGCATTACGAGTGGATTACAGCAGTATGGTGCATCCGGCAACGGGGCTTGGCAATGGGGGAGGCTCCGAAATTGGCCGCCTCTCCCCCATCACGTTTAGGTTATGGCTCAATCGCCACGATTTTCCCCGGGTTCATGATGTTGAACGGATCAAGCGCGCGCTTGATGCTGCCCATCACATCAACGCCAGCACCGTGCTCATAAGCGAGGTATTTCATCTTGCCTTGTCCCACACCATGCTCTCCGGTGCAGGTGCCGCCCATGTCGATGGCGCGGTAGTTCAACCGTTCAATGAAGGCTTCAACACTGGCGATTTCCTCTGGGTTTTGGTCATCAGCAAGCACCAGAACGTGGAAGTTCCCGTCCCCCACATGGCCGACGATTGGCGCGGTAAACCCGCAGGCCTCAATGTCCTCTTGTGTGGCAGTCACGCACTCGGCCAGCTTCGAAATGGGAACACACACATCCGTTGAAAGACCCCGTGCCCCCGGGCGCAAGGAAAGGCCTGCCCAATAGGCATCGTGGCGGGCGGCCCACAGCTTGCTGCGGTCTTCCGGGCGCGTCGCCCATTCAAAATCTCCCCCACCAAACTCTTCGGAGATCGAACCAAAAAGCTCGACCTGCTCCTTCACGCCCTCCTCAGAGCCGTGAAACTCCACCAGCAGTGTTGGCGCTTCCTTCAACGAGAGCTTGGAGTAGCCATTGACGGCCTTCACTTGCAGCGTGTCGAGCAACTCGATGCGGGCGACTGGAATGCCGCATTGGATCGCGCTGATTACCGTGTTGCAGGCCGATTCCACATCTGGGTAATGGCAAATCGCAGCAGACACAGCCTCCGGCACACCAAACAGGCGCAATGTCAGCTCCGTGATGATGCCCAAAGTCCCTTCTGAACCCACCATCAAGCGGGTCAGGTCATACCCGGCAGAGGACTTCTTGGCGCGGCCGCCGGTTTTGACGATTGTGCCATCTGGCATGACCACCGTCAGACCAAGCACCATGTCCTTCATGGTGCCATAACGCACCGCGTTGGTGCCAGAGGCGCGGGTTGCCGCCATGCCGCCGAGGCTGGCATCTGCCCCCGGATCGATGGGGAAGAACAGGCCTGTATCGCGAATGAATTCATTAAGCTGCTTGCGCGTGACACCTGCTTGAACCACGCAATCAAGATCCTCCTGATGCACCGCCACAACCTGGTTCATCTGCGAAAGGTCAATGCTGATGCCACCACCGGGCGCATTCACATGCCCCTCCAGAGAGGACCCGGTACCAAAGGGAATGATCGGCACCCGATGCGCGGCACATAGCTTCACAATTGCCGACACTTCCTCCGTGGAATGGGCAAAAATGACTGCATCCGGCAACTGGTTTGGCAACCAGGTGGTGGTATGCCCATGCTGCTCGCGCATGGAATGCGACGACTGATAGCGGGTGCCAAACTGCTCCTTGAGCTGTGGCAGCACGGCTTCAATGCCGTCTGTGTTGCGTTCAACCGGGACCTGCAGCGATGCCAGTGTCATGATATCCTCCCAAGAAGCTTCAGGTGCGAACCGCCCACCTCCCAGCAGGACCTTACAGTGCGCACCACGCATTATTGCTTAGCTTCCTTGTTTAACAGCAGAATTTGGAAATGAGGAGCATCAACGAACAAAAAAGGCCGCGCTGAATACCAGCGCAGCCCTTGAAGCTTGCAACCGAGATGAGGTCTGCTCAAGCGTAGTGGTTTGCAATCACCGCTTCTGCAATCTCCGTCCGGTCAATCACACCGACAACGTCCTCTGGCCGAGGAATGCCCTTGGTGTTCTGCACCACAATGCCATAGCGGCGATTGTGCTTGTTCATGCGTGAGATCACCGTGTTCATGATGGACGTTTCGGGGGCAACCAGATAGTCCCGGCTGACCACATCGCAAAGTTCGAGATTGGCCGCCTCGCTGCCCCGGTGCTGAAGCGCGTCGTACTTCAAATAGCCGTCAATGCGCTTGCCTGTGACCACCACAACGTGATCAACATCCTTCGCATCCATCAGGGCGATGGCATCACACACCCTCACCGAACTGTCCAACAGCAGGAAATTCGGGCTCATCAGGTCATGGGCCTGCTGGACGAGGTACATGTTCGTGAACCGGTTTGTGGGAATCGGGCGACCACGGTTACGCAGCTTTATGGTGTAGATGTTTGCCGTAATCAGCCAACGGCGCACCCCGACCGCAAGCGCAACCGCCAGAACCAGTGGCACCATCACGTTGTAATCGCGGGTCATCTCGAAAATCATCATGATGGCAGTCATGGCACCGCCCGTGGCACCGCCAACAACCGCGCCCATGCCCACAAGGCCGAACTCGGCAATGCTGAACTCTGAGCCCGGAAACAGATGCTGTCCGGCCAGCCCCACAAGACCGCCGGTGCAGGCACCCAAAAACAGCGAGGGGGCAAACACACCACCCGAGGCACCGGACCCAAGGCTGATGGATGTTGCCAGCAGTTTGCCAACCAGCAGACACCCCAAGAGCACGAAGGTCTGCGGATTGTCGTTCAGGATATCCTGAATGGCCGCATAGCCCACACCAGCCGTGTGATAAGCCCCGGTTGTGACAAAAAAGGCGTAGGACATGGAGCCCACCAGCAACATGCCGATGATGTTCTGCGTGTACTCATTGCCTGGAAGCTTTGGGAACCAGTCCTCACATTTTTCCAGAACACGGATAAACGCCCAGCTGACAAAACCAGCGAGGAAACCGAGGATCGCAAAACCGGCGAGCTGCTCAATGGCGATGGCGCCATGCTGAATGTCGGTTGCTGTTGGCACGAAAAAGGCGGTTTCAACGCCAAGCACCACGTGCATGACGTAGGTCGCGGTTGCCGTCGCCACCACCACTGGCAGGAAGGTCCGGTTGCTGAACTCCGGCAAGAGAATTTCAACTGCAAACAGCACGCCGCCGAACGGCGTGTTGAAAGTAGCCGCAATCCCCGCGCCAGCACCTGCTGCAAGCAACGTGATTTTTTGCCAGCGCACCAGATTGAATGCACGGGCCAGAGAGGAGCCGAAGGCAGCACCAATCTGAATAATGGGGCCTTCGCGGCCCACGGACGCGCCACTACCAATGGAAATTGCAGAAGCCAGAGACTTCACAACGGCCACGATGCCACGCACGTTACCCTTCTTGTGATAGATCGCGTACATGACCTCCGGGACGCCGTGCCCCTTAGCTTCCGGCGCAAAGGTGCGCACCAGATAAACAACGATCAGGCCACCAATGACAGGGGCCAGAATGATGCCTGCGCCCCAAGGGCTGGGTTCGCCCACATGGTTGGCATCAAATGCAAATGAGAACTTGCCGTAGAAGAAGAAGTTATGAACAACCGCGATGAGAAAGCGAAAGATCACAGCTCCTGCTGCGGCAACCACACCAATTGCCACGGCAAAGACGCAAAGACCAGGAAGCGAGATGACACGCGTCTCCTCCGGCTCCTGCGCTTTGCTTGTGGTTGGTGCTGAAGCTTCTGTTATTGGACTTGTAGACATTTTGTCCCTTAATCCGCTTTTCTTGTTCGGTTTTAGGGCGGAGCAGACAACGCAAGGCAGGCCTTGAACGCATGAAAGCGTAAGGCAAATGAACGCGCTCCGAACTTGGCGTGACAAGGTTGTCCTGAACCCATCACCAAAGAAAATCAAGGGGAAAAATCGGTATTTTATTACCTACAGTACATTGACTGCAGGACATCTACGTACTTGCGTGCTTGATCCACTGCCTAGAGGCCAAGCAACCGGCAAGCATTCACAGATTGTTTAGTGTTTGCTTTGCTTCAAAAAAGCAGCGGCAAATGTGTGTCACGTAAAGGTATCAGTGAAATATCATTTCTCGCCGAGTAGTTTCTGCAGAAACAATGCGGAAGCAATCACATTTTATCATAAAACCATCTGAAAAAAGAATAGGTTCACGCCTTTGAACCACCCGTTCTTTCAGTTAAGGGAATAGCCGAGAGAGATAAATCGAGCCAGTTCCAATGACTGACACTACCGCCATTGCCAAGCCGTCAAGCCCAGCCCGTGACGACTACCTTGCAGGTATGAAGACCATCGCCCCGCTGCTGCTGGTGGCCGGTCCCATTGGCGTGCTGTTTGGCACCTTGGCAGCGCAGAAAGGCCTGTCGCCTTTCGAGATCATGCTGCAAAGCGCACTGGTGTTTGCTGGCGGCTCTCAGTTTGTGGCGCTGGACATGTGGGCAGAGCCGCTCCCTTGGCTGACCATCGCTTTGTCGACTCTTCTCGTCAACTTGCGCCATGTGCTCATGAGTACGTCACTCACTCCGAACACGGCCCAATTCAGTGCCCCCCAGCGCTTCGTGGCGTTTTTCTTTCTCGCGGACGAAGTTTGGGCACTTTCCGAAAAGCGCGCCCTCAAACACGGTCTCACCTTTTCCTTCTACATGGGACTGGTGGTGCCGTTCTATCTCATGTGGGTGCTCAGCAGTTTTGTGGGCGCGTTCTTGGGCTCCGCATTCACCGACCCGGCCTCTATCGGCCTCGACTTTGCGTTTACAGCCCTGTTCATCTGTCTCGTGATGAGCTTCTGGAACGGCATCCACACCGGCGCGGTTCTTGCCGCAAGCGGCCTCACCGCGGCTCTGGTACACGCCACCATCCCCGGCGCATGGTACATCATGGCTGGCGCGGCGGCAGGAATGGCCACCGCAGCCTTGCTGGCCCGGCCTGACAACGTGGAAAATCGCAGGACACCAGAGGGCCTATCATGATGGAGGAGCTGTTTGCAACCGACGTGATGTCCCTCTGGACCATCTTCCTGATGGGACTGTCGACCTACGTAACCCGCATCGCCGGTGTCTACGTTCTGCGCTATGTCACCTTGAGCGGACGCATGGAAGAAGCGCTAAAAGCCGTACCTCCGGCCATCTTCATGTCCATCATAGCACCTGTTGCGTTCATGACTGGGCCCGCCGAAACCATCTCCGCTGCTCTTACAGCTGTCGTGGCCATGCGTGCGCCGCTTCTGCCTTCCATCTGCGTTGGCGTGATCTGTGTCGCCTTCCTCCGCCAAGTTATCTAGCACACCCCAAGCGCCGCCCACCCTCACCGAACGGCGGGGGCCGTGACCTTGAGTTCCCCCACATCGATCAAGGCAGGCTTCTTGCCCTTCATCTTGGCGCTCATGCTCTGCAGAGCGACATAGAATTCCGCCTGACGCCCGCGAAGACCCGGAAGCAACAAAGGGTCCGGCGGGCTAAAGGGCATGAAGGCCGACTTGCGCAAAGAGCCATAGAGCCCAAGCCTGAGCGCCGGACGGGAACTGCGGCCACGGGCATGAAACCCGTGCGTGTCAGCAACCACCAGCGTGTTGGCCGGAACGTTCATCGCTATGGGGGCAGGCAGCCCCATCTCCTCAAGGTCGGCCTCAGTGATGCGGAAAGATCCGGCCGCATGATGCCCATTCTTGTGTTTGGCAGCGCTTAGGCTCTGACGAAACTCCCAGTCCCGCCGCGCCCGTGTAAGGCGATGCGATCCCGGCACGTAATTGAACGGCCCGTCCTCCGGCTCCACGTCCTTTAAGAACAGCCAAGCCTTGGCCGTGGGCTGGAATGTGTCGGAATGAAAGAAGGTCTGGGGATCCCGTTTGTCGTCCGCTGGATCGGTCAACACCGTGTGCATGAACACGATGGGGTCTCCGTCAACACTGGCGCAGTAGCGCAAGCCACCCTGAAAAGCAGGCAGGTTCACAGCGTCACTCAAAGCAGGAAGGCCCGCAAGCACTTTGGGAGGAAGCGGTGTGAAGCGGGTGACCGTACCACCCTGCTTCATCTCCCAAGCCCTGAAAGTGGTTGTCTCCAGCTCTTCCAAAAGGCGCTTGAAGGTCAGTGTTGGCAGCGCATTGTGTTTCAGCACGTATCCGTTTGTGGCGAAAAACTCCCGATCCTCTGCATCCAGAAAGCGGTTGAGTCGCGCTCGGCGCAGGTCCGCCATACGCTCGGCAAAGGCCATGCGCTTGACATGCAGCCCCCGTTGATTGAGCCACTCACTGCCGATGATACCATTGTTTTTGAAAGACTTTCCGCCAGCCAGAAGGTCTGCCAGCCACAGCGGATATCGGAATAGATCAAGGGCCTTCACGAGCACACCTCCCACCAATCATAGGTAGGCTAAGTGAAAAGTGTGCTCGTAAAAAGACCGTAAATCTTGGAGGCTCTGTCCCGTCAAATCTGACGGGTAGCTTCCTTCAGCCAAGCGCTGGTTTCTGCATCCAACAGCGGGTTCAGCGTGTCGAACACGCGCTGGTGGTAGGCGTTGAGCCACTGAAGCTCGGCCTTGGTCAGCAAGGACTGATCAACAAGCCGAAGATCAATCGGCGCAAGGGTCAGAGACTGGAAGCCAAGCATGGGTCGATCCCCGCCATCGATATCCTGTGCCGGTGTAACCAGCTCTAGATTTTCGATGCGGATGCCATACTCGCCGTCCTTGTAGTAACCCGGCTCGTTGGAGAGGATCATACCTGGCTCCAGCTTCACCTGATTGTTATTCTTGGCGATCCGTGCTGGGCCTTCGTGTACGCCCAGATAAGAGCCCACGCCGTGGCCGGTGCCATGATCAAAATCCAGCCCCGCCTTCCACAGCTCAATGCGCGCCAACGTATCAAGCTGAGCGCCGCAGGTACCAACAGGGAACCTTGCCGTTGCCAAAGCAATGTGAGACTTCAGCACAAGAGTGAAGTTGCGGCACTGCTCTTCAGTCACCGCACCAACGGCGAGCGTGCGGGTGATGTCTGTTGTTCCGTCTTCGTACTGAGCGCCGGAATCAATCAGATAGATGGAGTTCAGCTTGATCGGCAGATTGCTGTCATAGCTGACCCGGTAGTGACAAATCGCACCGTGCTCACCCACTCCGGAAATGGTGTCGAAGGAAATGTCCTTCAAAAGCCCGGTTTCACGGCGGAATTCTTCCAGCTTCTGCGCCGCGGACACTTCCGTCAGCTCACCATGCGGGGCGGTCTTTTCAAACCAGCTCAGGAACTTGGCATAGGCAACACCATCGCGAATGTGCGCATTGCGTGCGCCCTCGATTTCCGCAAGGTTCTTGATGGCCTTCGGAAGCAGGACAGGTTCGGCCCCCTCAACAACACTGCCACCCTTGCTGACAATGGCGTCGTAGAGCGCCTGCCCGGCCAAGGAGCAGTCCACCAAAACGGATTTTCTTGCCGCGCCGAGCACTTCCAGTGCTGGAATCAACGCAGAAGGCTCCGAAATCTCAGTAAGCTCAGAGAGAGCATCGCGCACTTGGTTGGAGAGCTTGCGGCCATCGATGAAGAGTTCCGGCTTGCCCTCAGCAGGCACAACCGCGAAAGACAGCGGCAGCGGGGTGTGCTCCACATCTGAACCGCGAATGTTGAAGAGCCATGCGATGGAATCTGGCTGAGTGAGAACCGCAGCCTCGGCCTTCTTGTCGGAAATCAGCTTGCCAATTCGCGAAATCTTGTCCGCTGCTGGCTCGCCGGCATATTCAAGCGGATGAAGATTGACTGCGCCCAAAGGCGCTGCAGGCCGATCCTGCCACACCACATCAACCGGATTGTCCTGAACAGCAACCAGATGCGCACCCGCTTCATGGCAGGCATCGGTGAGCTTGCGCACCTGCGCCACCGTATGCAGCATGGGATCGTAGCCCAGCTTCATGCCGGGCTTCAGCACACCTGAGAGCCACTCCACCAACGGCTGTTCATGCAGATGCCGGTACTTGAAGACGTCGAGATCCACCTGCTCGCGCACCTGAATGGTGTAACGACCGTCGACAAAGATTGCCGCACTGTCGCCCACAACCGCGGCTACACCGGCCGAACCGGAAAAACCGGTCAACCATTCCAGCCGGCAGTCAGATGCAGGAACATACTCGCCCTGATGCGCATCCTCCCGTGGAATCAGAAACCCATCCAAGCCTTGTGAGGCCAGCTCACCACGCAGAGCAGCAAGACGCGCTGGTCCGCGGGTTTTGTCATTGACTGTGTCGAAATTCTGGAACATTGCGCCAAGCTATCCCCGCCCCCAAGTGCCTTCAACTTATTTCTGTTGGCCGTCGACACTATAGATAGAAACCCCAAAGCCATTAGTATTACGCATATCTCCCATGCGCTTATTGCAATGCAACATTTCATGCATTTCTGTGACGCCTAGCTGACATATTTCAGCTTGACATGCACCAAATGCATAACCGACATGCGAAACTAACACTTTTTCCGGAGGCGTCCATAGGCCATATAGAGGCTGTAAGAAACGAACGCTGCAACGCAGCAAGCACGTACGAGAGAGATATTAAGGAGCCCCAAATGGTAGTTTTTGTCACCACCGGACAGTTTGAGTTGGGCGCCTATGATCGTGAAGACAAGCCATCTTTCTTCCGTCGTTTCGTAGAACGCATGATGAAAGCTCGCGAACAGCAGGCCAAGGAAATGGCAGAAGTGTACATCGCACTTCAGAACCAGTACCAGCCAGCTGGCGACAAGTAAGCCTGATAGGGCAGCGAATCTTCGCTGCAGCTGAGCGAAACCTCAGCAAAACAAGAAAATTTGCCGAAAGGCACGACGATCTTCCCGTCGAACGTAACTCCTCCCATACGTTCGTCGGACGCTGAAGCAAGTCCTCCCACTTGCCAGGCACCAATATCGAATGATTCCTCCCACTCATTCGATATTAAATAACCGGATGACGCTCCTCCCAACGCATCCGGTGCTTATCAAACCCCTGCTTCCATGGGTTCGGCTCCTCCGATCCGAACTCTTCCTCCCAGGAAGCAGGGGTTTTTTATTGTCTAAATTCTCCCGAAAACGGTACTTGCGCATAACAAAAAAGGCGAGCCTGAAGCCCGCCTTCAACAACTTGGAAAACTGGTCGCGCCTTTTTATGGAGCCCAGTTGCCGCGCACGAGTGTCAGCGTGAGCCATCCGTCGATTTCACCGCGGCGGTCAAGGCGGAAGCCCTGCTGGCTGTAAGCAGAGATGATACGCGGCCCATCTTCAACGCGCAGGCCGGATAGCACCAAGGTCGACTGATCAGCCATGTTGCGAGCGAACTTCGCCGACATCTGAACAAGTGGCTTGGCGAGAATGTTCGCAACAGCCAGATCAAAAGGCCCGTACTCAGCAAAGCGGCGATCATCCACGCCAGCCGCAGTGAAGCCTTTCACCAAAGGTGCAACGCCATTCAACTTGGCATTTTCCAGAGCGGTTTTGGTGGCAATCGGATCGATATCAGTGGCAAGCACTTCCTGATTGGTAAGCTTTGCAAGGCCGATGGCCAACACGCCTGTGCCTGTTCCCAGATCCAGCATGCGTTCGTAGCGGCGACGCTTCAACAAGCGCTGAAGCTCCAACAGACACCCAGCTGTCGTGCCATGATGGCCTGTACCAAACGCCAGCGCCGCTTCAATCTCCAGCCCGATATCGTGTGTGGAAACCGCATCCTTGTCATGAGAGCCGTGCACCACGAAGCGCCCTGCCCGTACTGGCTTCAGGCCTTCAAGTGACTTTGCCACCCAGTTGATCTCTGGCAGTTCCACCACTTCAGCGTCTTCCGGCAGTTTGCCTTCTGGCAGCAGCGGCACGATCTGCGCCTTGGTCAAGGCGGTGGCGTCTTCAACTGTGCTGTCGAGTACCAGCACCTCAGCTGTCCACGTTCTGCCATCGCTGGAGCTTTCAAAAACGGCGACCGGAAAGCCCTCGTCCTCAAAAAGAAATTCCAGTTTCTCAGAAAGGGCCTTCGCCTCCGCCTCAGGGCGCGGAATGCGCACACGGATCGTTGCCATTCTTCGTTCCTATCACTTGTTCTGTTGGAAATGGCCATAAACGGACCAGCGCAGAAAGGCCAGTCCGCTCACACAGCTTCATGCGTTTTGGCCAGCAGATCAGCGCTCAGGTCCGCTCGACAAAGCCGTCCAGCACCTTCTTGCGCCCTGCCTTCTCAAAATCGACGGTCAGTTTGTTACCTTCAACCGCGGAAATGTGGCCATAGCCGAACTTCAGATGGAAGATGCGCTCGCCAATTGAGAACTCGGAAGCCCCGTCACTGACAGACTTGGCGACAAGCTCTCCTTCAATGGTCTTTGGGCCTGCGCGCTGTTGTCTGCGGGTTTGTGTGCCGCCATGCGTGCGGCCAAGACCTGTGCCTGCTGCACGCGCTTGCTTGGCCCGCTGCCACCCCGGCGTGGAGTAGGTGTTCTTAAAAGGATCGTGGTTATCAAACCGGCTTGCGCCATAACCGCCGCCCGCACCACCTGCGCCGTAGCCGCCATAGGTCGAGCCTTGCTCAACAACCTCAACATTGTCGTGGGGCAGTTCATCAAGGAACCGGGACGGAATGGAAGACTGCCAGGAGCCATGAATGCGGCGATTGGAAGCAAACCAGATCTTGACCCGCTGCCGCCCACGCGTGACGCCCACATAGGCCAGACGCCGCTCTTCCTCAAGACCCGCCTGCCCGGTTTCGTCAAGCGCCCGCTGGTTGGGGAACACGCCCTCCTCCCAGCCCGGAAGGAACACGGTGTCGAACTCAAGCCCTTTGGCGGAATGCAGCGTCATGATGGACACCGCATCTTCCTCGTTCTCACCCTCTCGGTCCATGACCAGAGAGATATGCTCTAGGAAGCCTGCCATGCTCTCAAACTCTTCCATGGAGCGGATGAGTTCTTTCAGGTTGTCCAGACGTCCCGGCGCTTCCGCAGAACGGTCGGCGCGCCACATGGCCGTGTAACCGCTCTCATCCAGAATAACTTCCGCAAGCTCCGTATGGCTCATGCTGTCCAGCTGCAGCCGCCAGCCATCAAACTGCGCCAGAAGATCCGCAAGGGACTTGCGCGCCTTTGGACGCAGCTCCTCCGTATGGATCAGTTCGGATGCGGCTTGCATCAGCGGAATGCGTTCTGCACGGGCATACTCATGAACCAGCTTCAGGGACGCTTCACCCAGACCGCGCTTGGGCGTGTTCACAATACGCTCGAACGCAAGATCATCGGTTGGCTGCATCACACAGCGGAAGTAGGCCAGCGCATCGCGGATTTCCATGCGCTCATAAAAGCGCGGACCTCCAATGACGCGGTAGTTGAGGCCCAGAGTGATGAAACGATCTTCAAATTCGCGCATCTGGAAGGACGCACGCACAAGGATCGCCATCTCGTTGAGAAGATGCCCCTTGGTCTGCAACGTTTCGATCTCGTCGCCAATGGCGCGCGCTTCCTCCTGAGAATCCCAGGCTGACGCAACCGAGACCAGTTCCGCCTCAGGGTCCATGGCATCGGTGAACAGGGTTTTGCCCAAACGCCCCTTGTTATGCGCGATCAGATGGGAAGCCGCCGCCAGAATGTGGCTGGTGGAGCGATAGTTCCGTTCCAGCCGGATTACCGCCGCACCGGGAAAGTCATGTTCGAAACGCAGGATGTTGTCCACTTCAGCGCCGCGCCAGCCATAAATGGACTGGTCATCGTCGCCCACACAGCAGACGTTGTGATTGCCCTGCGCCAGCAAACGGAGCCACAGGTACTGCGCAATGTTGGTGTCTTGATACTCGTCCACCATCATGTAGCGGAAGCGGTTCTGGAAGCTCTTCAGCACATCCGGATGATCGCGGAAGATCGTGATGCAGTGGAGCAGCAGATCGCCAAAGTCACAAGCATTCAGGATCGACAGACGTTCCTGATAGGTCTCATAAAGGTGGCGCCCCTTGCCATTTCCAAAGCTCTGCGCTTCGCCAACGGGCACCTGCGCCGGTGTGAGACCGCGGTTCTTCCAGCTGTCCATCATGCCGGCGAAGGTCTTGGCAGTCCAACGCTTGTCGTCCAAGCCTTCGGCCTGAATGATCTGCTTGATCAGCCGCAACTGGTCGTCCGTATCCAAAATCGAGAATGACGACTTCAGACCCACAAGTTCTGCATGACGACGCAGGATCTTCACGCAGATGGCGTGGAACGTGCCAAGCCAGGCCATGCCTTCCACGTTGTCGCCCACATAGCGGCCAATGCGGTCCTTCATCTCCCGCGCTGCCTTGTTGGTGAACGTCACCGCCAGTATCTGCGCAGGCGTTGCCCGCCCCGTTGCCAGAATATGAGCAATACGCGTTGTCAGAACGCGGGTCTTGCCCGTGCCTGCACCGGCCAGCACCAGCACCGGACCATCCATGGTTTCAACGGCGCGGCGCTGCTCAGAGTTCAACCCCTCCAGATAGGTCGCCGCCTGTGCCGGTTGCCGCGCTGCCATGGCGCGCGCAGCAATGCCGCCAGCTCGTGGTTGATGAGATCCCGCCGGGGTCACATCACCAGAGTCATCGGGCACCGGCCAGTTGGAGGAATTTGACATGGGTCTCTTTCGCAAAGGTTCGAGTAGCGGGTTAAAAGATTCCTAACTCAGATAACTAGAACATTGTAGCAACATAATCCATCTCTGGAGATCACTGCCTGTGGACGCTCCAGAGCATTGTCATGCATCCAGTGACTTATCGAGGGTCAGCCCTTCAACACACGGCAAATGGCCTAGTCAGCCCCAGTGAGTTTGAACCAGTCATCTTCTGAAATGACCTCAATACCCAGCTCCTGTGCTTTCTTCAGCTTGGACCCTGCCCCCGGACCTGCAATCACCATGTCTGTCTTCTTGGAGACAGAGCCGGAAACTTTTGCGCCCAGAGCTTCGGCCTGAGACTTGGCCTCATCTCGGCTGAGGCGCTCCAGACTGCCGGTGAACACCAGTGTCTTTCCAGCAACTGGAGAGCCGGAAGTATCTTCCACCACAACGTCTTTGGGGGTCACCTGCTCCAGCAGCCGGTCCAACTCGGCAATGTTGTGCTCCTCGCCAAAGAACTGCGAAAGAGCCTCCGCAACAGTGGCACCAATGCCATCAATGTCGTTGAGATCACGGTAGGCTTCCGAAGTGGGGTCTCCTGCCGCCTTCATCGCTTCATAAAACGCCTCCCAAGAGCCATAGGCACGCGCCAGCAGCTTTGCATTGCCCTCGCCCACATGACGAATGCCAAGAGCGTAGATGAAGCGGTTCAAATCAATGAACCGCCGCGTATCAATGGCATCAAACAGTTTGCGAGCCGAAACGGCACCCCAGCCTTCGCGGCTGCGCAGTTTGGTCAAGGAGCTGCTGTCGCGCTCGCGCAAGGTGAAGATGTCGGAGGGCGTGCGCACGCCGCCCTTGTCCATGTCGAACTCGAAAAACATCTCTACTTGCTTGGCGCCCAGCCCTTCAATGTCAAAGGCATTGCGGGAGACGAAATGCTTCAGCTTTTCAACCGCCTGGGCCGGGCAAATGAGCCCCCCGGAACACCGGCGCACCGCATCCGAACGCCCAGTTTTCGGGTTCACCTCGCGGTCGGCGTTGGACCCGCAAGCGGGGCAATGGTCCGGAAACATGAAAGGCGTGCTGTCTTCCGGACGGCGGTTGAGGTCCACATCCAGCACCTGCGGAATGACATCACCGGCGCGCTGGATTACCACCGTATCTCCAACGCGAATATCCTTGCCCCCGCGCAGTGCTTCGCCCTTGGGGCCAATGCCCTTGATGTAATCCTCGTTGTGGAGCGTGGCATTGGAGACAACCACCCCGCCAACCGTGACCGGCTCCAGCTTGGCAACCGGCGTCAACGCGCCGGTACGTCCCACTTGGATTTCGATCTCACGCAGGATGGTGAAGGCCTTTTCCGCCGGAAACTTGTGCGCAATAGCCCATCGCGGCGAGCGCGAAATGAACCCAAGTCGGCGCTGCAGTTCCAGATCGTCCACCTTGTAGACAACGCCATCGATGTCATAGCCAAGGCTCGCCCGATCTTCTTCAATGCGGTGATAGACCTCCAACAGCTCCTCAGCACTTACACAGCGCTTCATGAGCGAGTTGATCTTGAACCCCCATGTCTGAAAGGTCTCAACCATTCCCATCTGGGTGTTGGCAGGCAGATCGCTGATCTCCCCCCACGCATAAGCGAAAAACTTCAAAGGCCGGGACTTGGTGATCTCTGCATTGAGCTGACGCAGTGACCCGGCGGCGGCATTACGCGGGTTTGCAAACACCTTGCCGCCATTTGCCTGCATGCGTGCGTTGAGCGCCTCGAAATCAGCATGCGCCATGTACACTTCACCGCGCACTTCCACGATTTCAGGCACACCTGCAGGCAAGGTCTGAGGAATGTCGGCAATGGTTCGTGCATTGGCGGTGACATTTTCACCGGTCGTGCCATCGCCGCGCGTTGCCGCATGCACCAACTTGCCGTTTTCATAGCGCAGCGCCAACGACAGCCCATCAATCTTGGGTTCTGCGGTGACCGCCAGATCGCCCATAAGCGGATCGTATCGCAAGAAGCGGCGTACACGCCCCAAGAACTCTCGCAGATCGTCATCACTGAAAGCGTTATCCAGCGACAGCATCGGCACGCTGTGGGTGATTTTGCCAAAACCTTCGGCCAGCTCACCCCCCACGCGATTTGACGCGCTGTCCTCACGCACCAAGTCCGGGAAACGCTGCTCAAGGGCCTCATTGCGCCGCTTCAGCGCATCATACTCGGCATCGCTGATGATCGGCGCATCGTTGGTGTGATAGGCCTCATCATGGGTCTTCAGCTCACCGGCAAGCCGCTCCAGCTCAAGAACGGCTTCTTCGCGGGACAGGTCATCAACGGGTTTCTCAATGAGAGATTGGGCGCTTTCGGATGCGGACACGGGACGTGCTTCCTGAAACTGACTGAATTCTGTCCCTATCATTTGGCACAGCACACACCACCCGGCAACCTAAACGCCGCACCCATCCCAGTCTTTTGAGGGCCTTCAGGCTGTCAGGCCGGCATCGTGCCCAGAACGCTGCCCGGCCTCCTCCACTGGCGCCACAAGGCGCGGGATCACGAAAAACACGGCAACTACCAGCACCAGCGGTGCAATGGGCACCAGATGAGATGTGAGCGCGATGGCAGCAAACGGCAGCAGATAAAGTGCGGTGAGCGCGATCGGCTCGAATACCGGACTGTCGTAGTCAGAGGGTGCGAAGACCTCATGCCGGACGGCGTAGAAGTAAAGCAGCGGCGTCACCAGCGCCAAATCCCATACATATGTGAAGGGATTGGC
This sequence comes from Nesiotobacter zosterae, assembly GCF_033843645.1. Taxonomy (NCBI): domain Bacteria; kingdom Pseudomonadati; phylum Pseudomonadota; class Alphaproteobacteria; order Hyphomicrobiales; family Stappiaceae; genus Nesiotobacter; species Nesiotobacter zosterae. The sequence goes on along the minus strand of NZ_JAWXVZ010000006.1, from coordinate 178,202 downwards.
AAGCACGATGCAGATCACAAACACCAGATCCCGTGCCTCACGGTCGCGCTCACGCCAGAACAGCCACACCACAACACATGCCGCCAGAACGGTTACAAGCGATTGGACCAGAACCACGCTCTCCTTGTTGAGCGCCATGGCGATCAGCGATCCAGTGACCGAGACAGCCATGGAAATGACCGGATTATCCGCTTGCAACAACGCTGAGAACTGGGTTGAAAACGCAGTTTGCCAATAAAGGCTCCAGCTTTCAGCGCCAAACAGCACGGTAGACAAGAACACTACGCCCGCAGCACTGCAAATGGCGGCGCTCAAGGCCATCATGTTGCGCGATGCAGCCAGCGCCAACAGGGAAAAACCAAAGACAAATGGCTCGATGACGGTAACACCCAACAGCAGTCCGGCATAAACCGGCGATAAAGGCAGGTGGCGCAGACCAGCACACAACAGCGCGGCCACAAAGATCACCGGCTGACCGTAAAGCACGCAAAGCAGGGATGCCGGGGCAAGGCAAACGAAATCAAGCGTATCAAACGAGCGGTAGCGCTCTTTGCAAGCCGTCACCAACGCTCCAATTCCGGCAAGAAAAAACAGTATGTAGGAAAACGTGAAAGGAACCACCGCAAACGGCAGGAGAAACAGCAACAGGCCGGGAGACATCACCCACTCATAAAACGGATGACTGCCCGGTGCATATTCAAGCGCGGTGAGGCGAAACTCAGGAAAATCCATCACCAACATCACATAGCCCCGCAGCGATAGCAGAGCCGCCTCGTAGAAGGCGAAGAAATCTCCCCCCAAACGCATGGCACTGAAGCCATAGTCCATCGGGTCCCAAAGAGCCCACAGGTACATGGGATAGCCAATAACAATCAGGGCGACGGCTATGTGAAAATAAGCCTTCAGACGAGGAAACGCATTCATCAGGCAACTCCGGTGACATACTCGATGCCCCTACTGTGCCAAAACAGCGTTAAATTATTGAAAATGCTAGCCTTTGTGAATTTTCACCCACCCCATTCACGGGGTCAAGCAATGGACCAGACAAGGGCCAGACAGGGACTAGGCCTTCTGTTTTCAAGCCAACAAAGCAAGGCGGAACGCTTACACCAGCGTTCCGTGAAGCAGTCGATCAGCCGCCATGCGGGCTTCCTCGGTGATCGTGGAACCTGCCAACATACGCGCCACTTCTTCGCGCCGGTCTTTTTCGGCAATCCGTGTCACGCGGGTCGCAACGCGCTCTTCATCCACCTCGCCCTTTTCGATGAGGAAGTGGCCTTCGGCGCGAGCGGCGACCTGCGGCGCATGAGTGACGGTAAGCACCTGCACGTTCTCGGCAAGGCGTGCCAAACGCACACCAATGGCCTCTGCCACCGCACCACCCACACCCGTGTCAATTTCATCGAACACCAGCGTCGGTGCTGATCCCTTGTCCGCAAGCGATACCTTGAGCGCCAACAGGAAGCGAGAAAGCTCACCACCTGACGCAACCTTGAACATGGGCCCCGGTCGGGTGCCCGGGTTGGTCTGGGCCCAAAACTCGATGGTATCGATACCCTCGCTGCCTCGGTTCTCAGGATCGGTGTCCTGTTGAATGATGAAACGCGCGCGCTCCAGCTTCAAGGATGGCAGTTCAGCATGCACCGCTTCTTCCAGTGCGCGGGCCGCATTGCTGCGCTTTTCAGAGAGACTGCGCGCCAATGCATCATAGGTTGCTCGCGCCTCGGCTACTGCCTTTTCAAGCGCATGAAGTTTCTCTTCACCAGCATCCAGATCAGCAAGGTCCGCGGCCATCTGATCCCGCAGGGCAGCAAGTTCATCAACCGGGCGCGAGTACTTTCGGGAGGCAGCACGCAGCGCAAACAGACGCTCTTCGGTCTGTTCCAGCTCACCGCGATCAAAGTTTGTATCCCGAAGCGCCCCCTCCAGACCACTGCGGCCATCTTCCAGATGGTCCAAAGCGGTTCCGAGCGCTTCGACAACACTGGTCAGATAGGCTGGGGCCTGATCTACCTTGCGCTCCAGGCGGCGCAGCAGACTGGCCAGTTCAGGAATGGGAGAAGCAGGGCCATCAAGCGTGTCGAAAGCTTCCTGCAAGTCGCCGGCAATTTTCTCCACCTGCATCATGTCCTGACGACGCAGAGCCAGCGCTTCCTCCTCCCCCTCTTGTGGGTCAAGGGCGCTCAGCTCATCAACGCTGTCACGCAGATAGTCGGCTTCTTTACGAGCTTCTTCGATGCGCGCGATATGATCCTTGAGCGTCTTTTCAGCTTTGCGCACATCACGTGAAGCCTCGCGCACCGCTGCCGTGGCGTCCTCAAGCCCGCCAAAGCTGTCAAGCAACATGCGGTGGCTTTCCGGATCGACCAAAGCCCGGTCGTCATGCTGGCCGTGCACTTCGACCATGAGCGCCCCAATCTGGCGCATCAGGCCCGCGCTCACAGGCGCGTCATTGACAAACGCGCGGGTGCGCCCGTCCTGTGACTGAACACGGCGCAGTATGATATCTGCATCGTGTTCCAGATCGTTTTCTTGAAGAAGGCGGCGTACCGGATGGTTCATGGGCACATCAAATGCCGCTGTCACCTGTCCCTGTTTCTGGCCGTGGCGCACAAGACCAGCGTCCCCGCGCCCACCAAGGGCGAGAGAGAGGGAATCAAGCAGGATGGATTTACCGGCACCAGTCTCACCGGTAAGAACGCTCATACCTGCAGAGAACTGCAGGTCGAGCTTATCAATGAGAACGATATCCCGAATAGACAGCGTCGAAAGCATAAGGCCCTATCAGCATGCTGAGAACGGAGCGATCAAAGCAATTTGATATCCCCAAACGCCCGTGAAATCCAGCTGCTTTCGTTCTCGTTTGGTTCGTACCCACCCTTTTGCAGCAGAGAGTACGCATCACGGTACCACTGGCTCTCAGGGAAGTTGTGACCAAGCACGGCTGCAGCTGTCTGCGCCTCGTTGACAACACCAAGCGCATAGTAGCTTTCCACCAGGCGGAACAGCGCCTCTTCAACGTGGCGCGTCGTCTGGTAGTTCAGCACGACAACCTTGAAGCGATTGATGGAGGCAAGGTACTGACGGCGCTGCAGATAGTAGCGGCCGACTTCCATTTCCTTACCAGCAAGCTGGTCATGGGCCACGCGAATGCGCTGGCGTGCCTGATTGGCATATTCTGAATCCGGGAAGCGCTGGACCACTTCATCAAACGCCTTCAAGGCGCGCTGAGTGGAACGCTGATCACGGCCCACATCCGGGATCTGGCGATAATAGGATTCGCCGATCAGGAAGAGCGCATAGGCTGCATCTTCATTACCAGGATAAAGAGTTACGAAACGGTCTGCGGCCGCAATGGCTTCTGGATACTTGCTCATCGTGAAGTTCAGATAAGCAATGTTGATCAGCGCCTTGCGTGCATACTCTGAATACGGATAGACGCGATCCAGTTCACTGAACTTCTTCTCAGCGTCTTTAAGCTTGCCCTCAGCGCGCAGGGCAAGGCCCTGGTTAAACATGAGTTCAGCAGGCGTGTCGTCGAATGCGTATTCGTCTACTTTTTCCTGAGAGGCACATCCAGCAACTGCTAGCGCAATCGCCAGTGAGAGAAACCGAACTGTCTTGCCCAAGCCCTTGCGAGCACTATTCCCCTGAGCATCACCCCAATGCAGCAATGTTTCCAAGCTCCTTATGTCACTTCAGGAATCGGGCACACCCCACCCCGTCAGACGCTTCTAACTGAATGTACCGACCTCGTCACCACTACGCGTGCCATTTGCCGCTAATTTGTGACGGATGTGGGGCATAACCTTTGAATAATGACAGGTTTCTCAGGAAACTTCAGGGCCAAAAGCTGCGGCCTGCAGCCCACCGATCAGTTCTGCGTGGCCTTTTTCCGCTACGCGTGAACGGCTTGCGACTTCATCACCCTCAACGATTTCAAACGCATCCGGGTTCTTGAAGAGTTCAACGAGAATGTTGTGGTTCATGCGGTGCCCACCCTTGTAGGAGCGGTATTCACCGATGAACTGCAAGCCTGCAAGAGCGAGGTCACCCACAGCATCCAGCGCCTTGTGACGCACGAACTCGTCCGGCCAACGGGTACCTTCCGGGTTCAGAACACGATCACCATCAAGGGCAACAGAGTTCTCAAGGGAAGAGCCCATGGCAAAGCCAAGCTTCCAGAGCTTCTCAACGTCCTGAACAGAACCGAAGGTGCGTGCACGAGAGATTTCCTTGCGGAAAACCTCTGGGGTCAGCTCCAGATCCAGCTTCTGAACGCCGATCAAAGCGCTGTCGAAGTCGATGGTGATGTTGAAACGCTGGCCGTCATAGGGACGCAGCTCACACCACTGATCCCCCTGCACGACGCGTACAGGCTTTTTGATACGGATATAACGACGTCCCGCATTCAGCGTGACAAGCCCGGTGGCATCAATCGCTTCAACGAATGCAGCAGCACTGCCGTCCATGATTGGCATTTCAGGACCGTCGATCTCAACGATCACATTGTCCACGCCCAAACCACGGAATGCAGCCATCAAATGTTCTACGGTAGAGACACCACCATGGGCAGGATCGCCCAAAACAGTACACAGCGCAGTGGCGGAAACGGACTGCCACGATGCGGCAATCTCGACATCACCTTCCGGCGTTGTGCGCTGAAACAAGATACCAGTATTAGCGTCTGCAGGATGCAAAGTGATTGAGGCAGGTCCACCTGAATGAACGCCGATACCGTTCAGCGTTACGCTATCAGAGAGCGTTGTCTGTTTTTCGACACGCATGGTCATCGCAAATTCCAGCCTTATCTGATTGGGCTTGGTCGTTTGTTATGAGACTCAAGCCAAAAAATTCCGAACCGCCCCACCGGTTGAGCTGGACATTAGCGACATTTAAGGGAGGAATAAAATAAAGCTTTATTACGCTTTGTAACGCTCTGAAAAACTAGTGATTTATACTAATAAAACAATAGGATAGCGCGCTGCAGCAACCCAGAAAAATCTGAGTTGCTGCCGAGAGGCGCGAGTTGTTCACATTAGTTCGCCTGGCGGCGCAAAAATGCTGGGATTTCAAGCTGATCGTCGTCTACGGACGGACGATTCTGCGGGGCAGAACGGCCGGCCTGATCGAGGTGACCAGCAGCACCGTGAGATGCTGGTGCGCGTGCAGGTGCTGGTGCCATTGGCGCTTCCTGAGGCGCGGCAGGTACGTGACCTTCTTCCATAGCTGGCTCATGATAGCCTTCGTCTTCACGACGGCCCAGACCACCAGCAAGACGACGAAGCAGGCCCATTGGGCGACGCTCTTCATCTTCATGCATGTGCTGCTCGGCATGATCCTGAGCCGCTGGTGCTGCAGGGGCTGGTGCAGGCGCTGCTTGCTGTGGTGCTGCAGGCTGCTGAGGAGCACGTGCGCGAATTTCACGCTGAGCGATTGGCGGGAAGTCTTCTACACGTGGCATACGTGCAGTTGGCTGTACCTGCTCAGCTGCTGGCGGAATGTAAGGTGCTGGTGCTGGCGTTGTGTCAACAACAGGTGCCGGAGCTTCTTCTTCAACCTGCTCGATTGCAGCAGAATGATCGTAAGCGCTCGGCTGGTAAGGTGCAATTTCGACCTCAGGATCGCTGGAAGCAGCAACTGGTGCTGGCTTTTCAACGTGCTGAGGACGTGGTGCTGCCGCCTGTGCAGGAGCAACAGGTGCCGCGTATGCCTTTGGTGCGGAGTTCTCGTTTGAAGAGCTTACGGACTGAAGACGCTCGGTCAGCTCAGCCATGCGCACTTCGGCAGGAGAAACATCGTCACGCGCGTCCTGGTCGATGCCGGTAGCAACAACAGAAACGCGAATGCGGCCTTCCAGCTCCTCGTCAAAGGTAGCGCCGAGGATGATGTTTGCGTCTGGATCCACTTCTTCGCGGATACGGGTTGCAGCTTCATCAACTTCAAACAGGGTAAGATCGTTGCCACCGTTGATGGAGATAAGCAGGCCGCGTGCGCCCTTCATGGATGTTTCGTCCAGAAGCGGGTTTGCAATCGCAGCTTCCGCAGCCTGAATGGCGCGGTTGTCGCCAGAAGCTTCACCGGTACCCATCATTGCCTTGCCCATGCCGCGCATGATGGAGCGAACATCAGCAAAGTCGAGGTTGATGAGACCTTCCTTCACCATCAGGTCGGTGACATTGGCCACGCCGGAATAAAGAACCTGGTCGGCCATGGCAAAAGCATCAGCAAAGGTAGTCTGTGCGTTCGCAATGCGGAAGAGATTCTGGTTCGGAATAACGATGAGCGTATCAACGTTGCGCTGCAGCTCTTCAATGCCAGAGTCGGCAATGCGCATACGGCGCGCGCCTTCGAACTGGAACGGCTTGGTCACAACACCAACGGTCAGGATGCCCTGTTCGCGAGCAGCGCGCGCGATCACTGGCGCAGCGCCAGTACCGGTGCCACCGCCCATACCGGCAGTGATGAACACCATGTGAGAGCCGGAGAGATGATCGTTGATTTCGTCGATCACTTCTTCTGCTGCGGCACAGCCAACTTCCGGCTGGGAACCAGCGCCCAGACCTTCGGTTACGGCAACACCCATCTGGATCACACGTTCAGCCTTGCACAGTGCAAGGGCCTGAGCATCCGTGTTGGCAACAACAAAGTCACAGCCCTGAAGACCGCTGGTGACCATGTTGTTGACAGCGTTTCCGCCGCCACCACCAACACCGAAAACTGTAATCCGTGGCTTCAATTCCTGAATATCAGGCATTTGCAGGTTGATAGTCATAAGTTCCTCGCGACCCTAAAGATATGTCCGCTGCCCCGCGGGCATATCGCTCTTCCTCTCGTGCGTCCGCCAATCAGGCGAAACTGTTGACTGATCCTCAGGGGATCAAAAACTTTCTCGTATCCATTGCCCGACACGGGCGAAGTAGTTGCCCGTACCAAGCCACTTACCGCGTTGCGCTCGCGGTTCGAATTGTTCGATCTGCGCAACCTGCGGATAGACAAGCAGTCCGCATGCCGCGCTGAACGCTGGACCTTTAGCCACGTCTGGCATGTTCGCGATGCCAAGCGGGCGACCGAGCCGCACATTGCGACCCAGAATTCGGCGAGCTGTTTCAGACAGGCCAGTCAACTGGCTGGCACCGCCGGTCAGGACAACGCGCTTGCCAACGCGGCCAGCAAAGCCGGACGCAACAAGGCGCTCCTGAATAAGCTCAAGAATTTCTTCGACGCGTGGGCGGATCACACGTGTCAGCATGGCGCGTGGAATCTGTGTTGGAAGGTCCCCTTCCTGATCCACTGGCGGCACGCTGATGAAATCACGGTCATCCACTGCACTTGGCAACGCAGAACCGTGTAGCGTCTTGATCCGTTCTGCGTCCTGCATCCGGGTGGACAGAGCGCGGGCAATATCCATGGTCACATGGTTGCCGCCTACCGCAATCGCATCCAGATGCACCATCTGACCATCCACGAAGATGGAGATGGTTGTGGTGCCGCCGCCCATGTCGATGCAAGCAACACCCAATTCAGTTTCATCACCCACCAGGGTCGACAGGCCGGACGCGTAAGGCGTCGCAACCAAGTTCTCCACGTGCAGGTGGCCGCGGTTGATGCAAAGCTCCAGGTTTCGTACCGGCGGCACTTCAGCCGTGACAACCTGCATGTCCACACCCAGCTTGCGGCCCATCATGCCGCGCGGGTCACGGATGCCGCGGTTGCCATCAAGGCCGTAGGAAATCGGCAAGGCGTGCATCACTGCACGGCCATCCGTTGCTGTATGCGTTGAACCTGCGGTCAGAACACGCTGAATGTCGGACTCGCTCACGCTCTCTGAGGAAAGCGGAACACTGGCCGAGAAGATCTCACTCTGCAGGCGGCCGCAGGTCACGGTTGCCAGCAGAGATTCAACCATCACTCCAGCCATGCGCTCTGCGGAATCCACTGCCTTGCGAATGGCCTGTTCGGCCTGATCCAGATCCACAACAACGCCGGACTTGATGCCACGGGAACGCTGATGCCCGTAGCCCAGCAGCTCAATGCTGTGGGTGCGGCCCGGCAGCAGCTCGCCGTCTTCGTTCGGCGTCAGCTTTGCAATCAGGCAGCAGATCTTGGAAGACCCAACATCCAAAACAGAAACAACAGCCGCACGCCGAGATGGCAAAGGCCGTTTACGAGGGAGATAGATCACCTTTTTGCTGGTGCTCATGTGTCTGCTCCCCCTACACCGCGGCGCGGACGCGCCTTGATCGCGGTCTTACGCCGCAACGCTGCTTCATCGGACAAGCGAACTACCACCCTATCTTCCAGCCGCATGTCTACGGCTACGATATCTCTGCTCAGAATGCCGCCTTCGGCATCAAGACGAACCAGATCGTCAAGTGCTTCGGCAATGCCAACTTCCGGCAGACGAACAACAATCCCATTTTCCAGGTTCAGATCCCAGCGGCGCTCGGAGATGAGGCTCGCAGCACGCACCCGGGCGCGCAGTTCCGGAATCCGGTCCAGTTCCTTCTTGATCTCACCGGCGCGGCGCTGTGCCCCATGGTTTACAACGCGCAACAGGTTGGCATAGCGGCCATCCACTTCATCGGTGATCACATCGCCCGCTTCGGTAATCACTGAAATCACATCACCACGCTGCCACAGGGCGTAAGGCACCTGCTCTTCGATAGTGACTTTCAGCGTGCCCGGATAGAGCTTCTGAATACTCGCATTTTCCACCCACGCGATCTCGTCGATCCGCTCGCGGGCACCATCCGCATCAAACATCATCAGCGATGGATGTTCCCGCAGCTCAAGCGCTTCCAGAATCTGGAATTCAGCCACCCGCTGCAGGCCATCCATCTCAATGGTTTCAATGGCAAAACCAGTTGCAGAAGTAACGTTTTCAGCAACTGATTGACCGTGCCCCCCCAGAACGATGCCGTAGGTAGCAGAGGCCGCCAGAAAACCCATCGCGCATGCGGTGGGCGCCCAGCGAGGCATAACAGCAAAAAACCCAACGACGCTCCAAGCGGGCCGTTGGTGCAGACGCGACACGCCACGACGCGGCGAGCCGAAGCCCCCGTTCGCAAACGGCCTGCGCCATGCATTAATTTTTGCAGTTATCTGCTGCAACTTGCGTCCTCCACGATCCAACTAACCAACTCTTTGAAATCATGGCCCGCATGGGCTGCGATTTCTGGAACCAGCGACGTCGGCGTCATGCCCGGTTGAGTGTTAACTTCCAGGCACACCAGCTCTCCGGTTCCGTCCGGTCCATCGTCCAGACGGAAATCCGCTCTGGATACACCTCGACACCCGAGCGCCTGATGCGCTTTCAAACTCAGTTTTTGTATTTCTTGGTAAACAGGAGGTAAAATTTTTGCGGGAAGTATGTGTTGTGAACCACCAGGGACGTATTTTGCATCATAATCATAAAAAGTGTGCCCCATTGGCACAATTTCCAATACGCCCAGAGCCACATCTCCCATCACCGCGCAGGTGATTTCCCGTCCCGAAACAAATCGTTCGGCCATGATCACATCCGGATATGGCCAGTCATCACGCGTCAACTCCTGCGGTGGGTGCTCCTGATCTTCCTTAACAATGAGAACGCCGAAGCTAGAACCCTCGTTAATGGGCTTGATCACATAAGGCGGGGTCAAGGCATGCGCCTTTGCCGCTTCGCGGCGGTGGATCACCTTGTGCTCGGCAACGGGAATGCCGACAGCCTTCATCACGGCCTTGGCCTTCACCTTGTTCATGGCAAGAGCAGAAGACATGACGCCAGAATGGGTATACGGGATCTCAAGCAGCTCCAGAACACCCTGAATGCAGCCATCTTCACCGAAGGGGCCGTGCAATGCATTGAAGGCAACGTCCGGCTTCAGCGCCTTCAGGACTTCAACAATATCGCGCTGAACGTCCACACGGCTCACCTTGTATCCTGCAGCTTCCAGGGCATCCGCGCACTCGGCGCCCGAGTTCAAGGAAACAGGGCGCTCTGAGGCCCATCCACCCATCAATACGGCAACATGCTTCGACATCTGTTTCTTGCGTCCTTGCTTTGTCTATTGCGCCTGTCCGTTAGTCGTTGCCCAAAAACGGCGCGATTTCCTGCCCCTCGATGAAATCCCCCAGTCGTTTGATTTCCCATTCAAGGCGAATACCGGTCTTCTCAAGTGCTTGTGCCCGAACTGTTTCCCCAAGCAGTTCAAGGTCATGAGCAGTGGCTTCGCCTACATTCAACATGAAGTTGCAATGCAATTGCGACATTTGTGCGCCGCCAATCTGCAGGCCTCGGCAGCCTGCATCATCCACCACGCGCCACGCGCTGTGGTTTGGCGGGTTCTTGAACGTGGAACCACCAGTCTTCTCACGAATGGGCTGCGCCTTCTCACGGTGCTCGACAACATCCGCCATTTCCTTGCGGATTTCCGCTTCCGGTTGCGCAACGCCCTGCATGATGGCACTGGTGAAGATCAAGTCCGTTGCTGCAGAGGAATGACGGTAGGCATACCCCATGTCCTCGTTGGTCAGCGTTAGGATCTCACCATCTCTTTGTACTGCGTTAACGTTAACGACTCGTTCATTTGTCTCAACGCCATGCGCACCTGCATTCATGCGCAGAGCTCCACCCACACCGCCCGGAATGCCTGTATAGAACGCAAACCCACCGGTGCCGGTCTTGGCCGCTTCTTCCGCCAGTTTCTTGTCCGGAACACTGGCACCCACCTTGAACTGATGATTGCCAAGATACTCCACTTGGCCAAAGCTCTTCATCGGGAGGCGAATGACAACACCCTTCAAGCCGCCATCCCGCACCAGAAGGTTGGAGCCAAGACCAATCACGGTTACCGGCACATCGTCCGGCAACGCTTTCATGAACACTGACAGGTCCAGCTCATCCGCAGGCTGGAACAGAAGTTCCGCAGGCCCGCCAACACGAAACCATGTCACCGCAGAAAGCGGCTGATTGGGCACTATGCGGCCGCGGATCTCCTCCACGGCGTCACCCATACGGGAGAGAATTTCGCTTTCCATCACGCGTCCCCCTCACCTGTCCCGAGTGCTTTCAGTTCTTCCGGTAGCTTGTAAGCCCATTGAGTGATGTTGCCTGCACCAAGACACAGCACGTAGTCGCCGTCCTCTGCGACTTGAGCAACCATCTCGGCGAGTTTCTCCGGACCTTCCAATGCGTAGACGGAACGATGCCCGCCCGCTTTTAGGCCAGACACCAAGCTTGCCTGATCGAACCCTTCAATTGGCTGTTCTCCCGCAGCAAACACCGGCGTAATGATCACAGTATCGGCGTCGTTGAAGCAGGCGCAGAAGTCATCGAACAGACTTTCAAGACGGGAGTAGCGGTGCGGCTGCATAACAGCGACCACCTTGCCGTCAGTCGACTCGCGTGCTGCATGCAGAACGGCCTTGATCTCGACCGGGTGATGGCCATAATCGTCAAAGATCTCAACGCCGTTCCAGGAACCGGTGTGTGTGAAGCGTCGCTTTACCCCGCCAAACGAAGCAAGGCCGGTGCGCACTTCATCGCCGGTGGTACCAAGCTGCATGGCAAGCGCAATCGCGGCTGTCGCGTTGGACACGTTGTGCAAGCCCGGCATTGGCAGCACCAGATCGACCAGCTCCTGCGGCTCGCCCCCACGGCGGTCATCAATCACCACAGTGAAGATGGACTTGCCGCCTTGCATCCGCACATCCTTGAACCGCACGTCTGCCTGAGGGGTGGTGCCGTAGGTGATGATCTTGCGGTCTTCAATCTGGCCAACCAGCGCCTGAACTTCTGGATGGTCCAGACACATCACTGCAAAGCCATAGAAGGGCACGTTCTCCACGAACTGGCGGAAGGCAGCGCGGACGCCGTCAAAGTCGCCATAGTGGTCCAGATGCTCTGGATCAATGTTGGTCACAACCGCGATATCGGCAGGCAGCTTGATGAAAGTGCCGTCGGACTCATCCGCTTCCACCACCATCCAGTCACCTTCGCCCATACGCGCATTGGTGCCATAGGCATTAATGATGCCGCCGTTGATCACCGTCGGGTCTTTGCCACCGGCATCCAGCAGCGCAGCCACCATGGAGGTGGTCGTCGTCTTGCCGTGCGTGCCGCCAATGGCGACCGCCTGCTTGAAACGCATAAGCTCAGCAAGCATTTCCGCCCGGCGCACAACAGGCAGGGAGCGCTCCCGCGCTGCAACCAGTTCCACGTTGTCTTTCTTGATCGCCGACGAGATCACCAGCACTTCCGCCCCATCCAGGTTCTCGGCGGAATGACCCACATGAACTGCAATGCCCTTTTCGCGCAAGCGCTGCACGTTAGCATTTTCGGACATATCTGAGCCCTGCACGGTGTAGCCCAACGTATGGAGCACTTCTGCAATACCGCTCATACCAATGCCGCCAATGCCTACAAAGTGGACCGGACCGATATCGACGGGCATCTTCATGATGTCACCTCTTCACCTACGGGAGCTTCTGCCCCTCTGGAAACCTGTTCAACGAGATCTGCAAGGCGCTGCACCGCATCAGGACGGCCTTCGCTCTTGGCAGCTTCGGCAGCTGCCTGCAGCTTCTCGGGATGTGCCATTAGATCACGCAGCATCTGCGCAAGACGCTCCGCGCTGAGTTCAGACTGGCGCACTGGCCACGCCGCACCGGCGACTTCCAGCAGCTTTGCGTTGTTACCCTGATCGTTATCCAGCGCACCCGGATAAGGAACAAGGATGGACGGACGTCCAATCGCAGCCAGTTCACACAACGTGCTAGCACCGGAACGCGAAACCACCAGATGTGCATCCGCCATGCGCTGCGGCAGATCCTGAAAGAACGTCTCAAGCTGGGCAGCAATGCCCAAGGAACGATAAGCCTCTTCAACGCTTGCCAAGTCCTCAGCGCGGCATTGCTGCACAATAGCAAAACGCGCGCGCTCATCAGGACCCAAAAGCCTCAGCGCCTCTGGCAAGACCTGGGAGAAGAACCGAGCGCCCTGACTGCCACCAAACACAAGAAGGTGGAACGGACCACCTGCTTCCGGTGCCATGTAGGGCACACCCGTGACCGCGATCACGTTATCGCGCAGCGGGTTGCCGGTCATGACAGCCTTGCCTGCCAACTCCTGTGGCAGGGCTTTCATCGGCAGACTTGTGGCAACCTTGGTGGCCCGTTTGGCCAGTAGGCGGTTGGCGCGCCCCATCACCGCATTTGCCTCATGCAAGATGGTCGGAATCCCAGCCAAACTGGCGGCAAACATCGGCGGAAACGTTGGGTAGCCACCAAAGCCGACCATGGCCAGCGGGTTCTTCCGTTTGATGATCTTGCGCGCCTGCAAGGTACCAAGCCCCAACTTCAGGGCGGTCTTGAACAGCTTGATTGGATTGCGGCCACGTAGCGTGTCGCTTTCAATCAGATGAACTTCATCTGCAGGAAAGGCACTGCCGTACTTGTCAGCCCGCTCATCGGTCATCAGCTCAACCCGATAGCCACGACGGGTCAACTCACCTGCCAGCGCTTGCGCTGGAAACAGATGCCCGCCTGTACCTCCGGCTGTGAGCATGATCGTTGGTTTCATAGTGTACTCCAGCAGACCCTTGAAGCCCTAGACCAGCGACGAAGCGGGAACCCGCGTCACGGTCACACCTGGCGTCCGGGTTGGGCGAAGCCTGCGACGTGTCAAAGCAAGAACGAACCCCATGGACAGTGCCAGCGCCACTAGCGAGGAACCGCCATAGGAAATAAATGGAAGGGTCATGCCTTTTGCAGGCATCAGGTTAAGGTTAACCGCCATGTTGATACAGCTTTGCAGACCAAACAGGACGATAAGCCCCGATGTTGCGAGGCGGCCAAAAGGATCTTGATCCTTGGAAGCAACCGAAAGGCCGCGCAACACCACAAAGGCAAACACGCACACAAGAAACAGGCAAAGCAGCACGCCATATTCCTCGGCCACAACAGCAAAGATGAAGTCCGTGTGACTATCAGGCAGAATGCGTTTCACGGTGCCTTCACCCACGCCGCGCCCGAACCAGCCCCCCGCAAGGAAGGAGTCAATGGCTCTGTCGATCTGGAACGTGTCGCCGGAATCGGGATTGAGGAAGCGCTCAACGCGCCCGCGCACGTGAGGCAGATACACATAACCGGCCACCATGCCGCCCACACCAACGGCACCCAGCGGCAAGATCGCAAACCACGACAGGCCGTTGAGGAAGAACAGCGCAAACAGCACCATGGTAATCAGCATGGTCTGGCCAAAGTCAGGCTGGGCGACAAGCAGAGCGACAACGATGGCATAAAGCATCAAGGAGAACAGCCCACCGGGAATTTCCGGCCGCTTTCGTGCTTCCGACAACAGGAACGCCATCACGATCACCAGTGACGGCTTTACAAATTCGGCTGGCTGAATGGAGAACCCAAAGAGGCTCACCCAGCGCCGCGCGCCCTTGATTTCCGTGCCGGTGAAAAGCGTTGCAATGAGCAGCACAATCGAACCTGCAAGCACCAGAAGAGCCACACGGCGAACCATGCGCTGGTTCAGGGCTGATACGGCGAGCAGTAGCATGACGCTTGGAGCCAGGAAAATCGCCTGACGGGTCACGAAGTGGTATGGATCAAGACCGATACGTTCAGCTACTGGGGGGCTTGCAGCAAAAGACAGTACAACGCCTGCACCCATCAGAATGAGGATGCCAGCGAGCAGGTAACGGTCGATTGTCCAAAGCCATTCAGCAAACGGGCTTCGATCGGTTCTTGATACCATCAGTGTCCCCCCGGCTCGGTCAGGTTGGCAGCCGCAACGGCGGCAAGTTCAGCAAAACGCTGTCCACGCACTTCAAAACTCGGGAACTGATCAAAAGACGCACAGGCTGGTGAGAGAAGAACTACACACTCATCAGCATCACTGGTCGCTGCATCCTTTGCTGCTGCAGCAACGGCGGTTTCAAGGTCACCGCATTCTTCCACTTGGGCCTTGCCCGAAAGTGTCTGTGCAAAGTCCTGACTAGCTTCGCCGATCAAATAGGCTTTTGCAATCCGAGGAAAGTAACTTTCCAGCGAAGTGATGCCGCCAGTCTTCGCTCGTCCCCCGGCTATCCAGTAAATCCGGTCGAAACTGGCCAGTGCATGAGCGGTGGCTTCTGCGTTCGTCCCCTTGCTGTCATTGACAAAAACAACACGGCCTGCGGTCGCCACCGGCTGTAGCCGGTGCTCCAGACCAGGGAAAGAAGCGATGCCTTCTGCCAGTTCTTCAGGTGACAGCCCCAGAGCAAGAGCAACAGCAGAAGCAGCAGCGGTGTTCTGAGCGTTGTGAGCACCCCGAAGGCTCATGTGGCCTTGAATGCTTAGAAGCTCCGTCTGTTCCCCATCAAAGCTTTCAAAAAGCTGCGGGCCATCAGCAAAGATGCCATCGCCCTTGGCGATAGCGCCCTTGCAGGAGATACGCTCTACCTGCACCTCAGCCGCCTCCAGCCGATCTGCCATCGCGCTGCTGGTGTCATCATCAACACCCACAACAGCAAGACGACTGGCGCGGACCAGCCGCTCCTTGATCGAGGCGTAATTCTCCATCGATCCATGGCGGTCAAGGTGGTCAGGCGAGAGGTTCAGCATCACACCCACATCCGGCGCAAGGCTTGGTGCCAGATCGATCTGATAGCTGGAACACTCAATCACATAAACACGGTCTTCAGTCAGCGGATCTAGATCCAGAATAGGACGGCCGATGTTGCCGCCCATTTGCACGTCCATTCCGGCCTGTTTGAGAATGTGCGCTGTCAGCGCCGTCGTCGTTGACTTGCCGTTGGTTCCCGTGATCGCAACGAAGGCTGCTTCCGGACAGACGGCCTCGCGCTCTCGCATGAACAGCTCAACGTCCCCAATCACTTCAACGCCTGCGGCCTCTGCCATTTTGACCGTCCAATGGGGCTCAGGATGCGTCAGCGGCACACCCGGTGCCAGAACAAGCGCCGCATACCGTTCAAAATCCGCATCGCGAAGGTCAAGACAGTCAATGCCATCGTCCAGCGCGGCCTCAACACGGCCCTCGTTGTCATCCCATGCGTCCACGCGCACACCGCCCGCCATCAGCGCCTTGGCGGTGGTCATGCCAGAGCCGCCAAGACCGAAAAGAGCAACATGTCGTCCGCGAAGGGTGGTGATTGGGATCATGAGCCAGCTCCTTAGCGCAGCTTGAGGGTTGCAAGCCCGATCAGGGCCAGAACCACGGCAATGATCCAGAAGCGGATTACAACCTGAGACTCGGTCCAACCAAGGTGTTCAAAGTGGTGATGGATCGGCGCCATGCGGAACACACGCTTGCCGGTCAGCTTGAATGAGGCCACCTGCACGATGACGGAGACGGCTTCAAGAACGAACAGGCCGCCAATGATGGCCAGCACGATCTCGTGCTTTGCGGCCACCGCAATCGCACCCAGCATACCGCCAAGAGCCAGAGAACCGGTATCCCCCATGAAGATCGCGGCAGGCGGTGCGTTGAACCACAAGAACCCCAGCCCTGCTCCGATCACAGCCCCGCACAACACGGCAAGCTCACCGGTACCGGCAACATGGTGGATCTGAAGGTAGTTGGAGAACACGGCGTTACCGGTCAGATAGGCAATCAGCGCAAAGGATGCGGCAGCGATCATCACTGGCACGATCGCCAGACCATCAAGGCCATCTGTCAGGTTCACGGCATTCCCTGCGCCCACAATCACAAAGGCTGCAAAAGGAATGAAGAAGATCCCCAGATTGATGGTCAGCTCCTTGAAGAACGGGAAGCCAATGGAGGTCGAAAACGGCTGCGTATCCAGCAGTGTCACGGCAAAGGCTGCAAGACCTGCAATCAGGAACTCAAGACCAAGACGCGCCTTGCCACTGAACCCCTTGTGAGAAGACTGGCTGACTTTCTGATAGTCGTCGTAAAAGCCGATCAGACCAAAGCCCACCGTCACACCCAGCACGATCCAGGTGTAAGGGTTGGCCAGGTTCGCCCAGAGCAGTGTCGCCACGATCATGCCGGACATGATCATCAGGCCGCCCATGGTTGGCGTTCCCTTCTTCGTCAGAAGGTGGCTTTGCGGCCCGTCCTCGCGGATTGGCTGGCCCTTGCCCTGACGCACACGCAGCGCCGAAATGATCTTGGGGCCAAACAGGAAGACAAACAGAAGGGCGGTCATGATGGCGCCGCCCGTTCTGAAGGTGATATACCGGAATACGTTGAAAGCGGAGAACTGGTCAGCCAGCTCTCCTAGAAAATACAGCATTTATTGTCCTCAGCCTTCCGCTGGCTCAGCATATCGTGATTTCACAGCATCAACGATCAGCCCCATACGCGTACCCAGCGAGCCTTTGATCATGATGATGTCGCACGGCGAGATATCGGAGAGAACCCGGTCCACCATGCCTCTTGAATCTTTTGAATAAGCAACTCGTTTATCTGTCGGCAAGGTGTCCCAAAGGGACTTCATCTCGCTGCCCACACAATAAACCAGATCAACCCCAGCGCGTTCGACCTCGCCTGCAATCTGTGCGTGAAACTTTTCAGAATCCGGGCCAAGTTCAAGCATGTCGCCCACAACAGCGATGCGCCTTCCCCGTCCCTCGATCGGCAGTCCGCCAAGCAAATCAAGCGCCGCTTTCATACTGGCCGGGTTGGCATTGTAGCTCTCGTCAATCAGGTAGGCGAACTTGCCGCCCACGTTGAGAACGGTCTGCTCGCCCCGACCTTTCGGCGGCCGCATTTCGCCAAGCGCCAGTCCCGCAAGAGCCAGATCGGCACCAAGGCAAGCTACCCCTGCCAGAACGCCGAGTGAGTTGTTAATGTGATGAGCGCCTGGAGATCCCACTTTGTAGGTGATCGAATTGCCGAGGATGTTGGCTGTCAGCGTTGTGCAGTCGGCACGTGGCACAACCTTCTCAGCAACAGCCTGAGCGCCTTTGCGCTGCCCAAAGGTCACGATGTTCTTAACGCCCGCAATGCTGGCCAGGTAGCGCAACAGGTCATACTGACGGTTATCACGGTTCAGAATGGCCGTACCGCCGGGTTCAAGGCCGTCAAAAATCTCGGCCTTGGCGCGAGCAATGCCCTCAACGCTCTCAAAGAACTCAAGATGCACGGCTTCAACAGTGGTAATCATAACCACATGTGGGCGGACCATCTTCACCAGCGGCGTAATCTCACCAGCGTGGTTCATACCGATCTCGAATACGCCGAATTCGGTGGCTGCGTGCATGCGCGCCAGTGTCAGCGGCACGCCCCAATGGTTGTTGTAGGACGCCGCAGAAGCATGGGCCCGGCCAGACCGGGAGAGCGCCAGCTTGAGCGCTTCCTTGGTGCTGGTCTTGCCAACGGACCCGGTTACCGCAATGATGCGCGCTCTGGTGCGGGCACGTGCGGCGATACCCAAGTCTTGCAGGGCCTCAAGCACATCCTCAACCACCACATACCGGCCATCTTCCGGCAAGTCTGAAAGCTGCGCACGTTCAACAACAGCAACAGCAGCACCGGCTTCCAACGCTGCGCTGACAAACTGGTGGCCGTCAAAATTCGGGCCCTTCAGCGCAAAGAAGGCATCTCCCGCTTCAAGGCTGCGGGTATCAATTGAAATGCCGGTAATGGCTTCGGGCAGGGAGCCGCGTACATCGCCTTTCATGGCATGCGCAAAGTCTTTGCGGGTCCACAGTGGCGCGCTCGGATCAAGAGGCTCTTCGTCTTCTTCCGCAGTTTCCGGCTCGACCTCGACCGTTTCCTTCACCGCTTCAGAAACCGCCGCCACCACAACAGCCTCTTCAATCTTCGGCTGTTCCTCGGCATGCGTTTCAACAACTGGCGTTTCCGCTTCAGGTGCAGACTGTGCCAGAGCAACCTCTTCGGAATGAGCCGTTTCTTCTACAGGTGCTGCAACTTCGGCAGGCGCAGGAGCGCTTCGCTCTTCACTTTCTGCGCGCTGTGGGGGACTTACCTCTTCAGCCTCGGCCTCGAACAACTCATCTGCTTCCTCGGAAGCAGGCGTTGATGCCGGTTCTTCAGAGGCAGCATCGGCAGCAGTTTCAGCTTCAGCACCAGAAACCTCTGAGGACGGCTCATCCTTCTCCGAGGCATCGTCTTCCAGCGACTTGCTCACCAGATCGGCCAGATCGAGTTCTTCAAACGCGTCCGGCACACTTTCAACGTCACCCTCAACGGCGTCCAGTTCTGCAAGTGCATCACGAATGGCGTCATGGTCAGAAAACGGCAGGACATCAGCCCCAACAATCTGGCCCGTCTCATGGCCTTTGCCAGCCACGCAGAGAATGTCTCCCTCGCCCAACAACTCGATACCGCGACGGATGGCTTCAGCACGATCACCGATTTCTAGCGCGGTCGGGCAGGCATCCAGTATTTCGTTTCGGATTTGCTGCGGGTCTTCGGTCCGCGGGTTGTCATCGGTGACGATGGAGATGTCCGCCAGACGACCGGAAATCTCGCCCATCAAAGGCCGCTTTCCTTTATCGCGATCGCCACCGCATCCAAACACGCTGATCAACCGGCCTTTGGTAAAGGGGCGCAACGCCGCCAGCACGTTCTCCAACGCATCCGGCTTGTGGGCATAGTCTACGAAAACCAGACCGCCATTGGCCTTCGTGCCAACATGCTCGATACGGCCCGGCGCACCCTTCAAGGTCGCCAGTGCCTCAATGGCAACCCGTGGCTCTACCCCCGCCGTTATGGCAAGACCTGCAGCGACCAGCGCGTTGGAAACCTGAAACTCACCGGCAAGCGGCAGCATGACAGAATGGGTCTCGCCGTCGCACTGCAGCTCCAGAAGCTGCCCGAAGCCCTCAGGCTTGTCGGAAACCAGCTTCAGGCCCTCACCATTGGCACCGACGGTAAACAGCGGCAGGCCGCGTTCTTCTGCAACGGCCACAACCCGGTCACCGAATGGCGCCTCAGGGTCCACCACCACGGCAGCGCCGTCCGGCAGCACTTCGCGGAACAGCCGCAGCTTGGCTTGCAGGTAGTCCTCCACCGTTGGGTGGTAGTCCATGTGGTCGCGGCCCAGATTGGTAAAACCAGCAGAAACCAACCACACGCCATCAAGACGGTGCTGGTCCAGACCATGACTGGACGCCTCCATGGCCGCATGGGTCACGCCATCCTTGGCAAGCTGGGCAAGGCCCTCATGCAGTTTAACCGGGTCCGGTGTGGTCAACCCGCCATAGCTCTGTCCGTCAGAGGTAACAACGCCCAGCGTACCGAGGCTTGCAGACTTGTTGCCCGCGAACGTAAAAATCTGACGAACGAACTCGGAAACGGATGTCTTGCCGCTGGTGCCCGTCACCGCAACCATGGTGTCTGGCTGAGCACCAGAAAACGCCGCAGCCATAAGCGCCAGCTCGTGCCGCGCGTCAGGCGCGCCGAGCACGGCAACCTCGGCAGGCACGAGCTTTCGAGCCTCCTCAACCCGGTCAGCATCGACAAGGATCGCAATCGCGCCTTTTTCAGCAGCTTGCGCGGCAAATGACAGACCATCGGTCTTGGCACCGGAAAGGGCGGCAAACAGGAAGCCCGGCCCAATTCCGCGGCTGTCCGCAGTGAGACCTTGGACGTCAAGTGCGCCTGCATTTTCGGGCAATTCGGCTGTATATGTTAAGTTTTCGAGCAACATGACGTCGATATCACCGGACTATGAGTCGTCAATATGGCGTAGGCGGTTTTAACAGGCTGCCGACCACGCGTTTTTCCAAAAGATCCTAGTATTTTACCGGGATGGTTTCATCATCTCCGGCGAAATTAGGCTTCACCCCAAGCATCGGCGCGATACGGCGGATCACTGCGCCTGTGGTTGGCACAATGTTCCAGCCTGCGGTTGCATAAGGCTGACCATCAACCTTCTGCGGCTCATCCAGCATCATCAGAACCACATATTTCGGGTCCGACATCGGAAACGCCGCCAAGAACGAGTTCAGGTATAGGCCTTCAACATATTTGCCGTTCACTACTTTTTGCGCCGTGCCGGTCTTGCCGCCTACATCATAACCGGGAACCGCCGCGCGGCGACCAGAGCCCTGCAACACGTTGAGGCGGTTCAGATAGCGCACGGCATCACTGGTCTGCGGCGAGATGGTCTGTTGTGCCACCTTGGCCGCCTCTTCCTCCGTCCGCGGCAGGAAGGTCGGCTCAATCAGCTTGCCGCCGTTCACCATTGTGGCCATCGCCACCGCAGTCTGAAGCGGGGTCACCGAGATGCCGTGACCATAAGAGATTGTCATGGCAGCCAGTTCATTCCAGCGAGGCGGCATAAGAGGCATGGCTCTTTCCGGCAGCTCTCCACCGGGACGCTCGGTCAGACCCAATTTCTTGAGGAACTGCTTCTGCTCATCAATGCCGGCCTCCAGCATCATCTTGGCTGTGCCGATGTTTGATGAATAGATGAACACTTCCGGCACAGACAGAATGCGGCGCTTGCCATGGAAGTCGTTGATGGTTCGCCCACCGGCACGGATCGGCTTGCGTGCATCAAAGCTGTCGTCGATGGATACTTTACCGCTTTCCAGCGCCATTGCCACCGTGATGCCCTTGAACACGGAGCCCATCTCAAACACCCCTGCCGTAGCCCGGTTCAACCGGTCTGGACGAAGCGCTTCACTGCGATCATTGGGGTCAAAGTCCGGCAGAGACGACATGGCAACCACCTCACCAGTGTCAGCCTGCAGTACAATGCCGATGGCAGCCTTGGCCTTGTGGTGCTCCATGGCGCGCTTCAACTCGTCGCGCACCGCATATTGCGCCCGCAGGTCAATTGACAGCCGAACCGGCTCCAGCCCTTCTTCGCTGGTAAAGCCCAGTTCACGCAAATCGTTCAACCAGGCCTGATCTATGTACTTCTCGATGCCGGATATGCCGCGGCCATCCACGTTCACCGTTCCCAGAACGTGGCTTACGGTGTTGCCCCCTGGATAGAAGCGAAGCGTCTCTTCACGGAAACCGACACCGGGAAGGCCGAGGCTATGGATACGGTCACGTTGTTCATTGGTGATTTCGCGCTTGAGCCAGATGAAGGCAGCGTCACCGCGCAGCCGCTGTGCAATGCGCGGCGTGTTCAGCTCTGGCAGAACCGAGATCAGCCCTTCAAACACCTCATCGGGATCCGGAATCTTGCGCGGTTCGGCGTAAAGCGATGCGCTCTTGATGTCCGTGGCCAGAATTTCACCGTTGCGGTCCAGTATGTCCGGGCGTGCCGCACTCGGCTTTTCCGCCGCAATGTAAGATGACCCCTGCTCGGTTTGCTGCATGGCCAGCGTTACAAGACGCCCGCCAATGGCAGCAAAAACGCAGAAGAAGGCCACCATTGCGATGTAAACGCGCGAACGCGCAGGCTCACGAACGGTCGAGGCAACGCCCCCCGTGCGCGGCTTGGCAGGTGCTTTCAGGAAAGAGTTGGAGTGCCCGGCCACCATTCACCCCCTACTGTACTGCAGGAAGGCGACTGGCGTAGCCACCCATCGGATCGCCGGAAACAGGCTGCAGCTGGACCGGCTTGACCGGCAGCGCCTCAACGGTGGTAATCTGGCTCGCGCCCAGTGGCTCCAGCTCCAGATAGGCGTTGTAGCGGTCTACCACGCCCTGAAGACGAGACGGCTGGTTCAGAGCGCTCCATTGGGCCTTGTACCAGCGAATATCTTCTTTTTCCTTCTCGATCTGTCGCTGCAGCTCTGCCACCTTTTCCGTCAGGTGTTCGGTCGACATTTTCATGTCGTAAACAGCTGCTGCCCCGATAACCACGAGGATCAGAAACAACAGATTAACGATCTTCAACATCGTATCAGCCCCCTAGTCCTCTAAATGCAGCAAGGCGCGGCACACCGGCCTCATGAATATCAAGCTCGCGAGCCGGCGCATCCAATCGACGACCGGCCCGCAAGCGCGCTGAGCGCGCACGAGGGTTTGCCGCCACCTCGTCGGCGCTCGCGTCTTGATTGCCCTTGACGATGAATTCGAATGTCGCTGGCGGAACGTCCATTTCCGGCATGTGGCGGGAACCACCACCACGCACCTTGGTACGGTCCTGCAGAAAACGCTTCACAATGCGGTCTTCAAGGCTATGGAACGTCACCACCACCAGGCGGCCGCCCGGTTTGAGAATGCGTTCCGCAGATGCAAGCGCGCCAGCTGCCTGATGCAGCTCGCCATTTACATAAATGCGCAGAGCCTGAAACGTCCGCGTCGCCGGATGAATGCCCGGCTTCTTCGGGTTCCGGCCCACCACCTTCTCCACCACCTTGGCAAGTTCAAGCGTGGTCTCGAATGGCTTCTCGTCCCGCGCCCGACAAATGGCATGAGAAACGGAAGACGCGCGTTTTTCTTCGCCCAAAAGGCCGATAATCCGGGTCAGGTCCTTGTGCTCCAGCGTGTTCACCACATCTGCAGCGCTCGGGCCATCCTGTTCCATGCGCATGTCCAGCGGGCCGTCATTACGGAAGGAAAACCCCCGTTCGGCCTGGTCCAGTTGCATGGAAGAAACACCAAGGTCCATCACCACGCCGTCCACCTTGTCATAACCAAGGCCGTGCGCGTGTTCATCCAGGTCAACAAACTGGCCATGAACCATTTTCAACGTATCGGGAAAAAGCTGCTTCAACGGCGCTGCACCAACAATGGCATCCGGGTCCCGGTCCACGCCAATAACAGTCGCCCCCGCCTCAAGAAAACGGCGGGAATACCCGCCCGCGCCAAAGGTACCGTCAATGATGACTTCACCCGGCTGCGGCTGCATGGATTCCATAACCCGATCCAGAAGGACGGGGATGTGACGGGTCAGTCCGCCAGCGACCTCTTCGTTTTCGTCGCGACCCGCCATCATACCGCCCCTTCCAGTGAGGCAGCGGAACCACCGCCGCCTGCCAATACCGCCAGCGCCCGCTTCATTGCCTCTTCGCGATGCTTGCGGAATTTCGAGGGCTCCCAGATTTGGAACTTGAAGCCCTGACCCACAAAGGTCACTTCATCCTCAATGCCAGCGTGATGGCGCACCATGTCGGACAGCACAAATCGGCCATCCCGGTCCACTTTCAACGTTTCACTGGCACCGTAAAGCGCTGTCGACAGCGCATCATATTCCAACGACAAGGTGGAAAAGCCCTCAAGTTTCTTCTGAATTTCGGCAACCAGACCGTTTCCGCCCGCGTCTACAGCGCTCTGGAATGGAGATGGGAAGCAATAAAGACCTTCAAAGCCGTCCTTCGCCAAGGCCGCACGGAAGGGTGCAGGGATCGATACACGACCCTTGGCATCCACCCGATTGGTGAAGTGCGAGACGAACCCTGACATTTTTCCCCTTGCCTCAGGACCGGGAATTCCACCCGATCAATTGCCGCTTAACTCTTCAAAAACCGTGGATCAGCCACCTGCCATCCGAGCCACCTTCTCGGTCCGGGACCAGAAGCCACAATCTGGTCATTTCCGGGACACTTTGGGATAGCATGGGACAGCACGGGACGTCAACGCACGAACTGGGTTCTCACGCCACCGAAACCCGCACAAAATGGTCCACGGTCAACTCCTATGGTTAACGCGGAATAACCTTAAAAATCCTTAAAATTGAATGAGAAAGCACCTTCCAAGACCCGCCGGAAACACAGTCATTTAGCTGTGTGGGGCATTTTCCCGAGGGTCCCCAATAAAAAAGGCCGCTGAACTTTCAGCGACCTTTTCCTGCCCCTTTTGGGGAACTTTGGGAATGCGTGACCAGACGACTACTGAGCGAGTCTCTGATCAAGCAGATACTGCGCCGCTTTGGGCAGCTCCTTGTTGTTGGCCAACTCGATGATCAACCGCGGATGATTGGTGTACTTCTGGAAAGCTCGGAACAGCGGCTCCCACTTTAACGTGCCCTCGCCCATGGCCCAGTGACGGTCGGCATACCCGTCCGCATCTTGCAGGTGAACATGCTTGAGCAGCGCCCCCGCAGCCTTCACGTAGTAGTCAACCGGCGGCGCACCGGTAGAGCCATGCGCATAGTAGGCGTGGCCCGTATCCAGCGACACGGCAACAGCGTCACTGTTGAACGACTTGACCAGATCAACGCGCACATTCGGATCCACATCCTCGATGTTTTCAATCATCAAGGTGCACCCAATGTCTTCGGCCTTGGCGACAGCCGCGCGCAGGTTCTCGTGAATGCACTCAAGCTTGAAAGCACGGCCTTGATCGTACTGGTCCAGGTTGTGATGGTCCCAGTTCGTGTAGGGGCTATGCACCACCATGTGAGTGGCCTTGATTTTGCGGCACACTTCAAGCCCTTGGTCGAGACGCTTTTGCACCACCTGGCGAATGTCCGGGTCAGCGGCTGAAATGTCCAGATTCCAGAACGGCCCATGAATTCCCAAAGGACCGTCAAAGCCCTCAAGCTTGGCCAGCACTTCATCCGCAAGATGCTCCCAGTTGCCATTCAGCACATCACCGGGCACGAAATCCTGCAGCTCCAGCGGGCGCTGCTTTTCCAGCATCCATTCCCGGTGCTCATCAAATTCCGTAATACTCATCGCCGCACCGACGATGGGAAGATAGCCACCCATTCCCCACTCCTATGACTCAGCTTAAACGCGTATAATTACGTGCTTGCTAGTGCATTCAGATGTCAAGGAAGTAACAGCGCAATGCAAAAAGGAATACCAGTCGGCCTGTAAGCCGGGTTTTGTATGGCACGGGCAAGCCCGCACGTGACGGCCATTCATCTGGGACGCCCATTACTGGACGCCTCAAGCAACCAACCCGGGCGGTCAGGTCTGAAGAAAGACTGGAAGCCGAGGCCTCCGCGCCGCCCCTATTCGGTTTTGCTCCCGGTGGGGTTTACCATGCCGCCTCTGTTGCCAGACGCGCGGTGGGCTCTTACCCCACCCTTTCACCCTTACCCTCACATGTGAAGGCGGTTTGCTTTCTGTGGCACTTTCCCTGAGGTCGCCCTCGCCGGACGTTATCCGGCACCGTTTCTCCATGGAGCCCGGACTTTCCTCCCCCGCGGCCTTTCGGCACTTGCGGGAGCGGCCGTCCGGCCGACTGGTGCGCCGGGACTAGACTGCTCACCCCAAAAGGTCAAGGCCTTGAAACGCCTTATCTGTCCGCCTCAACACTTAAACCTTCCTGAAGCACGTCGCAAAACCGGTCGATCATCGCCGGCGTGGCTTCAGAAAAGCCAATCACGAGCCCGGCCTGCGGCGTTCCCAGATAGGCAATGGAAAGCGGCACCACGCCAAAGCCCTTGGCGTTCATATGGGATGCCACCACAACATCATTCACATCTTCATTGAAGAACAGAGGCATCTGCAAGCCGCCGGTCGGGGTTGAAACACTCACTTTATTCCCGAACCGGGCCCCGATCTGCTGTGCGAGAAGCGCGCCACTGCGCTGATAATGTACCCGGATCTTCTTCAGATGCGCCCTGTAGTGGCCATCGTCGATGAAATCCGCCAGAGCCGCCTGCACATGGACATTGGCAAGAGCGCCCAGCGCCCGTTGTGCCACGCTCAGGGCCTCAACATGCACCTCCGGCACCACAAGATACGCCAGCCGGATCGCGGGCAGCATGGACTTGGCCACCGTTCCCATGTAGGCAACCTCGCCATCAGCTCCCAAGCCCTGCAAGGCTGCCAGAGGACGCCCTTCAAACAAAAACTCACTGTCGTAATCATCTTCCAGAATGATCGCACCGGTCTTGCGCGCAAATGCCAGCAGCTCCAGTCGCCGGGTCATATCCATGCGTGTTCCAAGCGGATACTGGTGAGATGGGGTGACGTAAATCAGCCGCGCGGCATCCAGTGCCCTTTCATCAAGACTATCGTTGGGCTGGAAAGGCATTAGCTTCAGGCCCGCTCCCAGAAACGCAGAACGCGCGCCCAGATAGCCCGGCTCCTCAATCAGCGCCTGATCTCCCGGGTCGGTGAAGGCTTGCGTCATCAGCGTCAAGGCAGATTGCACCGTCGGCAGGATGAGGATCTGGTGCGGCTTGGCGCGCACTCCACGCTCCTGTGACAGATACCGAGCCAAGACCCGTTGCAACTGGGGCAATCCAACAAGATGCTCATAACCCAGCGCGCCGCCAGAAACCCGCCGCGCTGCACGGCGCAGACACCGCGCCCAAAGTTCTGAAGGAAACAGCGTGCGCGAAGGCTCTCCCGGCTGCATGGTTGAACCGCGTTCGCCATACAAAGACTTGAAACGATGGTTCGTGGCCAACACCGCCCCGCGCTTTGAAAGATGGCGGCTGGGCGCGGCCATGGGCACACCCTCTCCACGTCCAAGTGCCTGCACACCATTCACAACTGGCGCGGCACCTGTGCGCACATCAATCATGCCTTCGGCACGCAACAGCTCATAGGCCGTATTCACGGTGTTTCGGGAAACATCAAGGGTCGCCGACAATCGCCGGGAACTGGGGAGCTTTTCTCCTTCCGCAATGATGCCACGAGCAATGTTTTCGCGGATCACGCGATAGATCTGACTGGTCAGAGAAACAGAACCATCACGTTCCAACTCAATTTCGAACGGAAACAAACCGGCACCCAAAACTTGAAAAAACAACAAACCAGTTATCAGGTGTAGCAGAGCCATCACGCCGACGAACACACCTCGTTATGCACATGGCGTGTTTTCAAGAGATATCGGGAAAAAGTGGCGGGCTGACCTTCATTTACAGAGGTCCGAGCAGGGGTGCCCGAGTAACTGGATCTAAATTATTTAAATAATTGGATCTTCTTTAGATCCAGTTACCCGAGCGATACTGGTCCTATTCGTTGCCGACAGTCTGCTCAAAACCGAGGACCAGATGACAAATACGCAAATAGACGCACCTCTTCATAAAGAGCGTACGTCACACAAAACTGAAAAGCACCGCAGACCCTCCTACGCCAAGGTAAGAGTGTCGACGCGAGCTGATTATGACTGGGAAACCATCGCAAGCATCCTTGATACCGCGCTGGTTGCTCATGTTGGGTTCATTGATGATGGGAGGCCCATGGTTATTCCCATGGCTTTTGGAAGAATGGATCGTCGGCTGTTTATTCACGGTGCCAAAGCAGCACGAATTGTCAAAGGCGTTGATGAGGGCGCGCCAGTCAGCCTGACGGTCACCCACGTCGATGGCATCGTGTGCGCACGTTCCGCATTTCACAACAGCTTCAACTACCGCAGTGTTGTGTTGCACGGAACCGCCCATCCCGTCACAGACACCGAAGAAAAGCTTGCTGCCCTTCGAGCTATTACCAACCATATCCTACCCGATCGGTGGGATGAACTCCGCCCCCTGACCCCAAAGGAACTCAAGGCAACCGGAGTGTGGGCATTCGATACCGAGCATGCCGCTGCAAAGATGCGTCAAGGGCCGCCGATAGATGAACCGGAAGACTACGCCCTGCCGAACTGGGCAGGCATCATTCCTGTCACGACCGCACTTGGACTTCCAGTAACTGATGGAACCGTGAAGGAGGGTGTTCCCGTCACTGCCTCAACCCTGAAGGCGCGGCAGAAGTTTGTGTAACACCACGTCAAAGATAGGGACGGTCAGCGCACAGTGAGAAACTGACCGTCCGTTCTCTGTCCTTGCAGGCACACTGACCACATCAAGCGGGCAGCAATTTACTGAACTTTTCTAAAGCCCCAGCCCACCAACAGCAGCAATCGGATATCAGCTATCCTTACCCAGAATGTTCTGAACCTTCTGGCAGTAGCGTGCGCTGGTCTTGTTCATGCGCTTAGCATAGTGACCAGCGTTGTATCGCAGGATCGTGCCACAAAGGTCGCCCCCGGCCTTTTTGTGCGCACCTGCGAGATACTTCATGCCCCATTCCAGATTTGTTTCTGGATTGTAGAGCGCCTTCGTAGAGCCGCGGTAGCCCAAACCACGTGCTGTAGAAGGTTTGATCTGCATCAGGCCCACTTCACCAGCAGCACCACGTGCGCTTGGATTGAAGCTGCTTTCGACCTGAACCACAGCACGGGCCAACTCATGCGGCACACCATGCTTCTTCGCTGTTTCCTTGATCAGCGTCTCAATCTTCTTTTCCTCAGACTTGGCGGAGGCTGCAAAGTCCCCATCAAGATAACCAACTGGATTACCCGCAAGAATTGCAATCGCACAAAGAGGAAGTACCGCGGCCCGAGCGCGTTTCATAAGTTTCATTTGTCTGTCCTGGCAAAGTTGTTTTGAGCGAGGGCGGTTATGATTGCCGGATGGGACGAAAATCGGGCACGGGAATTCACAAACTGTTTCAAGTTTTATGTCACTTAAGTGACAGATTAGCCCGCATTTGTGGAATATAAGGCAAAGAGGCGGCAACCCCGCCTCAATTTGGCTGAAACTGTGAAACCATAAGCACCTTACCTAACGTCATATTAACCTTGGCAAGGGGCCTATTTCACATAACCCTCACGTAACCCTGGGTAAGCGCTCCGCATTAAAGACTAGGCAAACCCCTTAGGAGGCTATGCAGCAACGTGATGGTTTCCGGGTCTGCAACCCCATCAACACTGCTCGGACGGAAATGCCTCTGGAACGCGACCACAGCCTGATAGGTCTTTTGGTCAAACACGCCGGACTGACGGATATGATAACCATAAAGTCCGAGAAGAGCCTGGATCGCTTCAATGGGCGCACCTTCATCCCCCCGCTGGAAGAAGCCGGAACTCTGTGGCTGCATTTTCTCAGCTACAAAATGCCCGATGCTCTCATTGTAAAGGCGCTCCCAAGGGAACTTCTCGCCCGGATCGATCTTTCGGTCTGGCGCCACATCTGAATGCCCCAGCACCCGCGCCGGAGGAATGTCGTGACGGCTCAGGATGTCCTTGCAGAGTCCGATGAGCGCCTCGATCTGCGCTTCCGGATACTCCGGCAGGCCACCATCATGGCCGACATTGGCAATCTCGATGCCAATGCTGCAGGAGTTGATGTCAGTCTCCCCCTTCCACCAGGCCTTCCCGGCATGCCATGCCCGGCGGCCCTCTGGCACACACTGATAGATGCTGCCGTCTTCCATCACCACATAGTGAGCGGAAACCTCACTGCGGGGATCACAAAGCCGGGCCAGCGCCTCGTCATGGTCGGGCATCCCGGTGTAATGCAGCACCAGCATGTCCACCGGCATTGCACGTTCATTGTGATTGGGAGAAGGTTTCAGCTGTGCGGGCACACCGCACTCAGGTTTCACGCTCATAGGCCTCTTTCCGCTCGTACCTGCGCATAGGCCGCATTCAAGGCCGCAAGCCGCTCATTGGCGATACGAACAAATTCTTCTGGAACGCCCCGCCCGATCAACCGGTCAGGATGGGTCTCACGCACTTCCTGCCGATAAACCTTCTGCAGATCAAGGTCGCTGATTTCCGGATCTACACCCAGCACCATGTAAGGGTCATAGTGACCGCGCATATGCCGTGCCTTGATGCGGCTGAAACTCACCGGCTCCAAACGGAAAATGGAGGCCACTTTTTCCAGATAGCTCAGTTCCGCCTCGTGGATGACACCATCAGCCTTGGCGATGTAAAACAGGCCGTCCAGCACATCCACACAGGTTTGCGGATCATCGGCGAGCAGCTGATACAGCTTTTCCGCATAAAGGTCGTAGCCAGCCACGTCCTGCTGCGCCAGCGAGAACAGCCGGGCCACGTTCCGCTCTTCTCCTTCGGGAATTTCGAAGAGTTCATAAAATGCGAGGATCTCATCCGTGGTCACCACGCCGTCAGCCTTGGCCATCTTGGCCGAAAGCGCAATCATGGCCGCAGTAAAGGCAACGGACCTGCGCGCCTCACCCGTGTTCTTGATGAGTTGCTGCAAGCGCTCAGCAAGTTGAGCACTGCTTTCCTGCAGGGCGACCACAATGGCCGATAGGCGGCTCCAGATATCCATAAAAGAACCTTAAGCTATCTTAATTGCGGTTTCGAGGTGCCCTCTCTCACCTCGACATCATTTCCCCTGAGAATTACAGGAGACAGCCTTCACGGGCACCCGCCAGCATTTGCACTGAACACACTAGCATTTTCAGAAAATGTGAATAGACACAATGTCAATTACTACCATTTATTCATAATTGGGAAATTATAAGGGAAGACCTATAGAAAAGGGCTGGGTTAACCACCCTCGACTCTCGCGTAGATGGAGTCTCTCTTGGAAGCGTCGCCGCAATTCAAGCGCATCAATTATGTTCTTTGCATTCTTATTGGCTTTCTAGTTCTCGCAGCGGCCTTTTTTATAGTTAACAAAACGGTACTTTACTTCTCCTTCCGGTCCGAGGCGCAAGAAAACGTCGACCGCCTGATTACCAAGATCGAAGAGAACGAAGAACTGATCCTGCCCCGAAATGTCATGCTACAGCCTCAACAGGAGGTTTCCGGAATCGGTTTGCGGGGCACCCAAGACCAGACAATGTCCTGGCATGAGCGCTTGCTGAACAATGACCACGTAATGGACGCCACCACGGCCCCGCTGCTGGCGGACGAGCTTTCCTCGGTGTTCCCCGTGCATTGGCTGCTCGGCGTCAGCAATCAGGGCGAAGTCCTGTCGGTCTTCCCGGCACAGATGCCGCAGAAATCTGCCATTGAGCTGTTGAAGGACGACGCGCTCAAGCAGGCTTGGCACGCTGCGCAGGACACCGGCCTCATCAGCTTCGCTGGAAACTTCGAGGTTTTTACGTTCGGCACACCAGAGTTCACTGCGATCGTGCCCTACAGCCATAACGGCGATGTGCTTTACAGCTTTGTCTTGAAAGCAGAGCCCACCGTGACCCACCAAACCGTGGTGCGGGCCGTAGCCGCGGCAACTGCCTGCGGTTTCCTGATCGTTCTGATTTTCGCCGTTTCCGCCGTCGCCTTCCTGTGGCGTTCTTTGAAAGAGCGCTGGCAAACCACCAAGACCATTCGCTTTCTGGCCCACAACGATCCGCTGACGCACCTGCCAAACCGCGCCGTATTCAATGAAGAACTGACCAAGGCCCTGCGCAAGTCCAACGTCACGCTTGCCGAGGTCTATGTGATTGCTGTCGACGTGGACAAGTTCAAAGAGATCAACGACACCCACGGCCACGCCGCCGGAGACCTGTTCCTTCAGGTGATCGCAGACCGCCTCCGCCTTGTGTTTGATGATCATCTGGTCGCCCGTATTTCCGGCGATGAGTTTGCAGTCCTTCTCGAGGAAGTCCCCTCCCAAAAGCAAGTGGAGGTGCTGGCTGAACGCCTTGTATCCGCCGTCAAGGCACCCTGCCACGTAGACGGCAAGAACTTGGAAATCTCGCTTTCCATGGGCATTGCCAAGTCTTCCGACGCGGCATGGCGCAGTTCACGGCTGCTTCATTGTGCTGACCTTGCCCTGTACCGCACCAAGACCGGTGGGCGTAACGGCTATACCTGGTATCACCCCAGCATGGATGAGGAGCTTCAGTACCGTAAGGCGCTCGAAGCGGAGATGCGCAAGGCTCTGGCCTGCGACAACTTCTCGGTTCAGTATCAGGCGCAGGTCAGCCTCTCCGACAAGAAGCTGAAGGGCTTTGAGGCTCTGCTGCGCTGGCAACATGAGGATCGGGGCTGGATCTCCCCAGATGTCTTTATCCCATTGGCAGAAGAAACCGGCCTCATCGAGGAGTTGGGGGAATACATCTTGCGCAAGGCGTGCAAGGACGCCGCCAGCTGGGTCGATTCCAGCCTCAAGGTGGCCGTCAACTTCTCTCCCTCCCAGTTCCGAACGGGCGAAATTGAAAACAAGATCGAGAGCGCACTGCGCGATGCCGGTCTGCCCCCAAGGCGTTTGGAAATCGAAATCACGGAAAGCCTTCTCATGAAGGACACTTCAAACGTGGTCGCATCCTTGAAACGGATCAGCGACATGGGCGTTTCCATCGCCATGGATGACTTCGGCACCGGCTATTCATCCCTGAGCTATCTTTCCAAGTTTCCATTCAACAAGATCAAGATCGACCGCAGCTTCATTACCAACCTCGGTCAGGATGCCCACACAGACGCCATCGTCGCCTCCATCATTGGCTTGGGCCGCTCTCTTGATGTGCTGATTACCGCCGAGGGCGTGGAGAACGACACCCAGCGCAAGATCCTTCGGGCCGCCGGGTGCGATCTGGTTCAAGGGTTCCTGTTTGGCAAGCCCAGGGTCATTGATCCGGAAAATCCATACGCAGCCGTCAAGTGCCTTCAAAACGTCAGCGAGGGACGCATGGACAACGCGTTCTCAAGCCACGAGCATCCGGTCAGTTCCTAGAAAACCTACATGGCGGTTGCAGAGCGTGCCGCCTGATCATAGTGCCCGGAAACAGAGCGCAAGGTAGCTGCCAGACGCGACAACTCCGCCTCATCCAGCCCCAGCTCTTTCATCGGCTTGATGAGCAACGCTTCACGCAGCTCCTTATAATGCTGGCAAATCTCCTCACCTTTTTCGGTGATGGTCGCCGTCTTTTCCTTGCCGCGCTTTCCGGTGGCAATGAGGCCGGCCTTTTGCAGCTTTTTCAGGGCGTACGCGACAGTGTGCGTGTCTTCAATGTTCAGCACCAGGCAAAGATCGGCCATGGACTTTGAACGCCCCCGGTGATTGACGCTATGCAGAATTAATACATCCAGAGCCGACATTCCCTCGACACCAGCGGCCGCCATACAACGCACCATCCAACGCTGATAGGCATGCACCATCATGGTCACGGCAAACTCGATCTCGGAGAGAGCGGGCATCTCGCCAGAGGCCAGATGGGCAGCCGACACGACTGGGCCGACAGATTTATCCAGCGGGTTCCGAGGCGTGTCGGTCATTGTTCAGGTCCTTTGCATCAGTTGCTCAGCATGGTTTCCGGCAGCCAAAGTGCCAGCCCGGGAAACGCAACAATCAGGAAGACTGCCAGAATCATCAGCATGAAGAACGGCAGGGCCATCCGCGCAACTTTGAAAATGTTGTGCCCCGTCATGCCCTGAAGCACGAACAGATTAAAGCCCACTGGCGGTGTAATCTGGCTCATTTCCACCACTAGCACCAGGTAGATGCCAAACCAGATCAGGTCCAACCCGGCGTTTTCAACCATGGGCAGGATCACGGAGGTGGTCAGAACCACAACGGAAATCCCGTCAAGAAAACATCCAAGCACAACGAAGAACAGAGTGAGCGCAATCAGCAGCACATAAGGTGACAGATCCATGCCGCCGATCCAGCCTGCCAGTTCCCGAGGAATGCCGGTGTAACCCATGGCCACGGTCAGGAACGCCGCTCCCGCCAAAATGAAGGCAATCATGCACGAAGTGCGGGTAGCTCCAAGCAAGGCTTTGGTGAAGCTCTCCCGGTTCAAGGTGCCGGACGCCCAAGACAGGAGCAGAGACAAGACCACCCCGATTGCCGCAGCTTCGGTCGGCGAAGCAAGGCCAGCATAAATGGAACCGATCACACCGACGATCAGCCCAACCACCGGAAGCAGGCGGCGCGTTGCCATCAGGCGCGCGCCAAGCGGCACCCGCTCCTCTTTTTCAGGCATCTTGTCCCGGTTCATGAAGGCCCAGAAAGCCACATATCCCATAAACAAGAGGCAGAGCATGGCACCGGGCAACACCCCGGCCATGAACAGACGGGCGATGGACTGCTCCGTCGCCGCCCCATAAACGATCAGGATAATGGAGGGCGGGATCAGCAAGCCAAGCGTTCCGGATCCGGCAAGCGTTCCAATGGCAATGCGCTCATCATAGCCGCGCTCTCTCAGCTCCGGCAGAGACATCCGGCCGATGGTCGCCGTTGTGGCAGCTGAAGAACCAGATACAGCGGCAAAGATACCGCACCCAAGAATGTTGACGTGCAACAGCCGCCCCGGAAGATTGCGCATCCACGGCGACAGCCCGGCAAACATGTCCTCAGACAACCGCGACCGGAACAGGATCTCCCCCATCCAGATGAACATGGGCAGCGCGGTCAGATCCCATGAATTGGCCGCCCCCCAAACAGTGGTCGCCATCACGGTGCCTGCCGGTACAGAAACGAGCACCATCATGGTAACCAAAGCAACACCAAACAGGGAGGCAGCAACCCAAACCCCGGTTGCAAGAGCGGCCAGCATGCCAAGGCCAAGAAAGAGCGCGACGAACGAAAGATCCATTACTCCGTCCCCTCTACAATGTCGTCAGCATGGCCAGCCTCAAAGCTCGGCGCATCACCGGAAAGCATGGTTACCAGATCATCCAGAAACGCGATGGCAAGAACGCCGATGCCAAATGTCATCACGGCTTGCGGATAAACCAGTGGAATGGGAATGATGCCGAACGACACCTCGTCATAGACATAGCTGTCATAGGCCAGCAGCCCTGCATGCCATGCAAAATAGGTTGCAAGGCAAAACCCAACGAGCAGTGCCCACACATCGAGAAACCGCCCGACTTTCGCTGGCACCGCCTGAATCAAGATCGACACCCGAATGTGGTCGCCGCGGCGCAGTGTGCCGGCAAGCGCAAGAAACGACGCGCCCACCAACATGAAGCCTGCGATTTCGGCCAGAGAGGGCACCAGCAACCCAAGAGGCTCAAGCCCGATGAGCGACCGTCCTCCATCAATCAGCCGTCCGCCGACCTGAAGAACGACAAGTGTTGCAATCCCCACCAAACAGCAGGCAGCAAGGATCGTTGACGCCTGATAAAGCGCGTTTAATGCCTTTCGCATCGGTTCCCCCTAGCGGACTAGATGCTGAAGAAGGAAGCACCGAACCAAAAGCTCGGTGCGCCGTTTCCTATTGATTTTTGTAGGCGTCCAGAATAGCCGCGCCGGCATCTCCGGCTTGCTCTTTCCACTCGGCCGTCATGGTTTCGCCAATCACGGCCAGATCACTAAGGAGCTGTTCACTTGGCGCAACAACGGTGATGCCGTTATCCTGCAAGATTGCGGTTTTGGCTGCTGTTTCCTGCTTGGACGCTTCCCAGCCGCGCTGTTCTGCTGCCGCAGCCGCTTCCAGCACCGCAACCTGTTCTGCTTCGCTCAGACGGTCAAACGCGCGCTGGCTTACGATCACCATGTTCTTCGGCAACCAGGCCTGCGTGTCGTGATAGTGGCTCAGGAAGTCCCAGGCCTTGGAGTTGGCACCCGTTGATGGGGAGGTGATCATCGCCTCAACGCGGCCAGTTGAGAACGCGGTCGGAATGTCCGGCACTTCCACCTGAGTTGGTACTGCACCCGCCAGCTGCGCCATGCGTTCGGTCGCCGCATTGTAGGCACGGAACTTCAGGCCTTTGAGGTCGGAACCCTCACTGATCTCGGTTTTGGCAAAGATACCTTGCGGGGGCCACGGCACGGAAAACAGCA
This sequence comes from Nesiotobacter zosterae, assembly GCF_033843645.1. Taxonomy (NCBI): domain Bacteria; kingdom Pseudomonadati; phylum Pseudomonadota; class Alphaproteobacteria; order Hyphomicrobiales; family Stappiaceae; genus Nesiotobacter; species Nesiotobacter zosterae. The sequence continues at coordinate 141,927 of NZ_JAWXVZ010000006.1, read as the reverse complement.
GCTGAAGCCCCTGCTCTTCCAGCTTTTCCTCCATGGCAGAGCGGGAGGCCTGATAAAGCTCCCACGCCTGATCATAGGAGGGCGCGAGGAACGGGACGGAATCCACGCCAAACACGGCATCTTCGTTGGAAAGACGCGAAACCAGCACCTCACCGATCGGGGCCAGCCCCTTTCGAACGGCATTCTTGATTTCCGGATGTTTGAACAATGACCCGGCAGAATGGATCTGGATCGTCAAAGACCCATCGGTCTTTGCGGCAACCTCATCTGCAAACGCCGCAATGTTCTGCGTGTGGAAGTTGCTGTCTCCATACGGCGTCGGCATTTCCCATTTGGTCTGCGCGGAAGCCGAAGTCAGCCCCATAAGGCCGAGTGCAGCAACAGCGGCCAGATGGAATCCAGCCTTGGTGATCGAACGGGTGTGCGGCATGATGTTCTCCTCTTGGAAGCGGCATTTTCCCCAATCATTGCACCTGTGGACCTGTCTTCAGGCTTCTCATGCAAGTGCAATTACGGATCAGCGTAGACCGGAAAAACACATACGGCAACAATTTATCGACAAATTATCAATATCAATATTGATTAGCCTGCTAAAATGAACTGCCAAGCTACTGTTAGATATACCAGTTCCCGGCGCCACCCCCTGTTTGAAACTTTTGCAAAACCAAATGCACCAGTCATACTGATAATTGCCAAGGATCAGAAAAATCCTTCCATTCTGGTCATTTTCGAGCACATCTAATCAACAGGGCCTGAGGCCGAAAATTCGCCAGATCGCAAAAAAACGCGAAAAAGTCATCGACAATTTATCGATAAAATGTCAGCATTGCGGAAAATACATACCCGCCCGCTCAACGCGGCAGCCAAATAGACAGAGGGATGATCATGACAGCCAAATGGGATTTCTGGATAGACCGTGGCGGCACCTTTACCGATATCGTTGCGCGCAAGCCCGACGGCACACTACAGGCCCACAAGGTCCTCTCTGAAAATCCAGAGGCCTATAAGGACGCCGCCATTCAGGGCATTCGCGACCTTATGGGCATCGGCAAGAACGAGCGCATTCCTTCCGAAAACATCGCAACCGTGAAAATGGGCACCACAGTTGCCACCAACGCGCTGCTTGAGCGCAAAGGCGACCGCACGCTGCTGCTCATCTCCCAAGGTTTCCGCGATGCGTTGGAAATCGGCTATCAGGCCCGCCCGGACATTTTCGCCAAGGAAATCATCAAGCCGGAACTTCTCTACGATCAGGTGATCGAGGCAGCAGAGCGTGTGCGCGCCGATGGCACCGTTGAAGTTGCGCCAGATCTTGCCGCGGTCGAAAAAGACCTGCGCGCCGCGTTCGACGACGGCATTCGCTCCATCGCCATCGTTCTCATGCATTCCTATGCATTCCCCGAGCACGAGAAGCAGTTTGCTGAAATCGCCAGGAAGGTCGGCTTTCCGCAAATTTCCGTTTCGCACGAAGTCTCCCCGCTGATGAAACTGGTGGGCCGCGGCGACACCACCGTGGTGGACGCTTATCTCTCGCCAATTCTGCGCCGCTATGTGGAGCAGGTCGCAGGCGAGCTGGACATCCAAAACACAGACTGCCGCCTTATGTTCATGCAGTCCTCCGGCGGTCTCACCGACGCTTCCTTGTTTCAGGGCAAGGACGCCATTCTCTCCGGCCCGGCCGGCGGTGTTGTAGGCGCGGTGGAAACCTCCCGAATGGCGGGCTTTGAAAAGGTCATCGGCTTTGACATGGGCGGCACGTCCACCGACGTCTCCCACTTCGACGGGGAATACGAACGCGCCTTTGAAACCGAAGTGGCCGGTGTGCGCATGCGCGCGCCCATGATGATGATCCACACGGTGGCCGCAGGCGGCGGTTCCATCCTTCACTACAAGGATGGACGCTTTCAGGTCGGCCCAGATTCGGCTGGTGCCAACCCCGGCCCCAAGTGCTACCGACGCGGCGGCCCGCTGACCGTCACCGACGCCAACGTCATGACCGGGAAGCTCAAGGCCTCCTATTTCCCGAAGATCTTCGGTCCCGATCAGAACGAAGCGCTCGATGAAGGCGCGGTTCGCGCCGCGTTTGCCGCCCTTGCCAAGGAGATCGACAATGGCCTTTCAGCCGAACAGGTAGCCGAAGGCTTCCAGAAGATCGCCGTTGAGAACATGGCCAACGCCATCAAGAAGATCTCCGTTCAGCGTGGCTATGACGTCACCGAGTACGCCCTCACCTGCTTTGGCGGCGCGGGCGGTCAGGCCGCCTGTCTGGTCGCCGACAGCCTTGGCATGAAGACGGTGATCGTTCACCCCCTTTCCGGCATTCTGTCCGCTTACGGCATGGGCCTTGCCGACATTCGCGCCACCCGTCAGAAGGCGGTCGTCAAGCCCCTTGAAACCGACCAGCTTGCCGCTCTCACCGCGCTCAAAGACGATCTTGCCGCAGACGCGCGCGCCGAGGTGGAAGGGCAAGGCGTTGCACCCGATGCAATCACCCTGCTGCCACGTGTCCACCTGCGCTACGATGGCACCGACACCCCCTTGCCCGTTGCCATGCTTGATGGCGACCGCGATGGCATGATTGCCGAATTCACCGAAGCGCACAAAAAGCAGTTCGGCTTTGCCTATGAGAACAAGGGCATCGTCGTTGAGGCACTGGAAGTGGAGGCCGTCGGCGGCGGCGCGGGCCTCACCGAACCGGACCTCACCCTTGCCTCCAACTCTCCCGAACCGTCAGAGGCAACCCGCTTCTTCTCCGATGGCGATTGGCAGGCGGCCAATGTTTACAAACGCGACGCTCTCCTTCCCGGCATGACCATTTCCGGACCGGCGCTGATCATGGAACCCCACGCCACTGTGGTGGTGGAGCCGGGCTGGCAAGCTGCCATCAACGCAAAGGATCACATCATCCTCACCCGCGTTGTTCCGCTGCGCCAGACGGAAGCCATCGGCACCACCGCCGATCCGGTCATGCTGGAGGTGTTCAACAACCTTTTCATGTCCATCGCCGAGCAGATGGGCGTGACCCTGCAAAACACCGCTTACTCCGTCAACATCAAGGAGCGGCTGGATTTCTCCTGCGCTGTCTTCGACCAAAACGGCGCGCTTGTGGCCAACGCCCCGCACATGCCCGTACACCTTGGCTCCATGGACCGCTCTGTCGAGGCCGTGATCAAGCTCAACAACGGCCAGATCAAACCGGGTGACGTGTTCGCCCTCAACGCGCCCTATAATGGCGGCACCCACTTGCCGGACATCACTGTGGTCTCCCCGGTCTTTGATGAGAAAGGCAAGGAGATTCTGTTCTGGGCCGCCTCCCGTGGTCACCATGCCGATGTAGGCGGCTCCGCCCCCGGCTCCATGACCCCGCTGGCCACCAAGGTGGATGAAGAGGGTGTCCTCATCGACAACTTCAAGCTGGTCGATCAGGGCACGTTCCAGGAAGACGCGCTGGTCAAGCTCTTGACGGAACACCCGTATCCGGTGCGCAACGTGCACCAGAACGTGGCGGACCTGAAGGCGCAGATCGCCGCCAACGAGAAGGGCGTTCAAGAGCTGCGCAAGATGACCACCCACTTCGGTCTTGAAACCGTTCAGGCCTATATGGGCCACGTTCAGGACAACGCCGAAGAAAGCGTGCGCCGCGTCATCGAGGCCCTGTCAGACAGCGCCTACGAGTACCCGACCGACCAGGGCGCAGTCATCAAGGTCAAGATCACCGTCGACAAGGAAAAGCGTGAAGCCACCGTCGACTTTACCGGCACCAGTGCCATGAAGGAGAACAACTTCAACGCGCCCGAACCGGTGACCCGCGCCGCCGTGCTTTATTGCTTCCGCGTCATGGTGGAAGGTCACATCCCCATGAACGCAGGGTGCCTGCGCCCCATCAACATCATCCTGCCGGAAGGCTGCATGCTGCGCCCGGTTTATCCCGCTGCCGTTGTCGCAGGCAACGTGGAAACCTCCCAGCACGTTACCAACGCGCTGTTTGCCGCTCTTGGCGCCATGGCCAACTCCCAAGGCTCCATGAACAACCTAACCTTCGGCAACGAGACCTATCAGTATTATGAGACACTGTGTTCAGGCTCCCCGGCAGGTCCCGGCTTCAACGGCACGGATGGTGTTCATGTCCACATGACCAACTCCCGCCTGACGGATCCGGAAGTTCTGGAGTTCCGCTATCCGGTGCTGCTGGAAGACTTCCACATCCGCAAAGGGTCTGGCGGCAAGGGCAAGTGGCATGCAGGCGATGGAACCAAACGCACCATCCGCTTCTTGGAGAAAATGGACTGCGCCATCCTCTCCTCGCACCGGACGATCGAGCCGAAAGGCATGGAAGGCGGCGAGAATGGTCAGGTTGGCAGCACACAAGTCCGCCGCCTGAACGGCACCGTCGAAACGCTGAAGGGCTGTGACCAAACAGTACTGGAAGCAGGCGAAGCCGTCACCGTCATCACCCCAACCAGCGGCGGCTGGGGCAAGGCCTAGCAACCATTGGCTCGACAGGTCATGAATGCCCGGAGACACTCCGGGCATTCCCCTCCCCTCTACCGTCATCCCGGACAAGTTGAGCGAACAGCGAAACGAAGATCCGGGATCCAGCGCAAAATGCGCGAGCAACTGCGAGCACAGAACCCTTATCCCTTGCGACCAAACAACCGTCTGGATCCCGCATCAAGTGCGGGATGACCTCCGTTGGGGTGGCAAGCGAAAGCGGCCTCATGACGCGCCAAAAACTCTAGCGCTGACAAAAAGAACCGCCTCTGCGAACTCAAGGCGCTCTGGCAGCACCAGCCTCCAAGAATACCCAGTGAGACCCACTCACCGCCATAGAAGCCCAGAAAGGCCCACGAGCCGCCTAGAAATCCCGGCAAGGCACACTGGCCCCACCTCCCCTTCACCGTCATCCCGGACAAGTGCAGCAAACAGCTGAACGCAGATCCGGGATCCAGCACAAAAAGCGTGAGCAATCGCGAGCCCCAAACCCTCACCCCGCAATAATCAAACAACCGTCTGGATCCCGCATCAAGTGCGGGATGACCTCCATCGGTTCGCTAGGTGAAAGCGGAGGCATACTCCAATCATGACCCTCCGGCCGCCGCCCCCTACACTATCAGGCGAGGCCCAAAGCCGCACGCAGGCCCGGCGTCAATTGCAACGCCAAGTAGCCCCCGTAACAGGCAAGGAAGAACAGACCTTCCCGGCGGCTCACCCGCCACCCGGTTATGCAGGCCACCGCCATGAGCCCAACGGTGCCCACCATCACCCAGATATCGAGCCCGGCAATCTCTGCAGGCACAGGAATTGGAACGACCAGCGCCGTAACCCCGCCAATGCCAAAGATATTGAAAATGTTGCTGCCAATCACGTTGCCAAAGGCGACATCGCTGTGTCCGCGCACAGCCGCCACAATCGATGTCACCAGTTCCGGCAAGGAGGTGCCAATGGCGACCAACGTCAGGCCGATCACCGCATCCGAAACACCAATGCGCTTTGCCACATCCACACTGGAGGAGACCAGCATATCCGCCCCAAAGACAATGCCGCCTACGCCAGCGAAGAAAAGAACCGCGCCCCAGCCAACAGAAAGCTGCGGCTCGGACAGCTCGTCCGCCTCAGCTTCATGCACCGCGCTGGCGGCTGTTTTCGCCCGCCGCTCCACCCAGAAACTGCAGATCGTATAGGCCAGCAACAGGCCAACAAGCACCAACCCCGCAAGGCGAGACAAGGCGCCACTCAACACAACAGCCAGCAAGACAAGACTGGCAAACGCCAGAACAGCCCCGTCGCGGCGGAACGCTTCCCTGTTGACCACCATGGGCATGATGAGCGCAGACGTACCCAAAATAAGCAGCACATTGGTGATGTTGCTGCCCACGATGTTGCCAACAGCAACACCGGGGTAGCCGGCAAACGCGCCCTGAAGGCTGGCGACCAGTTCCGGCATGGAGGTGCCAAAGCCCACAAGCGTCAGGCCAATGAAGAGTTTTGAAACGCCAAGGCGGGTGGCCACAGCCACACTGCCGCGCACCAGTGCTTCGCCGCCCACAAGCAGCAGCACCAGCCCCCCGACCAGTTGAAGAATAACCATTTTGCGAAGACTTTTTAAAAGCGCCTCTTGCGCTTGATGTTAAGACCGCAGCGAACATGGGGAAGCACTCAGGCGCTTACAAGAGATCACCGAATAATTGTGCCATCTAAAAAATTTACGGAACGCCCGAAGCACATCGGGCGCAGGCACAAAAAGCACCGCTATCGGCGTTCAAACACCATGGAGATCGGGCGATGGTCGCTTGTCATGGCATATTTGGGCCGCTGTCCGGTCACCCGGTGATGGACCTCGTGCTCCACCTTGCCGCCCCCACGCGTGGCCTTGAAGGCGAAGGGCACCACCCTCGGATTGCCGGTAAAGCTCTGCGTGAAGAGAATGTGGTCCAGCAAGATATGTGGGTTCCGACCGGGGTCGAGCTTGTCTTGAAAATGGACCGACCAGCGCTCATCCTCTTCCACATCGAACAAGGCATGGTTCAAGAAACGCCGGGCGAAAAACACATCGCCCTGCAGGGCGCCCAACAGGTCGTGATACATGAAGCGCTGCTCGATCCGCTCCTTGCCCGGCCCATCGTTCAGGTCCCCGGTAATGATGATGGGGGCACTCGCATCCGCCTCAAAACGCTGCTCAATGTAGTGGCGTACATCAACGCACTCGGTAGAGATCTTGGTGCGGTCCTTGATCAGCTCTGCTACCAGCTTGGGGTGATCTTCAAAGAAGGCGGCGTCATTCACATCCCCTTCAATGGCCGTGCCGGTGTGCTTGCTCTTCAGGTGCAGACCGATCACCTCGCAAAAGTGACCATCAACCTCCAAGAGCAGCACCTGCGGGTGGCGCCAGTAGCTGTGCTGGTTCTCAATGTCGAAGTGCAGTTCATCCTCTACAAGACGCGGATAGGAGATGGCCCATTTCCCCTCTTTATGCGCACCGCCAGAGTTGGCCTCAGTCATTTGTTGCCAAGCATCAATATGCAGCAAACGGCCGGAGATGGGCGTGCCCTGCTTGATCAGGAACCAGATCCACTGCCGCCCAAATGGGCCTTCAGCCCCCTTTATGCCGTAGGCGTTGGCATCTTCTGTTCCCCGCACCACCAGCGTATAGTCCGGCGCCACCTTGTCAAAAAACGCGTGTGCCCGCGCTTCGCCATTTGGCCCCTCGCAGATTTGCAGCACATCCGCATCAATTTCCGAGATCTCTTCGCGGATCGCGTCAAGCCGCACCAAGGCTTTTCGCTTGACACTTTCGTCTTCGGAAACAACCGCGTCCAACAACTTGTCGGCATTCTCAATGTTCCAGCTGGTCAGTTTGAAGCTTTGCATCACGCCCCCCATCTGCCATCTAGCCTTACACTAGGACCAGCAAATGACGCTTCCCTGACATCCCTGCCCTCAAAATTCAGGGAGCTCGGCGGGCGGCACGCGCAGCTCAAAGCGCAACAACCCAGGCCTTTGTCTGGCAGGGCGCAACGGCGCGGCACAACCAGCCTGCCACCACACTCGGCAGAAACTCAGACCAAGAGGCCGCTTGTGAAAGCGGTGTGTGCATGCCACAAATGCGGATCAATCCTCCCTAGAACTTTGAAAAATAAAGTATCGCCATGCGCCTCTGGTTTCGCCTCGTCCTCTTCTTCCTCCTCACGCCGTTTCGTCCGCGGTTGAAGTCCGGCACGGACCTTTCCACCCTGAACTACCGCGTTCACCTGTCAGACATCGACACCAATGTGCATCTCAACAACGGCCAGTACCTCACCTTCATGGATCTGGGCCGCCTCGACCTCATGGTGCGTACCGGCCTTTGGAAAGCGGTCATGCGTCACAAGTGGATGCCAGTGGTCTCAGGGGCCAAGATCAGGTTTCGCAAGGAAATCCGGCTGTTCGAGCCATTCACGCTGGAAAGCCGCATCGTATACTGGAATGAGGAAACCAGCGTCATCGAGCAGCGGTTTCGGTTCCGCAGCGGCCCCAAGAAAGGCATTCTGGCGGCTAGTGCTTTGGTGCGCGTCGGTCTTTACGACCGCGACGCCCGCAAGTTTGTGCCCATGGCGCAGCTCATGGAGGAAATCGGCATGAACGAACAATCCCCAAGCTTGCAGCCCCACATTGAAGCCTTCTTGAATGCGGAAGGTGAATTACGTACCTATGACAGACAGGAAGCCACAGAACCCATGAAAGCGGCGTAATCAGCGCCGCATCCAAAAGCCAATCTGAGTGATGCCGAGCGAGCCCCTTCTTTATTCTTTCCGCCGCTGCCCTTATGCCATGCGCGCCCGTTTGGCGCTGGTTGCCAGCAACACCACCTGCCAGCTGCGCGAAATCGTTCTGCGGGACAAACCTGCCCACATGTTGGAGATTTCGCCAAAAGGAACTGTACCCGTCATGCAACTGGCAGACGGCACGGTGATCGAGGAAAGCCTCGACATCATGCTGTGGGCGCTGCGCCGCAACGACCCGCAGGGCTGGTTGACGCCGGAGGAAGGGGCGCTGGACGAAATGCTGGCCCTGATTGCGGAGATGGACGGCCCGTTCAAGCACCACCTGGACCGCTACAAATATGCAACCCGCTATGAAGGCGCAGATCCAGACACTCATTATGCCGCTGCCATTCAGGAGCTTGGCAAGTTGGAACAGCGGCTGGAAGCAAACAGCTACCTGTTTGGCAGCAGGCCAGCGCTGGCCGATCAAGCCTTGTTCCCGTTCGTGCGCCAGTTCTGCAACGCTGACAAGGAGCGGTTCACCATCTCCGCCCCCAAGCGGGTGCAACAGTGGCTGGAAGATCGCATGGCCACCCCGGAATTTGCACAGGTCTTCGGCACCAAGTGGAAGCCATGGAAGCCTGAGGACCCGATCACCTACTTCCCCGCCGGTTGAGGACCGGATGCCGGGCCGCGCTCACTCTGTGGCCCGCGCCTTTTGCACCAGCGTGATCAGGGTTGATTTTACCTCATCAGCTGAAATCGGCTCATCAAACCAATATCGGACCACACGCTCGCCAAGCGCCAGATCCATGCCGGACGGGTCAATGCCGGCCAGTCGCCATGGCCCTTCCGCCTGCCCGCAGAGCCGAGTGGCATAAAGACCCACCGCATCCCGATGGTCCTCGTTCATGTGGCGGGTTGCAGCGGCATCCTGCTCGCCAAATCCGTGCAGTATGGTAGTGTCCTCCAGAAGATCCTCTGCACCCAGCTCATAAGCCTTACCAAAACCACCGTTCAATGCAGAACCTTCGACTTTCATGCAAAAGAACGCAAAATCAGCGAAGTCCACATACAGCTCGGCTTTGGGGTGCCGCAAAAGGTAACGCGCCCGCAGCAAATGATGCAGCTCGCTGCCACGATCCACTTGGGCAAAGCGCCCGGACACACTGATGCGCGGATGAGCCAATGGATCGCCCTTCCCCGGTTCACCAAGCAGCAATGCCCCCACCGGATTGGCAGCAAGGTTCTGCGTGTGAGCAGACAAGGTAGAGGTCAGAATGTAAGGCGCACCGCCTACATCTGCGCAGACGCCAACGCGACTTATCCCCGGACCACCAGAGGCCTTGTCCAACAAGGCAAGCGCGCCAAACCGGGCAGTGCGCACCAGCGTTTGCGCCAACCGCCGGGCTTCATTATCGGTCTCGCGGATTACCTCATTCTTTTTCGTCATGGCGCTTTGACTCCCCGTCCCCTGCAGATAAACCTGAATACAATACTCATATATATAGCAGCAAGCCAATCTTCATGATTCTGACCGCATTAACAAAAAAGATCAGCAATTCATCTGAATTAACCCATTGAAATAATTTGCCTTTAGACCTCACATCAAACATGAATGGAATATGAACGCCCCTCTCAGGGATGGTTAAGCGGCACTTTGATTAATTGGGTCTCAACAGAAACGAGTTCGGTTTGAACGGAGAGCCCAATGAAAATCGCAGGTCGCATCCTTTCCATCGTATTGGCAGGCAGCCTGATGGTACCAACAATAGCTCAAGCAGGGCAGTATCAGCGTACCGTTTACAAGAGCACCTATCAGGAAGAAATCATCAAGGTTGGTGGTCGTCACCACGGCCGTCACTACGGTCGCCATCATGGCCGCAAGCACGTGCACCATCACCACCACCATCACAAGCGCAAGGGCATTAGCGGCGGTGAAGCACTGGCCATCGGCGTGATTGGTCTGGCCGCAGGCGCAATCATCGCAGGGGCCGCCAACCAGCCCCGCCATGTTGCACCTCCGCCGGCATATCATCCGCCGCAGCCAGTATACCGCGCACCGGTGCACACTTACCGCCCGCAGCCTTGGACTTCCGAATGGTATTCCTATTGCGCATCCAAGTACCGCAGCTTCAACCCCAGCACCGGTACCTTTACAGCTTACTCAGGGGCAACCCGCTTCTGCCAGTAAGCTTCAGTTCCTGACCTTCTGCAAACTTGCCCCGCACTCCCCCGGCGGGGCCTTTTTGCATTCAATAAACCTGCAGTCCCGTATCCCCGATTCTTCACAAACCGTAAAAATTCCCCTGAGATAATTCAGGGAGCGCTTTCAAATTTGCAAAATTGCGACACCCTGCCGCATTCTTCGGTCAACCTTGAGAAATCGAGCTCGACGAAAGCCCACTAACCTTTTGATTAATGGCGATTTCGCACCGCTGTTTAGAATTAAAACAATCCAATCTCACCGGTTTTTTTCGTCGGGCTACGGCACAGTTTTCTGCTTTTTTTGTCTCACCTGTAATATTTTTGCTTTGCCCTCTCCGCATTGTCACATAGAGTTCACGGACAAACAGCCGATGGGAGGCAAAAACGTGAGCGTCAGTCAGAGCATCAACATCGCCGCTATTTCTCTCACTTTCCTGTTTCTGGGAGCCATCATCCTGGGAATTGTGTGATCGAGTAAAGCCCTTGTAAATGCTCAAGGCTTCATAGCCTGAGGCACTCGTTTGAAACAAAAAAGGCGGCCCACTTGGGACCGCCTTTTTTTGTTTGCTTTGCGCCAGAGCGGCTTAGGCAACAGCCTTGATGGCTGCTTCAGCCGCAGAGACAGCCTCATCGCCCTTGGTCATCAGACCGTCCGCCGCAATGAACTCAACATCTGTGATGCCGATGAAGCCAAGGAACTGGCGGATGTATGGGCTGTTGTAATCAAAGTCAGAGCCCAATGGCACACCACCAGAGGCGACCAGAACGTATGCCTTCTTGCCTTTCAAGAGGCCTTCTGGGCCAGCTTCTGTGTAGCGGAAGGTCACGCCAGCGCGGGCAACCAGATCGATCCATGCCTTGAGCGTGGCAGGAACCGAGAAGTTGTAGATTGGGGAGCCGATGACAATCACATCAGCAGCCTGCAACTCAGCTACCAGCTTGTCGGAAAGCGCCAAACGGGCCTTTTGCTCTTCAGAGCGCTGCTCGGGAGCCGTGTAGTTCGCCCCTACCCATGTTTCGTCGATGAACTCGAGTGGTTGGTTCAAGTCACGCACCACTACTTCAGCACCGCCATTTTTCCCGGAAAGAGTTTCGATCAACTGCTTGGAAAGCTTGCGAGTAACAGAACCAGCAGTCTGTGCAGAAGACTCTACAGAGAGGATTTTCAGTGTGTCAGCCATTGTTTTCTCTCGCCTGTCCAAGGCGTCCCTTGTTCGTTTCGAGAGTTAACATACGCACAAATTTCAGAATGATTAGAGCAGTTATTGTGAACAGTGCATTCAGCAACTGAGAAGAAGTTGCTAGACAAACAAAGAGGGTGGCCCCGCAGGACCACCCTCTTGATGCCGTCGAATGTGAGGCCTAAAACGGCGCTATTCTGCGGCTTCTCGCCGTGCTGGAATGTAGTTCAGGATCGGCGCAAGCCAGCGCTCGGCGGTCTCCAGGTCCCAGCCCTTGCGCCGCGCGTAGTCGATCACCTGATCCTCTTCGATCTTGCCAACACCAAAGTAATGGCTCTCCGGATGGGAGAAATAGAGACCCGATACCGCAGAGCCCGGCCACATGGCAAAGCTCTCAGTCAGCGTGATCCCGGTTTGGTTCGTGGCATCGAGCAGCTTGAACAGCGTCTCCTTCTCGGTATGGTCTGGCTGAGCAGGATAGCCCGGCGCAGGACGAATGCCGTCATACTTCTCGCCAATCAGCTCCTCGTTGCTCAGCGCCTCATCAGGAGCGTAGCCCCAGAACTCGGTCCGCACCATCTGGTGCATCTTCTCGGCGAAAGCTTCGGCAAGGCGGTCCGCCAGCGCTTGGCTGAGGATCTTGTTGTAGTCGTCCCCTTGTGAGGCGTAATACTCGGCCAGCTTTTCTTCGCCGTGGCCAGAGGTCACCGCAAACCCGCCAATATAATCGTCGATACCCAGCTCGGCCGGCGCGATAAAGTCGGCAAGCGCCAAATTCTTGCGGTCGGAGCTGGTCCGAGACATCTGCTGGCGGATGGTGAAGAAGCGTGACAGCTCCTTCTCGCGGCTCTCGTCTTCATAGACGATGATATCGTCACCCTCACGGCTGCACGGCCAAAAACCTACCACACCATTGGCCTGCAACAGCTTCTTCTCCACGATCTCCTTGAGCATCTCCTGAGCATCGTTGTAGAGCGCCTGGGCCGCCGGACCGTATCGATCATCAGTCAGGACCGAGGGATAGGTGCCCTTGATCTCCCATGTCATGAAGAATGGCGTCCAGTCGATGTATGGGACCAGTTCTTCCAGTGGGAAGTTCTCGATGGTCTTGGTGCCAAGGAACGACGGCTTCACCGGACGGTGGTTTTCAAAAGTCGGCTTGTAGGCGTTTGCCTGAGCTTCAGCCAGCGTGGTGCGCGCCTTCTGGTTCCGCGAGCGCGCATGTCCATCGGCGATCTTCTCATACTCTTCGCGGATCTCCGTATAGTATGGATCCCGCTGTCCCTCTGCCATCAGGCGCGAGGCCACACCAACGGCACGGCCTGCATCAGTCACATAGATCGCCTGACCGCGATTGTAATTTGGATGGATCTTCACCGCCGTATGAACACGCGACGTGGTCGCGCCGCCAATAAGCAACGGCATATCAAGGCCTTCACGCTCCATTTCGCTGGCCACATGGCACATCTCATCCAAGGAAGGCGTGATCAGGCCGGACAAACCGATGATGTCCACCTCATGCTCCTTGGCCTTCTCGATGATCTTTGAGGTCGGCACCATCACACCTAGGTCGATCACTTCGAAGTTGTTACACTGCAGCACAACACCGACGATATTCTTGCCGATATCATGCACATCGCCCTTAACCGTTGCCATGAGAATTTTGCCATTGGCCGATTTCTCATCAAGGCCAAGCAGCCGCTTTTCCTCTTCAAGGAACGGCATAAGATGGGCAACAGCGGCCTTCATCACACGGGCGGATTTCACCACCTGCGGCAGGAACATCTTGCCCGCGCCGAACAGATCACCCACAACGTTCATGCCGTCCATCAACGGACCTTCAATCACGTGAAGTGGGCGCTTGGCATTCAACCGCGCTTCCTCGGTGTCTTCGACAATGTAATCGGTGATGCCGTGAACCAACGAGTGCTCGAGCCGCTTTTCCACGGGGCCTTCACGCCAGGTCAGGTCGACTTCGCGCTTCTTGCCGCCACTGCCTTTGAACGTGTCGGCCACTTCCAGCAGGCGATCCGTGGAATCGTCGCGGCGGTTCAGCACCACATCTTCGCAGAGTTCACGCAGCTGCTCCGGCAGGTTGTCGTAAACAGCCAGCTGACCAGCGTTCACAATGCCCATGTCCATACCAACCTGAATGGCGTGGTACAGGAACACGGAGTGCATGGCCTCACGGACAGGCTCATTGCCGCGGAACGAGAACGACAGGTTGGACACGCCGCCAGAGATGTGAGCGTGCGGCAGGTTCTCAGAGATCCATTTGGTCGCGTTGATAAAGTCGTTGCCGTAGTTGTTGTGCTCCTCAATACCTGTGGCAACCGCAAAGATGTTCGGGTCAAAGATGATGTCTTCCGGCGGGAAGTCCAGCTTCTCTACGAGCGTGTCATAGCTGCGCTTACAAATCTCGATCTTTCGCTCAAAGGTATCGGCCTGCCCGGTCTCATCAAAGGCCATGATCACCACAGCCGCACCGTAACGCCGGACCAACTGGGCATGTTCAAGGAAGGCTTCTTCCCCCTCCTTGAGGGAGATGGAGTTCACCACCGGCTTGCCCTGAACACATTTCAAGCCCGCCTCAATCACGGTCCACTTGGAGCTGTCGATCATGATCGGCACGCGGGCGATATCCGGTTCCGCCGCCAGCAGGTTGAGGAAGGTGACCATCGCCTCCTCACTATCGAGCAGGCCTTCATCCATGTTGATGTCGATGATCTGCGCGCCGTTTTCCACTTGGCTGCGCGCAACATCCAAAGCGGTCGCGTAATCCCCATTCTTGATGAGCTTGCGGAACCGGGCTGAACCGGTCACGTTGGTGCGCTCACCTACGTTGACGAAGTTCACTTCCTTGGTCAGCGTGAAGGGCTCGAGGCCCGAGAGGCGCATCAAGCGATCAACTTCCGGCACTGTGCGCGGGGCAATGTTCTTCACCGCCTCATACACCGCATTGATGTGCGCAGGTGTGGTCCCGCAGCACCCCCCCACCACGTTGATCAAGCCGGATTCAGCCCACTCCTTGAGCAAGCTCGCCATGTATTCCGGGCTTTCATCATACTCGCCAAACTCGTTTGGCAGGCCCGCGTTTGGGTAGGCGCACACCAGAGTGTCTGCAACACGGGAGATTTCACTCACGTGAGCGCGCATCTCCTTGGCGCCTAGCGCACAGTTCAAGCCCACGGTAAACGGACGCGCGTGCCGAATGGAGTTCCAGAATGCTTCCGGGGTCTGACCAGAGAGTGTACGTCCGGAAAGGTCGGTGATTGTTCCGGACACCATCACAGGCAGCGCCACGCCCTTCTCTTCAAAGACCTCATCGATGGCAAACAGCGCCGCCTTGGCGTTCAATGTGTCGAAGATCGTCTCGACAAGAATGAGATCGCAGCCGCCATCCATCAGGCCGCGCACCGCCTCCGCATAGGCAATACGCAGCTCATCGAAGGTCACCCCACGAAAACCCGGGTTGTTCACGTCTGGCGAGATCGAGGCCGTCCGGTTGGTCGGACCAAGGCCGCCTGCGACGAAGCGCGGGCGAGAAGGGTCAATGGCCAGCATCTGCTCGCAAGCTTCTTTTGCAAGCCGCGCCCCTTCTTTGTTGAGTTCATAAACGAACTCTTCCATGCCGTAGTCGGCCTGCGCGATGCTGGTGGAGGAAAACGTGTTGGTTTCAACAATGTCCGCACCAGCTTCCAGGTACTGGAAGTGAATCTTGCGGATGGCATCCGGCTGGGTGAGGACCAACATGTCGTTGTTCCCCTGCAGCGGCATGTGCCACTGCTTGAACCGTTCCCCGCGATAGCCGTCTTCATCCAGCTTCAAGGCCTGAATCATGGTTCCCATCGCGCCATCAAGAACCAGAATACGTTCTTTGGCAGCGTCACTCAGTGTCTTGAACACATCGGATTTTTTGGGACTGGCGGAAATGCTCATTCTATCTGCTTTTCTGGTTTCTTCGTAATATCAGGCCGCGGCAAACGCAGTAGATTGGGACGATTGGGTTGCATCACGCAAACCCAGCATATGGCAAATGGCGTAGACAAGATCTGCCTTGTTCATGGTGTAGAAGTGGAACTCACTAACACCATGATCGACCAAATCAAGCACCTGCTCGGCAGCTACAGCCGCCGCCACCAGCTCTCGGGTCTTGGGATCATCATCCAAGCCCTCAAAGCGGCGGGCCAGCCATTGCGGAACAGACGCACCTGTCTTGGATGCAAAGCCGGAAATACCCTTGAAGCTCGTCACCGGCACAATGCCCGGCACGATTGGAATGTCGATACCTGCTGCACGCACACGGTCTACATACCGAAGGTAATCGTCGTTGTTGAAGAAGAATTGGGTCATGGCGCGCGTGGCACCGGCATCCACTTTGGCTTTCAAGACATCCATCTCTACCTCCCAGCTGGGACTTTCCGGATGTCGTTCCGGATAAGCCGAAACCGAGACTTCAAAATCACCGATGCGCTTGATGCTGGCGACCAGATCAGCCGTGTTCTGATACCCTTCAGGATGGGGCACATACTTCTCGCCCACACCTGCTGCCGGGTCCCCGCGCAAGGCCACGATGTGGCGCACACCCGCATCCCAATAGGCGCGGATGACCTCATCCACGTCTGCCTTGGTGGCGTCCACGCAAGTCAGGTGCGCTGCCGGTTTCAGGTTGGTCTCTTGCACAAGCCGCTCAACAGTGGAGTGCGTGCGCTCACGGGTAGAGCCGCCAGCACCATAGGTCACCGAGACAAAGTCAGGCTGCAAAGGGGCAAGACGCTCAATGGAGTTCCAGAGAGTCTGCTCCATCTTTTCCGACTTAGGCGGAAAAAACTCAAAGGATACGGCGATATCTGAGGCGCCATTCAATCTATAGCGGCGGCCCGGATCAAGATCAGCCATTGTTACGCAAGCTCCTGGGTAGGGTCGGCTACGGGAAGGTCCGTTGCAATGCGTCGGTCCTGCGCCAGCCAAAGGGTTACTGTCAGTTGTTCGGACTTGCCTTCTTCGGGGCAAAGGTCCTGCTGTTTCACAAGGTCGAGGTTGGCATCATCCAACCAGCGCGCCACCTGCTCATGGGAAAAACCTAGACGGCGGTGCGCGTGTTTTTCGCGAAGAAACTCAAGATCGTGCGGCGCAAAGTCCACGAGGAGCAAGCGCCCACCGGGGCGCAACGTGCGAGCAGCCTCTGTGATTGCCCGGGACGGCTCTTCCAGATAATGCAAAACCTGATGGATCACAGCCACATCGGTTGAGCGTGGCGGAATTGGAAGCGCATAGATGTCCCCCTGCCGCACCTGAGCGTTGTTGACGCCAGCCTTGGCAAGGTTGGCGCGGGCAACAGAGAGCATGCTCTGGCTGGCATCGATGCCAATACCACGACTATACTGATCCTGAAAAAGGTCCAGCAGGCGGCCAGTCCCTGTGCCCAGATCTAGAAAACTGTCGAAAGGCTTCGAACCAACCGCCCTGCGCATCGCAGCTTCAACAGCAGCGTCAGGCACATGAAGATTGCGCTCCTGATCCCAGCTGTCAGCGCGTGATGCGAAATAGGCCGCAGCCTCCTCAGCCTTGGCCCGGCGCAGCGCCTCAAGGCGCTCTCGATCAGCCGCGAGGACCGGATCATCAGGATCGGCATGGGAGAGGATCGTGCGAGCAACCGCTGCACTGCCGCTATCTCCCAGACGGTAGTATACCCACGCGCCCTCTGGATAACGCTGGATAATGCCCGCCTCCGAAAGAAGTTTGAGGTGCCGAGAGATGCGAGGCTGACTTTGGCCGAGAATGCTGGTCACATCCTTAACCGTCAGCTCCCCTTCCTTGAGCAGGGCAAGCAGCCGTATACGGGTGGTCTCACCGGAAGCCCGCAGGCAAGCCACCAGCTCATCCACTCCAGCTCTACGATTGTTGTTGGGGCGTACGCTCTCAATCACCGCTTCAACCTGTCCCTTACACTCACTGGATAAGTTGATATAAAGATATCTTTATACGTGCAAGGAAAAAGTTGCTCCAAGTGCGCTACCGCTGTAAAAAATCGTTTCTGTGTTGCACCCGCTCCAGCTACAGCGAAAAAAAACGCGGGACCAACGGCCCCGCGCCATTATTCACGCATGAGATTGATGTCAGCGGTCATCTCCACCGGCAGCTTGTTTCAACTGCTGCTCTTCAACCGCAGGCAAAACCGCGCCTGCGATCGCCCGCTTCTGCTCTTCGGTGAGCTCCCGTGTCTGATCTTCATCGGACAAGCGAACTTTCACCTCCCGGTGGGCAAAATGAATGCCCTCTTGAGCGAAGATGTCGCGAATTCCGGCATAGACCACCTTGCGCAACTCGAACTGGTCACCTGGCTTGGTCATGAACTTCACGCGCACAATCATGGCTGAATCTTCCAGCGCCGTTACGCCCTGTGACTTTACCGGTTGCAGGAACTTCGGCCCATAATCCGGGTGCTCCAGCAGGCTCTGACCAAACTTCTTGATCAACTTGCGCACTTTTTCAACGTCCGTATCGTAGGTCACACGGAACGCCAGTTTCATCATGGCCCAATCGCGGGAGAAGTTCTTTACAAACTGAATCTCTCCAAACGGCACGGTGTTAAGCGGCCCGTTGTGGTGACGCAGCTGCATGGACCGGATCGATATCTTCTCGACGGTGCCCTTCACTTCGCCAATGTCAATGTACTCCCCCTTACGGAACGCATCATCAATGAGGAAGAAGGCGCCTGAGAAGATGTCTCGGATCAACGTTTGAGCACCAAAACCAACGGCCAGACCAACCACACCAGCACCGGCGAACAGCGGTGCAATGTTGACACCCAGCTCCGACAGAACCACCATCACAGAAATCACCACGATGGTAATCAGCAGGAAGTTGCGAAAGATCGGCAACAGGGTTGCAATTCGGCTTTCACCCGCGCCCCCAACTTCACTCTCGCCCGGCTCATTGCCGTTGCCACCGCCCTCTTTTTCCATCTGCGTGTCGATGAGCAAGGCCACTGCCCGATAGGACATGTAGCCAAGAAACATGACGATAAAGATTTCAAAGAAACTGCCGATAAACGTATCATCCTGAACAATGGAGACGCCCCAGCGTGCAAACAGCCAACCAAAGCCAATAAGCACGATCAGAATCAGGGCACCGTGGTCGACCAAATCACGATAAGGCTCGCGGGCGTGTTCTTGTTCCATGGCAGTGGCTCGCGCCTGTGCCCTCAACTCATCGGCATCCACTTGCTCGCCCTTGGCCGCAGCCTCCTCCTCCATGGCAACGACCAGTCTGTCGACCGCCTCAGGTCTGTCGCGTCGGGGCAACAAGACCCGGTCATTCAACAGGATCAGTAATCCATAGGCCAACATTGCAACGAGTGCTGCCTCAATAGGGGCAATCACCAGTCCGAGCTGCGACGGCAACTCCAGAACAACGCGGTGCATGGAACTTAAAAACGCAAAAGCAAAATAGACCAAAGCCGGAATGTGCCAGAAACGGCCAAGCATCATTCGCCATTTAGCCGGGTTCTCGTGCCCGGAAGCCTCTCCGCTGATTGCACGCCCAATCGCTTGTCGGAACATCAACGCGACGACACTCAAAAGAACAGCGGCCAGCAAGGCGGTCAGTATGAGGGCTGCCTTGTGCGCGGCTGTGGCAACACCAATCTGGTCCAACCACATGCAAACGCTCAATGCAACCGCCGTAACCAGCACCGCAGCCATGAAGGATCGATAAAGCCCTTTGGCCACATGATCTTCAATGGGCACCATACGATAGCCCGAATAACGGGGCGCGAGCACGCTGTACGCAACGATGTTAATGCCCCGGAACAACAGATACCCCAGCAAAATGGTCATGGCTGTCATACGCGTCGCCGGGTGACCATTGGACAGAGCAAGAATGATGACGCCAGAGACAACAGCGTTTGTCAGCACGGCGAGCGACATCATTATTGCCCGTGTCAGAAGAAAGCCGATCTTCTCCGTTCGCACGTCTGGGCTTTTGGAATAAAGGTCTAGAAAGTTCAGCTTGCCCCACCGCTGCAGGGAGTTTCCAACAAAGTACCCGACAATGATGGCCGCCAACGCAATGCCCATCGCCCAGTAGATCCAACCGGTCCGACCATCTGGGTTCACCCGCATGATCGCGCTTGCGACTTGCTGCGGAGCGTCTCTCAGCTCAAGCAAAAGGCCCCGAAACTCTTCTTCAAAGGCGTAGGCGGCTTCCATCGAAAGCTCCTCCGCATGCTGCATGGAAGAGCTCACAGACTGAGTTTCCGAGGCCGCCGTGGCTGGCGCTGATGTGCTGGCCTCTGTTTGTTCCTGCTGTTTGTTGAGCAATAGGTTGAGCTGCGCTGAACTCGGGGAGACCGCCAGAAACAAGAGTGCGAACAAGAAAGCAAAAGCGAGAACAACAGAGCGCGAAAATGAACAACGCTCATTGCGCAGGGCGAAACCATCGCTCCCAGAACGCAAACAGAATAAGGACACGACTTCCTCCCGGTAACAACTCAGGCAACTAGAAATACCAAAATACACCTATGCAGTTTCTTTACTACTAAAATAAGAAACCGCATTAAGCGTATTGATGCTGCTCAGAACCAGAAAGATAAAGCGCGTCTTTAATCCAGTTTTCGTTCTCCCCAAATACTGAACATGCGTGTTGCCTCTTTCAAGGACAACTGCTGGAACAACTCCAGCGCATGTTCGCGCTTGACCTTGGAGAGGCGGTAGCGCCAAGGGCCAATGGCAAGAAGCGCACGAACTGTCATGAGTGACAATCCAATTGATTTGGAGGCAATGATGAAGGGTTCAGTATCCGGGCGAACCATCCAATGCCGGGCTTCTTCCGCCCCCAAACGGGCAAGAACTGAAAACGCTGCCACAGCTTCAGGAAAACGGTCTTCCTCTGCGAACTGGCGTAGCTGATGTTCTCCCAGACGCCCCTCCCGGGCGATGGCATAGACCTTACCTTCTGCGGTTTCGAAGTCATACCGCCCCAGCCAGAACTCGTTGCTGAGCTTGCTTGCTGCCACGTTGGCGGCCTGCGACAACCGCCCTGCTTCTTCCATGCGGCCTTTTTGCAGAAGCTGGATCTTCACCTCTTCACTGGCAACTTCGATCAGCTGCTGGATCTGGCTTTCGACAAGATCCTCCCGATTTCCCAAGGCTTGCTGCAAAAGCTCGTCACTCTCCGCGTCCCCGATGAGATCGTCCACACTGTCATGACTGAGCTGGGCTCCCGCATTGGCAGCGACTGTGCGTTTGACCGGAGTGTCGCCCTTGGAAACAAGAATGCTGGTAACGCTTTCGGGCAGAATGGACCGCTGCGCAATCGCCAATCGGTGATCATTGGTGGCCTTGTTCGCAATGTTTTGCAGATCAAGATCTCGAAGAACCGTTGAAGACTTCAGGATTGGGGCAGCGACCTCAATATGGTCCTCTGCCAGCAACCGAATTGTTTGCTCTGGCGCACGGCGCAACTCCGCCAGACACTCTGACAAATAAGCGCGGGCTTGCTGCTCAATCATCGAAGAGAGCCGCACCATCACATCGTCATAGATAGCAATCTGCTCATCAGAGCACCGCTCTGATGTTCGTGAGAACAAAAACGCCACGTGCCGTGCAAGCTCGCTGCGACGCTTTTCATCCTTCTCAGCCGCCAGGGCGTCGAAATCAACTAAGTTCGATTTAGTCATGACTGACATGTACGAAGCACCATCTCTCACAAATTTTCTTAAAATTATCACGCGCGCCTGAAGAAAAAATATCTCAGCGGATTATGTTTTGAATAAATTGCAGTTTTGAACCAAAGCTTTTTGTTAGTGTTAAAAAGCTCTTAATATGAGAGGCTTACCAGCTCTCCATCAGCACACCAACCATCCCGCGCACTTAGCGCCAGACGAGGATTTCCCTTGCGTTCTACCATGATAGGAACGGTGTACTCTGCTTAGCAGACAACTTTTAGCCGGCATTGGACCGCCTCAACTAGTGGCACACATCTTCTTGAGGGCGAGAGGTCTCAACTCTGGCCATTGCCGATCCAAAATCTTCTCGATAAGAAAGAGCATCCTTTCATCGATATCTTCATAAGCTATATTGATTAAATGATTACACTCAAACAACTCCGTTACTTTTGGCATCTGTCACAGACTCAGCACTTTGGGCAAGCAGCTGAGGCCGCCGCAATCTCCCAACCCGCCCTGTCCATGCAAATCCGCGACATGGAAACCACGCTGGGCCTCACGCTGGTAGAACGCTCCTCAAAAACGTGCGCTCTCACACCCGAGGGTAAGGTTGTCGCTCGGCGCGCAGCAGAGATACTCAGTCAGATCAAAGACCTGGAGGACTACGCACAACAGGCTCAAAACGCCTATGGCGGTGCCATTCATCTGGGCATCATTCCTTCGCTTGCGCCCTACATGCTCCCCTCCATTCTGCCTGCAATCGCAGACGAGCTTCCCGACCTTGAGTTGCGGCTTCGTGAAACCATGACCGACACTCTGGTTGAGGAACTCAAGAACTCAGAGCTGGACGCGGTCATTCTTGCGCTACCCATCGATGATCCGGAGCTTGAACAAAGGCCGTTGTTCATTGACCGGTTCCTGCTCGCCACTCAGAACGCGCCGGATCTCGACGAGCGGCGGCGCATCAAACCGATCGCGCTCGATTTCGACAGGATGCTGTTGTTGGAGGAAGGACATTGCCTTCGCGCTCAAACCCTAGACTTCTGCGGGAACTGGTCGCCAAAATTTGGCGACGGCCTGGGCGCCACCAGCCTTGCAACCATCATGCAAATGGTTGCCAATGGATACGGGGTCACGATTTTGCCGGAGATTTGCATCCCAGCCGAAGTCAATGATGAGCGTGTCGCTCTGTTGCGGTTTGAGGAGCCACAACCCTCTCGGCAAGTTGGCCTGATCTGGCGAAAGTCGTCTCCCCGCGCAGCCCTTTTCGAACAGCTTCAACGGATCATTCGCAGCAAGTACGACGAAAAAATTCTTGACGAAAATTAATTTACACTTGAAATAGCGGCTATGGGATTTTGCTGATCGGGCGAAAGTGTTGTACCAATTCTCGCCATCTTTAAATTGAAAAGCCAATTAAACACTCGGCCCGCAGCGGAGCGGACCTGAAAGCTCTAGTTTAGATGTTGCCTTCAAACACCACCGAAAAGCTTAGTTCTTCTGCGCTAAACGCACCTCCGCGGGAAGTGGAAGTGTTGTTTGACACGATGGACCGGCTGAATCGCGGCGTGGTGTTGCTGGAAGCCGACGCCACCATTACGGCAGTAAACGCAACGGCAACGAATCTGCTGACAAACGCCAACTACTTTCGGCTGTTCTTGGGCAAAGTGGAGCTGGTCGAACAAGCTGCACAAAAACAGCTTCTGGCCGCGCTGGCCAAGGCAACTGAGCAAGAGGGCAGCAACGAAGCCAGCGAATTTGTCATTCGCCGCGAAACTGAGTTTCTACGCCCGCTTCATATTGAGGTTGTCGGCGCACGCCAGCGTGATGAAAGCGCAGGCCGCATCCTTATGTTCATCACCGATTTGGAGGCCGATTGGTCAGTCAAGATCTTGCGGGCCGCGCGGATCTTTTACCTGACCGAGCGAGAGGCTTCCGTGTTGGAGCATTTGTCAGGCACGGAAACAGAACAGCAGATTGCCGAAACGCTGAGCATCACACACAACACACTGCGCACCCACCGCAAGAACATCTACGCGAAGTTGAACGTGAACAGCCGCCTAGAACTGGCGATCCTGTTATCCCGCCTCACCTGATCCACGGATCGTCCGCACCCGGTAAGTACACCGTCGTGCCCCCGATACAATGTGCTCTTCTCGCACAACAGAGCATTCCGGACCTAGCATCTCACGAAAAATGTCCAGCTCTGAGCGACAGAACTCCTGACATTTGGCCGCCGCCGCACAGATGGAACAATGGTTCTCTATGAGCAGGTAGCTCCCATCCCCCAGCGGCGCCACTTCAGCCATGTAGCCTTCGCGGCTGCGCTGATCTGCCAACACATTAAGGCGGTCGGGCAACCCCTCCACACCATCAAGTGCCTGAGAATACTGGGCGCGGGCCGTATTTTCCCGGCGCTGTATCAGCTTCTCAATACCGCTGTCGCCATAAATTTCACGAACGCCATCCAGCATTTCGACCATCAGGTTGCTGTGATTGTCTGGAAACTGGCTATTGCCTTTATCTGACAAGGACCACACCCGCTTGGGCCGCCCTACAGATCCCTTGATATCCTCAAAGGCCACCAGCCCATCCTCCGAAAGCCCGTCAAGGTGCTGTCGGATGGCAACTGTGGTCACACCAAGACCCTTCGCGAGCTCCGCAGAGGTTTGCGGACCACGAGACTTCAGCGCATATAGGAGGCGGCTTTTCGTGCGTTCATTCATAGCTCCTTATATATAATGCAAAACGTCAATTTGGAAATATAATACTTTTCAAAATATCACCTGCAGCAATCACAAAAATCCACTCATCTCATGCATTGCCAAAAAAGCGCCGACTAAAACAACACCCTCCTGATGATCTCACTGCATTCCGAAGGGTAATTTCCTGTGATTATCCCCAGACTGCTTTTTATAACCATGTAAAACTTACTGAATACGGCGACCAGTAGCCCTTCAAATCTTTAGGGTAGACACACAATCAAGAGGTCAACAAACAACAAATTACTATAATGCAAACCCAAGCAAGTTTTACTAAATTATCAGAGAGCAGAAATGACAAGAGTCGCCGAAAGGTCCCGCAGCGTTTATAGCGTGGCGCAGCAACTGCCTTGGCTGCATGACTGGGAGTTCATGGCCACCGCTTTGCAGACTCTCGAGTTGTTCTATGAAAAGCCTGTGCGCTTTATCTGCTTTTCTACCTGGCGGATTCTGGCACCAGATCAGTCCATGATCACCGCAAGGGCCCCGCTGGTCTGGCTACGAGATACGCTCGACACCAAGCCGGGAGCCGTCAAACTCTCCCGTGCAAGCCTGCCGAATGATCGCATTGAGGCGGCAGCCGCGGTTAGTTTTGACGATGAAATTATCGGCGCCCTTGTCATGCTGCCGGCAGAAGACGGCCTCGCCCTTGACGACAAGCCATTGGCCTATTTGGGCCGACTTGCAGAGGCCATATCCGCCAACCTGTCCGGCCTCGGCTCAATTGAACAGATTGAGACCCGAAAGCCGCACCCGAGTTTCACACTCGGCACCCCACGCAAGGGGGTGATGCCTGCATCGCTCGGCAGTGCAAAAACAACCGCTCCATGCGAACGAGACCGCCAGCGATTCCCTTTTGAGGACCACCCCTGCCCCACCCTTCTGGTGTGGATGGATGAGTTGCAGATTTCTCAGATCAACCGGGCTGCCCGCCGCCTTTTCAAGGAAGAAGGCATCAGCGCACGCGGCGAGACCCTCGCCCAGATCTACGAAATCGAAAGCGGTGACCAGCTGAGTGACAAGTTCGACGAACTCACAAGCCACTGCACCTGCCAGCAAGGGGTGACCCTGAAGGTGCGTAGCCCGTCCACCGCGGAGCATGAGCTACGCGTATCCCGCACGCGCAATGGCTCGGAGGACGCGTGGCTGATTTCAATCATGGACGTGACCTCGCAGCTGCAACAGCAAGCAGAGGTTCGGCAATTGGCGGTCACCGACAAGCTGACCGGATTGCACAACCGCCTCGCGTTTGACAAGCGCGTAGAGCGCGCTTTTACGCGAGCAGCTGAACAGTCTCATGAGATAGGCCTGCTGATGGTAGATATGGACCACCTCAAGCTGGTCAACGACACCATGGGCCACGAGTTTGGCGATGCACTCTTGAAGGAAGTCGCAAACCGCCTGAAAAGGCTCGAAGAAAAAGGTCACCTTGTTGCCCGCCTCGGCGGGGATGAGTTCGCAGTGCTACTGGAGCCCATCACTTGCGCCGAACTGCAGCAGACCATCAAGGACCTTCCGGAACTCATTCAAACGCCCGTCAAGCTGGGAGACCAGCTCATTCACCCAAGCGTCAGCATTGGTGCCGCTTGTTATCCGCGCCATGCAGATAACGCCAAGGATCTGATCCGTTTCGCCGATGTTGCCCTCTATTCCGCCAAGAACAAGGGGCGCAATTGCACCAAGCTGTTCTCAGAGGGTATGCAACAAAGGCTCGACCGCTCGGCCACCATCGCGGAGCGGGCCCGAGGCGCCGTGGAGACGCGTCGCATCGAACTGGCTTACAGCCCCATCATTGACCTGCAGACCAATGAGATCAGGCATCTGGCCGCTCAACCCTGCCTTCCCAAGCTGGGCGGACGACAAAGCCGCGAAGGGGGACTTTACGACAGCCTGAGTGACTACGGTCTGATTGCAGACCTTCATGCGTTGGCATTGGAGCAAACCATCACGGACATCAAGCGTCTGGATTCCGATCAATTCCCGTTCGAGAACGTCACTGTCACCACACCACTTCAGGCTCTTTTCCGGTCCAGTTTTCTTAGCACACTCGTTGAACTGACAGACCATGCAGGTATTGCCCGCGAGCGCATCACCATTGAGGTCAACGAAAGCAAGATCACGCCGCGCAACCACATGGGTGTGGTTCAGCGCCTTCAAGACGTCAGTCAAATGGGCTTCGGCATTTGCCTCAGCCATTTTGGCTCCGGCATCGCCTCCCTGTCCTATCTTAGCAAGCTTAACCTGCGGTTCTTGAAGATGGATGCCCAGGTCATCGAGCAGCTTTCCAGCCAGCGCAATGGCCGGTTGCTGCTTGCTTCTGGCTTTGGCGTTGCCAGAAACCTGAATCTGTCCATTGTCGCAACGAACCTGCGCAGCGACGTTCAGGAATGGACATTCGACCAACTAGGCGGCATGCTCGGCCAGCGCGGTGGAAGTGCTCATACGGTATCATTGCGGCACTTGCTGAACCTGTGCCCCCAATGGAATATGAATGGGGCGGCTGCACCTTCGATCGCGCAAGGAACTGGCACGCACTGACGACACGCCCATTGGCGCAGAGCAAGGGCATGAAGGACGAAAATGGCAACCAAACGACAGCGAAACATGGCGACCGCGCTGGCAACCTTGCTACCGCACGTGCCATATGCTGACGCCCAAGACATCAAGGAAATGGCCAATGCCCGCCATTTGCGCCATCTGCCCCCTGCGATATCGCTCAAGCTTTGTGCGCTTACCCACGTTCGGCACAACTACACCGACTACGACACGCTAATGGATGAAGGGATGGATCGCGATGCGGCCCGCTACTGTGTCCTGCCGGAGATGCTCGACGTGCTGGATCAATGGGGCATGCTCATCACGGAAGATGAGCTTATGACAGACAAGGGGCAGGAGCCCCTCGCCCCGAACAAATCTTGTTAGCGGCAAACGGCCACGATCCACGTAAAGGCCAGGAAAACCAGGCAAAGCGCAGGGACAATAATGGCAGGATAACCGAAGAAGATGATCGCAAGCCCCCAAATCACAAAGAAATTGGCGCAAAAATAGTACTTCGCGTCGCTCTTGCCATGAACGGCATCGCGGAAAAGCCAACCGATGACCGGCACAAGGAACAGGAGGCGCATAAATAATGGGTCGCGCTCAAGCGCGCTTTCTTCGACTACACTCATGGGGAACCTGCTAATTAGAATTATTTGAATTTGATATTTATCAAAGAACGCTCTCAAGCAATGCGGCAATTGCGCACATCTACGTAGAGGCACCCCGCAGAATTGAACCTTATACGCAGTTTTTTGTAGTCAAAGTATCGTGGGGCCATTTACCGAGGGGTGACAATGCCGCCTAAATCGCCTCGCTCTCCCCTCACGACCTGCATTAAGAATCGTCACTCCGTTTAGGTCATTACGACCCAAAAAGGAGAAGAACGATGTCCTCATCTCAGATCGTCATCTATGCAGACAACACCAACGTTCCCATCACCGGGTTGATCGGCAGTTCCTGCACCATTGCCATTCAGGCCTTCCTTTACTCCGAAGACGGCTCAACTTTGCAGATGGATTATCCGCTTCAAGCGGCCGTGCAGGATCCCTCCATCATCTCCAGCACCAAGGAGAATGGAAAGCGCAAGGTTCTGGTTTCTGTGGGCGGCGAAGTTTTTGCGTCCAGCGCTTGGAAAGCGGCGGCATCCGATGTCAGCAGCTTCGCTTCACAGATTGCCGCCTTCGTTGAACAGTACAACTTCGACGGCGTCGACATCGATTGGGAAGACACAGGCGCAATTTCAGATGGCAGCTACGACCCGACCACCTTCCTTGTAGACCTTTCAAGCGCTCTGAAGTCCGCCTTGCCAAGTTCTCAGAACTTCATCACCCACGCTCCACAATGCCCCTATTTCTACACGGGCAGCGATCTAGATATTTACAGCACAATCGCCAAGAACGCGGGCGACAATATCGATCTCTTCAACATCCAGTACTACAACAACGATTGGTACGTCGGCAGCTCTGGCTCCGATGAGGAAGAAAAGGTAGCCGGACTGACCGGCAGCTCAGTGTTCCCCTCCAGCATCATGGGCATCAAGGCTCAAGGCCTCGATGTCAGCAAAATGCTCGTTGGCAAGCCAACCACTTCAGACAATGCGAGCAGTGGCTACCTCGATGACGATGATCTGGCAAGCTATGTGGTCACGCCGCTTGCCAAGGAGCTGGGATCCGACTTCGGCGGCGTCATGGGCTGGCAATTTGCCACCAGCTCATCGTCTTCAGACAATGTTCTGAGCTGGATCGAAGCCATGAACTCAGCCATCGAAGCCGGGTCTTCCAGCACCTCAACCCAAGCCGCAGAATAGTCCAAAACATCTCAGGCGGAGCCAAGCTCCGCCTTTTTCCTTATGCCCCCAAAGAGGCAAAAGCCATGACCCAAACCACGATCACCATTCAGAACAACAGAACCGATGAAGAAATCTATGTCCTGCTGACGGCAGAGAACATGGAGGAGGGGAAGCAGCCAAAACACGCCATACAGCTCAACAAACCCACAAAGCTGTCCAAGGATACAGTCGTGAGCTTTGAGACGATCAAAGCTGCACGCCTTTATGTCAGCGTTGGCCCCGTGTCACCTGCACCAAAGCTGGATGACGATCAGTACTACGGTTGGATCGAGTTCAGCAAAACCGAAAAGGCCGGCACCCTCTGGATCAATCTTACCAATGTGGACATTACAGGCCTGCCACTTGCCCTGTCTGGCAGCGAAAATGGCAAACCATTCAGCCTCGGAACCCTGTTGCCCATGAAGGCTCCAAAGAAAGACCCTCAGGAGCACTCACTGATTGGCGCGCTGGAGAAGATCTTCACCAAGGAACGGCCCGTTAAGGCCAAGGTGCATTGCAAAAACGGATACATTAAGGTCTTGTCGCCCATACACGCGCCAGAAAGTTACGCATCCTTCGCACCATACATCAAGCGTTTATGCGAGGCCAACGCGCCAGTATCCATCACCTCTGACGCACCGACAGGGACGAGTGCCGTGACCTTCAAAGGACACTTCACCGATCCTGCCAAGAACAAAAACAACAACGTGATGGAGTTGAAGGACGGCAATGGCAACACGATCGCCATTGACGATAATAACCTTACTACAAAGACCCTATACCAATGTGCTGGCGGTACTTACCTTTACAATGGCAAGCCCGAGCCTTTCAACATACCCATAAAAAAGGGCGACCCGGAGAAAGATCTGAAGAAGATCTTGAACTCCGTCATCCGAAACATCCTCGTAGGTTTCAATGAGGGTTACTTCAGTGAAAACGGCCCCAACGACAGTGAATACTTCTCAGGAATGAAGCCTTTCGAGCATGGCGGCAATCAGTACGCTCAAGTAATTCATCAATACACCAACTCCTACGGCTTCCCCTATTCAGATGGCAACCTGAAGACATTGATACAGGCGGACGCAACAAAGACAGTCACGCTGCATGTTCTGAAGGATACACAGACGGGCTACTATCAAGAGTACCCGGTTCAACCCAGTACGGGCCTCTATCAGTTTGGCATTGGCGGAGGCAGCATGACGCTGGGGCCAATCAAGATCAACGGCTTCACATATGAACCGGACGATACAGGCGCCTACGGCGGCTTCCTACCCTATCTACCTGAATGGACGAAAATGGAGTTTACTGGAAAAAGCGAGCACCAAAACCACTACATCTGGATCAAGAATGGCGACGTCATTGAAGGCAACTGCCTGACGGGTCATCACATCTGGGTTAACGGCTCCAAGCCGCCTAAACACTCAAACAAGGCACCCAAGGGCTACACGGATCTAGCGTGGGGCGCGAACCTGAAATGGCAGAGCGGCGCAACACCCCCACCCCCGCCCCATCCATGACATCACCATGCAAAAAGGCCCGCTGCAAGAGCGGGCCTTTCAGTCAGGAATATAAGTCGCTTAGCGGGTAAGCGGCTTGTACTTGATGCGGGTTGGGTCTGCCGCATGAGCACCCAGACGGCGCACCTTGTCCTTTTCGTAGTCTTCAAAGTTACCTTCAAACCACTCAACGTGGGAGTCACCTTCAAAGGCAAGCATGTGTGTTGCAAGACGGTCGAGGAACATACGATCGTGCGAAATAACCACAGCGCAACCGGCGTAGTTTTCAAGCGCATCTTCCAAAGCCGCAAGCGTTTCGGTGTCAAGGTCGTTGGTCGGTTCGTCGAGCAGCAGAACGTTTGCGCCAGACTTCAGAACCTTCGCCAGATGGACGCGGTTACGCTGACCACCTGAAAGGTCGCCGACCTTCGCCTGCTGTTGAGGCCCCTTGAAGTTGAAGGAAGAGCAGTAGGCACGGGAGTTGATTTCCTTGCCGTCGAGATAGATCACCTCAGCGCCTTCGGAAATTTCTTCCCATACGGTCTTGCTGTCATCCAGCTTGTCACGAGACTGATCAACGTATCCAAGGTGCACGCGGTCGCCCAGCGTTACGCTGCCACTGTCTGGCTTTTCCTGGCCGGTCAGCAGCTTGAAAAGGGTAGACTTACCCGCACCGTTCGGACCGATCACACCAACAATACCACCGCGAGGCAGCTTGAAAGACAGGTCTTCGATGAGCAGGCGGTCGCCAAAGCCCTTGGACACGTTCTCGACATCGATCACGTTCGCACCGAGGCGCTCTCCAACCGGGATCATGATCTGCTCAATGGACGGCATACGCTCTTCCTGAGCGGCCAGCAGATCGTCATAGGCCTTGATACGTGCCTTTGACTTGGTCTGGCGGCCCTTCGGAGACATGCCCATCCACTCCTTCTCGCGCTTGATCGCGCGGGAGCGAGCCATGTTCTCGCGGCCTTCCTGTTCCATACGCTTTTCTTTCTTCTCCAGATAAACGGAGTAGTTGCCTTCGTATGGAATGCCCTGACCACGGTCGAGCTCAAGAATCCAGCCTGTCACGTTGTCGAGGAAGTAGCGATCGTGGGTGATGATCAGAACAGAACCCTTGAACTCACGCAGGTGGCGTTCAAGCCAGTGAACGGTTTCAGCGTCCAGGTGGTTGGTCGGTTCGTCCAGCAGCAGCAGATCTGGTTCGGAAAGCAAAAGCTTACACAGAGCAACACGGCGGCGCTCACCACCAGAAAGGTTGGTTACGTCCGCATCAGATGGAGGACAGCGCAGTGCTTCCATTGCCATCTCGACCTGGCTTTCCAGGTTCCACAGGTCCTGTGCGTCGATCTCGTCTTGGAGCTGAGCACCTTCCTCGGCAGTTTCCTCCGAGTAGTTCATCATCAGCTCATTATAACGGTCCAGCTTGGCCTGCTTGTGGGCAACGCCTTCCATGACGTTTTCCATAACGGTCTTGTCTGGATTCAGATGCGGTTCCTGAGGCAGGTAGCCAATCTTGGCCCCATCTGCGGCCCAGGCTTCACCGGTGTATTCCTTGTCCAGACCCGCCATGATCTTCAAAAGGGTCGACTTACCCGCACCGTTAGGACCGAGGATACCGATCTTGGCGTCTGGGTAGAAGGACAGGTGAATGTTGTCGAGGACTTTCTTTGCACCGTAGGCTTTGGAAACCCCGTGCATGTGATAGATGAATTGGCGCGCCATTGGGTGCCTACATCTCCTGAATTGTTCGCAAAAACTAGAAATCTCTGGAGAGCACTCATAACGGAAGGCACGCCATGGGGCAATGCATAACGTTGAGCCCATGGAAAACCCGTTAGGTTTCTGGGGGTTTTCCGGGCAGCGCATTAAGGCACCCATGCTTTACAAATCTCACAGGCCTTGCTTTTAATCAAAAAGAGCCCGCTTCTGTGTGAAGCGAGCTCTCAAATCAATGGGAACATGTGCAGGGCCTTCAGGCGCGCCAGAATGGTTTGTTCGCCAGTGCCTTCAGCTGCGAGCGTGTGAAGCCCAGATCGCGGATAACCGCTTCATCCATGGAGGCAAGTTCTGAGCGCATGGCTGCGCGTTCGGCATGACGCCCATTCCAGGTGGAAAGCATTTCAAACAGGCGAGTGCCGCCAAAAGTGATCATAGACATTACTGCCCTCTTGTTTTTGTTGGTCTGCTCTTCTTCGGACCGCCCCGGTCCGCTGGGGTTCTGAAACAGCTAAGCTTTGGTGTACTCAGTGCTCTCTGTTTCCCTATATACGTGCAGACTTTTTGTCATAAAATCGAAATATTCAATCAATACTGTGAGCATACCTCACACTACGGGTTTCATTTATGTCTGCGCCTCTCCCCTCTCTGACAGCCCTGCGGGCCTTTGAAAGCGCGTCTCGTCACCTGAATATGTCTCGCGCCGCTGAGGAGTTGTTCCGCACCCATGGCGCCGTGAGCCGTCAGATCAAACAGCTGGAGGAGGAGCTGGGCTACCCGCTTTTTGTCCGCGGTGGCCGCCTTCTGGAACTCACAGATGAAGGGCGCGTACTCTCAAAGCGCCTGTCAGCTGCATTTGACGACATTTCAAGCACACTGGAAGACCTGCAGGAGAAGCGAAAAGGCAAGCCTCTAGTCGTGGCGTGCGGCTCAACCGTGGCGGTGCGCTGGCTTGTGCCGCGCTTGATGACGTTTTACCACCAGCACCCCAAGATCAAGATTCAGCTTTCCCTCTCCACCCAAGTGGAGGAGATGACAGGCCGCTCGGATGTTGCCATTCGCTGGGGCGGAACCGGGGGCGAGCTGGGCGGCGCGGGCCACATTCCTCTCATGGATGACCGCATAGGCCCGGTCTGCAACCGGTCGTTCGCGCAAACCCATGGGATCCACGAGGGCATGGCGCCGCAGGAACTTTTGCAAACAACCCTTATTCACTCAGATACAGTCCCAAACGCTTGGCAAGACTGGCAGGAGTGGATGGGACTGGATGGCCCATTGCCCAAACATCAGGCAATCCGCTTCGAGCACTTCTTCCTTTGCCTCCAGGCAGCGGTCTCCGGCATTGGCCTTGCCATGGCCTCGCAAGCCTTGGTTGCGCAGGATCTGGAGCTGGGCAACCTGATCGCGCCGCTCGGTTTCGTGAAAGTCTCAGGCGGATATGAAGTTCTCAAGTCGGATCAGCCCCAGAATGCAGAGGCCTGTGACAAGTTCATCGGCTGGCTGCTCTCGGAAGGACAAAAGACTCAGGCAGCTTTGCGCAAACACCCTGAAGCAGCACAAAGCAGTGCCTCATGAGCCGGAAAACACCAATATTTCCAATAGATAAGCCTGAAATAAAAAGGGGCGCACTCCGCTAAAGCGGGTGCGCCCAAGGAGTTGACACTCCCCCATCCGAGTGTCAGCCGAAGCTGATTAGAGATATACCGGCTTCATAATGCTGACACATTGACATATCTCAAGAATTATTGCCGCTTCCATTGAATTTTCTTAAAAACTCCACCGCGCACAAGAAATTCTGCGCCGCTGCGTTGAAGATCAGAGGTAGGCTAGAGTTAAACCAAAACAAAACTGGGGCTGCACGCCGCCAATAAACTAGAGTTCATCCTTCAAGCTTTCAGCGCGCGCAATAAGGCCTTCGGAAACAGTACAGGCACCCCCCACCCCAAAACCGTCACGCGCAACGCCCTCCATTAATCCGACGCAAGTATCAACCAATCCGTCCTCCGTTGGAGGTTCCAAGGCCAAGGTCAACGCAGGCTTCTTGTGATCTGCCATCCATCGTTGAAAGGCCTCCAGCGTGCCCGATTGCCCAACAGCCATCACCGGCCGCATGCCGGCACGGTTGTAAACCTCGGAAATATGAGCAAGACCAACATCGCGCACGGAAGCCGCCGAAGTGCCACGAAGCTCGCGCGTCATCAAGACACCGCCCGCTTTCCCTGCGAACCGCAGAGAGACCCGCGGCCCTACCACCGTGGACCGTGGCATTTCATAGAGCGACTTCGCAAGATAGCGGGCAAGCTCTGCTTCAGTGTTGGTAACGATCAAGACCTGATAGTCTCGTGAACGCAGGAATGCGATCAATTCTGCTGCACGCTCATTTCGCACCAAGACCGCATCAGAGCTGCCGAAGTGCTCCTGCTCCAGATAGCGCTGAAGAACGTTCTCACGGTAAGAAGAGAGCCGGACCTCCTGAAGCAAGTCTGTGGCTCTCGCCTCTGGTTGAAGGCCCTTTGTTGTGGCCGGAACGGGTGAAGGCCCCACGTGCGGGCCCCACAAGAAGCCATCTGCCTCAATCACAGCAAGGCGCTTGTCGATATCAAGGTAATCGGCTGATCCGGCGCGCGTCGTGCGCTCCACGAACTCGATCAATCGATGACGGACCTGCTCGGCCTGCCATGATCCAAGTATTTCCGTATGCTCCACCCCTGTGGGTTGCATAACGGCTATTGCGCCTGTTGCAAAAAAAGCTGCCCACTTCATTTTTATTATTAGCCCTGACACGAATTCTGTACTTCGTCATCAAACTGGGTTGATTTTGTGAACTAGTCGCAAGTCTAACGCTTTTGACTGTGAACTTGCTTAAGGAATGGGATTCGCGCCTGAGTTTTTCAGGTAGGGGCAACTGGTTATGAATAGATCCCATAAAATTGCATTTTATCAGTTCATTAAGCACACTTGGCGTTTCCCTTTGCTTTTCCTGTAGGGAAACCGCCTGAAAATCGCACCGACAAAAAACTGTCACAGATAAAAAAGTAAAGAAATTTAAAGAGACTATGTACTATCTACCACTGTAATATAAGTGGCAAATAATAATTACTGCGCCGAAACCAGATGTTTCGCTTCGGGGGTTTGAAATGCGGGCACTCATTCAAACTTGCCTAACGTTTATCGTGGGCAGTTTGGCGACGACTGTCGGGGCACTGTCCCAACCCATGTTTGAGCTCGCGAGCACCTTTCCCTCTGCCTCAGAATATGCTGGCGTTGTTGCCCCCGCATTCAGCACACTCGTTAGCCTCGAGCAGCTCTGGCCCATGGCAACCGCAGCCATGGCGCTCATGACACCGCTGGGTTTCTTCTTCATTTTTGGTGCCTCCAGCGCAGGCCGAGACTTGAATGTTGTAATCACACGCGCCATTGCAGTATTCGCCGTTGGGGTTGCCTGTTTTACCACCATTGGCTTCATGATCGCGTTCGGCCCAACCAAGTCTGGCTGGTTTGGGTTTGACCCATCCCTGATGTTCATGCACAGCATTTCTGATCGTGCTCTGGCAGCCCAAGCATTTCAGACTGTCCTTTGCGGCATTGTGGTTCTGTTTACCTACATACCGCTTGCACGCATGCTCACCTTCAAGGGGCACTTGATAACCGCCGCAGTGCTCGCGATCATTGTTTATCCGGTCTACGCTCACTGGGTGTGGGGCATTCCCGCAACAAGCTTGGGCCAGGGGGCATTGTCTTCCATCGGCTTCATCGACCATTCCGGCATCACGGTCATTCATATGACCGCACCGCTGTTTGCTTTGGCCGCACAAATCGCAACGGGCCGCGCCAAGATCGGCCCTGCGCGAGCCTATGGTTTTGAAGTGGATTGGGAGCGTAACGCAGTACCCATTCTAGCCGGCATCCTCTTGATCATCATAGGCTGGGCTGGCCTTAACATCGGGTCAGTGAAATTGTTCTCGGGCCTGGTGCCAATGATCGTCTACAACACGCTGAACGCGGCCCTGTTTGGCGCCCTGACAGGCGCGCTGTTGGGCCGGTTTCGCCGCGACCTGCCGTTTCTTGCCAATATCCTGCTCGGCATCATGGGCGGCCTTACGTTCTCGTCAGCCGCTCCGGAATTGATCACCTCCGCCGCCGCAACGCTGACGGGCATACTGGGCGCAGCCTGCTTCTTCCTCATATTCTACTATGCCAACAAAGTGTATGGCTTCAATCGCTTAGCAGCAAGCCACATGGCTTACGCCGGTGTTGCTGCATTGGGCTCGGTCGCAATCTCCGTCATCATCCCGTCGTTCACCCTCGAAGCTATAACACGTGATGCCCAGCTGGGTGCTCAGATCTTGGGCGTCCTCACCAACGCAGCCTGGGTGCTTGGCACAGGGTTTATTCTCTTCACCACGCTTGATCGCTTCGGCATGGTGAAACTCGGTCTACAGAAAGACGACGGTTCAGCCGAAGAAGACAACCGGGGCGAACTGGCGATCATTGAGCAGACACTTGAGGAAGTCCTTCATGGTGACATGGACAATGTCCGCCAACTTGAAATCCCTCACGGAGACATTCACGCAAGAATTACCAGCCAGGTTAACGAACTCGTTGAAAGGTTCCAAACGGCGGAAGATCGCCGGGCCTTTTCAAGCTCGAAGGATACAGAGAGCGCGGACTTTCAAAAACTCAAGGTCTTCGCAGACGGTACCTTCGAAGGTTTGGTCATCTCCAAGAATGGCCGCATCATTGAGTGCAACAAGGCGTTTCAAGAGCTGATTGGCCGCCCCGAAGACGAGCTGATCAGCAAACCGATCCTGAACTTCGTTGCACCAGACCACATCAAGATCACGGAACGTGCCCTGAAAAACACCCATCAGGCACCTTACCAGACGATGATCATCAGCAAGCTTGAGGAGCGCATCCCGGTTGAAATTCGCGCCCGCCCGCTGGAGCTGAATGGTATTGTCTTCCGCCTTTCGGCAATTCGCGATATTCGCCAGCAGAAAAAGGCCGAAGCGGAGATCTTGCATCTTGCCCAGCATGACATCCTCACCGGCCTGCCAAACCGGACCCTGTTCCGCGAACGGTTCCAAACTGCAGTAGAGAACCACGGAGCGAAAAAAGGCCTTGTGGCCATCATGATGATCGACCTCGACCGCTTCAAGGAAATCAACGATCTGTACGGCCACCCCACCGGCGACAAGTTCATCCAGACCGTGTCCAAGCGCCTGAACGCCTGCATCGGTCATGCAGATACTTGCGCCCGCCTTGGCGGCGATGAGTTCGCCATTATCCAGGTCAATCTGAAGACGAAGGCAGAGGTCGGCCTCCTCGCCAATCGCATTCTCGAAATGCTCTCAAAGCCGGTTTCTGTCACCGAAGACATCACGATCCGCACCAGCGCCAGCATTGGCATCGCCCTTTCTCCCGACAACGGGCTGGACCCGGACATGCTGCTCGCAAATGCCGATATTGCGCTTTACAAGGCAAAGGAAGAGGGGCGCAACACCTTCCGCTTCTTCGAATCCGAGATGGAATCCGCCCTCCGCATACGCCGGGTGCTGGAAGTGGACATGCGCAAGGCAATACGCAACCAAGAGTTTCAGCTCTACTTCCAGCCGCAGGCGCGGGCCAGTGACCGCAGCATCGTGGGCTATGAGGCGTTGCTGCGCTGGAACCACCCAACAAAAGGCTTTGTGAGCCCGACGGATTTTATACCGGTGGCAGAGGAAAGCGGCTTGATCATTCCAATCGGCCGCTGGGTGCTGGAAGAAGCGTGCCGCAACGCGGCCAGCTGGCCTTCGAAATACCGCGTCGGCGTTAATCTCAGTGCCGTTCAGTTTGCAGACGAATACCTGCTGCAACATGTTGAACAATCGTTGAAAAAAAGTGGCCTTGCCCCTCAACGGCTTGAGCTTGAGGTGACCGAAAGCGTGCTGCTGCATGATGATCGACGCGCTCTGGAAACCCTCAAGGCGTTGAAGGCGCGCGGTGTTCGCATTGCCCTTGATGATTTCGGCACGGGCTATTCTTCTTTGAGTTACCTGCGCCGCTTCCCGTTTGACCGCTTGAAGATCGACCGCAGCTTTGTTAGCGGCGCAACCGCGACACCAGGTCTTGCAGCAATCATCCGCGCGGTTATCGACTTGGGTCAGGCCCTTGGCATGGAAGTCATTGCTGAAGGTGTTGAGACAGAGCCCGAGCTGGAGCTGCTACGTAATGAAGCCTGCGACGAAGTTCAGGGCTATCTCATTGGCCGACCAGCACCGCTTTCGCCTGAAGATCTGCTGGCAGGCATCCACGAACGGGATGGCGGCCAGCTCAACGAGTACATTGTTGTGCTCAATGAAGTTTCAAAGCGACTTGAAGAAAACCGCCCTGAGGCAAACAACAGAGGCAAAGAAGGCAAGAAACTCGCCTCCACGGGTTGATCACCAGCCCGAAGGTGCCACCACAGCCACGCGGCTGCGTCCCCCACCTTGCCGCTGAACCTGCACTTGAACCGGAATACGGTCCTTCATCGCCTCAACGTGGCTGATAACGCCCACCTTGCGGCCCTGCCCCTGCAGCATTTCCAGCGCATCAATAGCAACATCCAGCGTCTCGCCATCCAAGGAGCCAAAGCCCTCATCAATGAAGAGCGTATCCACGAAGGATTGACGCCCTTCAAGGGAGGAAAGCGCCAGCGCCAGACTAAGCGATACAAGGAAACGCTCACCGCCACTCAAGGAGCGTGTTGAGCGCGGCGCATCGCCCATGTCCAGATCCAGAACCAAAAGGCCGAGCCCCTTGTCTGCGCGGGCCAGACGATAGCGCGGCTTGAGCTGCTTGAGTTGCTTGTTCGCCAGTTCCACCAACAAGCCAAGGGTCACACCCTGCGCAATGCGCTGGAACTTGTCGCCATTGGCTGAGCCAATGGCCGTTGAAACAGCGCCCCACTGGTCGGCATGGTTGCGCGCCTCTTCAATGGCTTTCTGCATGTGCGCGGCTTTGGCGCGCGCCTTGTCATCATCTTCCAGTTTCTGGCGCAGCATGCCGATGCTCTCGCTCAGCTTCTGCGAATTCTCACGTTGCTCAACAGTAGCTTCAAAGGCAGGACGTTCCACCCCTTCGGCCTTTTCCGGCTCGGTCGCCGCCAGGTCTTTTTCCCGCAAGGACACGGTCTCACGCGCCGTCTTCAGCGCTTCATCAAGAGCGCGCAGTTCGTCCTCCAGTCCGGCCAGCTCCTCCCGCGCTCTAACGCGCAGCAGAGCGAATTGATCGGCTTCAACTTCGTGCTCGACGAGCGCTGCGGCAAATGCTGCTTCTGCGGCTTCCACCACCTCAGCCTGTTGAACCTGCTGCCTGCGATATCCAGTCACCGTAGACTGAAGCGCCACCTGCTCTTGCACCAAGCTCAACCGCTCATCCTTGCGCGCGCCAGCTGCATCGCGGGCCGCCTGATGTTTGGCCCGAAACGTTTTCTCGTGCTCTTCCGTCGGCACGCCCCCCAGTATTTGCTGGCGGTCCACCCGCAAGGTTTCGAGCGACTGGGTCAACGCGCTGTGTTTGTCTTGCAGTGTCGTTACAGTGGCTTGCAGGCTCGCCTCACGTTCCTCGGCACGGCTCAGGCTTGCGACAAGTTCCTGCAGCTCGCCCTCCACCTGCTTTTCCTTGGCACTGGCATCGCGGAAATGACGGCACTTCAGCTCAACCTCACGCGCCACAGCCGAAACGTCCGCTTCAAGCGCTTCTTCTGTCAGGTTGAAGGACAAGAGCGCGGTGAGCAAACGCCCACGAAGCGCCTCAAGCTGGCCTGCCAAGCCTTGCTTTTCCGTCTCATCAACCGCAGCAGCCGAATTGAGCTCAGCAAGCGCCTTCGCTTTTGCCCCATGTTTTTCCCGTTTCTGCTCGCAGGTACGGCGAAGGGACAAGACCTTAGTATTCGCGTCTTCCAACTTGCGCACCTGCGCATAGTAATGGCTGGAAGACGCCTCAAGCTCCCCCAGGCAGATACCCACCTTGCTTTCAAGCGCCTTCAGGTCGGTCTCTTGCGCTGTTGGGCCCAAGTCAGGCTTGTCCTCCCGGTCGGCGAAAGCGTCTTGCGCTGCTTTTTCAAGAGTTTGCCAAGAGGTTTCAAGCGCTGCCTCCGTGCGGCGGCGCTCTTCTAGACGCGTGGTGAGCGCTTCCCGCTGCACCCTCAGCTCAACCGTAGAGCGATGTTCATCGCCGCGAAGCGTCTCAAGCGTTTGCTGGCTTTCCTGCAGCTTCTGCTGTGACGCCGCGCGTTGCTCAGTCAGTTCCTTGAAGAGCGCTGTAAGGTCGCCATCCTCATGGTCTGCAAACGGGTGCTCCGTACTGCCGCACACGGGGCAAGCTTCATCTGCCGCAAGTTCTGCCCTCAGCCGGGCCGCATGTTGATCTTGGGCAAGGTCCGCCAAAGCCGCAGCCTGCTTGGCCTGTTCTGCTTGCCTCTTGCGCTCTTCAAGGCGCACGCCTTCCGCCTCGCGCTTGGCGGTCAAGGCTTTGACCTGCGCCTCAAGTTGCGTGATTTGTGTTTCATCGGCATGCACTTGGCGCGAGACACGGGTAACGGCATCCTGTTCATCACCAAGGCGCTTCACTGCCCGTGCCACTTCCTGAAAGGCCTCCCGTGCCTTTGCATTGGCAGCCGGATCAAACCCACTGGTTGTTTTCCGCAGCTCGGCAGCATTGGTTTCCGCCGCCTCCAACTCCGTTCCAAGCTTGGTGAGTTCTTCACTAAGCGACGCTTCAATCGCAGCCAGCTCCCGCTGCTTCTCCTGCGCTATCTCGGCGCGTGTCGTGCGTTCCGCCAGTTTGTGTTTGAGTTCACCATACTGCGCCAAATCCCCCAGCACGGGCTCAGGGTTGGCTGCAACCGGTGCAATCGGCTGCAATCGCGCAAGCTGCTCTTGGAGCTTGGCCTTCAGCGCGGCCTTTTCTTCACGCTGCTTTTGCGCGCGTTCCAGTTCCTTTTGCACCTCGGCAAACTGTTGCTGCGCCTTCGAAAGCTCGCCAGCCATCTGGGTCACGTTTTGCTGCGACTGCTCAATCTTCTCATCAAGTTGATAGGCCTTAACCCATTGCGGGTTGAGTGCTTCCAACTCCTTTTCAAGCTGGGCAAACTGATCCGCGGTTTCGGTCTCTGCAGCCACCGCCGTCGCCACCTCGCCCTCTTTCGCGCTCAGTTCCTGAAGAGCTTTCTCCAGATCCTGCGTTACTTTGGCTTGCGCTTCCTGCGCCCTCTCCACATTGGCAGCAGAAGGTTCAACCCGGCCGATACGCGCCAACTGATCCCTGAGCGACCGACGATCTGCTGCTTGGGCATAGGCCTCCTGATGCTTCAAGAATGCATCCTGCGCATTGGAAAGCTGCTGACGAGCGGTTTCAACGCGGGTCAAGTGGCCAAGCACAGCCTCTGTTTTGGCAAGTTCCGCCTGCAGGGCGGCAAGGTCGGTTTCGTGCTGCGCTTTTTCCGCTTCCAGCCCCTTTCGATCGTCCTCATCCAGCAGGCCAATGGCACCAGACTGAACCTCCAGCTCGCGCACCGCGTCTTGGGCCTCGCTGTGCTTTTGATGCACCTTCTCCGAAATCTGCCGATAAATGGTGGTGCCGGTTATCTTCTCCAGAAGCGCTGCCCGCTCCCGGTCATTGGCGCGCAAGAAGGCATCAAAGTCGCCCTGCGCCAGCAGCACCGTGCGGCGGAACTGATCGTAGTTCAGGCCCAGATGAGCCTCAACGGCGGCATCTACGTTCTTAATGCCGCTTTCCATGGTCTTTGCATCGCGCACGCGCAAAAAACTGCGGTCCACGTTCTGCAGCCGGCCAGAGGCCTTGCCGCGTGCCCGGCGAACCATCCACCTTGAGCGGTAGGTCTCTCCGTCAACGCCAACGAAATCCACTTCCGCATGGCCGTTGATCGCACCACGGGTCAAAACGG
This sequence comes from Nesiotobacter zosterae, assembly GCF_033843645.1. Classification (NCBI taxonomy): domain Bacteria; kingdom Pseudomonadati; phylum Pseudomonadota; class Alphaproteobacteria; order Hyphomicrobiales; family Stappiaceae; genus Nesiotobacter; species Nesiotobacter zosterae. The sequence goes on along the minus strand of NZ_JAWXVZ010000006.1, from coordinate 100,342 downwards.
ATTTAGGATCTTTTTCCCGGAACGTGTCACCCGACACATCCGGCACGCTCTCGTCACTGCCATCACTGGTTAAACGCGGGCATTTGCCAAACAGCGCCAGACACATGGCATCAAGGATGGTGGATTTGCCCGCCCCGGTTTCACCGGTGATCGCAAACAGGCCCGCACCGCGCAGCGGCTCGGCCTCCAGATCAATTTCAAAGGGCGCAGCGAGGCTTGCAAGCCCCTCACCGCGAATGGATAGGATACGCATTTACTCAATCTCCGCCGCAGCGCGGTGAAACAATTCCAAATGTGAGGCCTCTGGCGCAACACCATGCGCCGCCTCGAAAGCTGTCTTGAACAAGTCAACAGGCTCCAGCTCGTGGAGCCGCACCAAAGCTTCCGCCTCGGTGATTTCAGGGGCAGATCGGTCCTTGCTGACAACAGAAAGCCCGGCCGCCCGCACCGGATAGCCTTCCAGCAAGCGGTCCAGCTCGGCCCGCAACCCTGCACCAGACACCTGTGGCTTCAGGTCCACATGCACGAACGGGCGCTGGTCAATCGGCAAGTCTTCATCCAACCCGAGCGCGTCCAGAGCCCCGGGAACTTCGTCCAGCTGCAGGCCCTCGCCCTTGCCAAGGCGGTAAAACGGCACCGGCCGCTCCAAGGGCAAGCGCTCCCACGTCACCTTGTCGCCGTCGACCTCAAGCAGCACAACCCCGTGCTGGTAGGCCTGCTCGGTAACCGACATCGGGAATGGCGACCCGGAATAGCGGATCGTCTCACGGCCCACCTTTTGAGGCTTGTGCAGGTGGCCCAGCGCCACGTAAGCAAGGCTCTCGTCAAACACACTATGGGGGATGGCGTGCTCGCCGCCCACCAGAATGCGCCTTTCCGCACCTTCAGACTCTTCCGCTCCCCATACGTGCAGATGTCCGGTCACGATCAGGGGCGCATCAGCAATCCGTTCCCGCGCCCTTGCAACCGCATCCTCATAAAGCGCTCGTACAGCCCGCACGACCACAGAGCCTTCCGTTTCCCCCTCCTCAGAAACCCGAGGTAAATCAGAAGCGCGTGGAAACGGAATGGCCAGCACATAGGCCTCAACCCGCCCGTCTTTTCCGGCAAGCGGGACCAAATGCCGGTCCACATCAAGCGCTTCATCGTGCCGGTGCACCATGCCGAGCGCATGAACCCCGATCCGCTCAAACAGCACACCGGGGGCCTCAATGCGCCCTGCGGGGTCATGATTGCCAGCAGTAATCACGGAAATGAACTGCGGGTTCACCTCCCGCAGCTCCGCCAGCGCCTCATAGAATAGGCGTGTTGCATCTGCCGAAGGGTTCTGATTGTCGAACACATCCCCGGCCATCACCAGTGCATCCACATCATGCGCCTTCACCAGCTCTGTAAGCTGCTTGAAAAACGCTTGATGCTCAAAGGTACGCGACCAGCCGTTCAGCGTTTGGCCGATATGCCAGTCTGCCGTGTGAAGCACTCTTAGTGTCATGGATGATGTGTGTCCGACTCGATACTCAACAGTGCCAGCCTAAAGAGCGAGGCGGTGTACTGTCTTAATGCCAAGCCAGCTATCCAAAGGTTTCACAGGGTTACCAACAAGGACTTGCAGCGCACGCTTTCTCTAAACGCCAAAGCTGCACCGCCACGCAGGCGCCGCACCCCACCAAGATCGTTCAATAATTGCGAACAGTATGATCAATTCAGGCCAACTTGTTCCCTCAGGAATAACAGTTACATTTGCTGTCAGAAAACGAATTGAGCCACTCCACAGGAGGTAAAGCCATGAATACTCTGACAATCACAAAGAAGCCTGCTTCCAGCCGCGGCTATGTAGACATGGGCTGGCTGAAGTCTGCGCACAGCTTCAGCTTTGGCAGCTACTTCGATCCGAACAACATTCAGTTTGAAAACCTGCGGGTCATCAACGATGACTACGTCGCCCCTCGCGGGGGCTTCCCAACCCACCCGCACCAGAACTTCGAGATCTTTTCATATGTCCAGTCCGGTGGCCTGGAACACAAGGATTCCATCGGCAATGGCAGCGTGGTGCACGGCGGCGGTGTTCAGTACATGAGCGCAGGAACCGGCGTCTATCACTCCGAGTTCAACGCCTCTGACAAGGACCCGGTCAAGTTCCTCCAGATCTGGCTTGTGCCTGCCAAGGAAAACACCAAGCCGCGCTATGACACCTTCGATTTTGCGCCGGGAGACCGTGATGGCAAGCTGAAGCTGTTCCTGTCCCATGATGGGCGTGAAGGGTCCCTGCTGGCGAACTCTCACACGGATGTTTACGCCGCAGAGCTGAGCGGTGAGCAGCAGGTAAGCCATGAGCTCAAGAACAACCGTTCCGCCTACATCCATGTGGTACGCGGCACAGTCACGATCAACGGCGAAAGCTACACCGGCGGCGACGCTGCCCAGATCTATGGCGCAGGTGAAGTGAAGCTGACAAACGGCGAGGATGCCGAAGTTATTCTCTTCGAATTCATCCCTCAGTAATTAATAGGGTTCTCCCCCCTGACGACCCTTGAACCTCGCACTTCGGTGCGGGGTTTCTTTTTGTCCGTAGGCTGTTTGAAGCACTCCGATGTCCCCAAGGCAAAGCCGGGCGACGTTAACCATAGGGCGCATCGAGCGGGTTGACGCAACGTAAAAAGTAGAGAATAAGTTTAATCAAGTCCTAACTAAAACTGACAGGGCGCCACTAATAAAAGCAAAAATAGGATAGTGGGATGCAGGTAGATGTGATTGAAGGGCTCGACGCCTTCAAGTCCCTGAGAGAAAACTGGAACGAGATCTACAGCAAGGACACAGAGGCCCAATACTTCTTGAGTTGGCAATGGGTGCACATGCTGCACCTGAAGTCCGGCAGCAACATCTTCATTCTGGGTGCCCGGCCCACTGCGTCTTCTGCCTATGTCGCGCTCTTCCCCATGCGCATCCGCACCCGCTACAACAAGGCCAACAACGCCTATTACAACGACATCTGCATGGCGGGTAACTTTGCAGCGGACTATACCGGCTTCATCTGCGATCCGGCTCATGACAATGAGGCCCTCCCCGCTTTGGGCCAAAAGCTTGCCAACATGGACTGGGCTCGCCTTCAGCTGGAGAACCTCGCTTGTTCTCCAGAGCGCGTGGCCCAACTCACTGCGCCGATCATGAAGCGAAAGGTGTATCCTACTGACCTTAGCCGAACCAACACCCGCGACAACATCAACAATCTGGTCTGCCCTGTAACGGAACTTCCTGACACCTTCGAAGACTATCTGTCCCAATGCATGAGCAGCAAATCCCGGCAGAAATTGCGCCGCTTCATGCGCAAGGCAAAAGACGATCCGGACCTCTCGTTTACCATCCCAACGGAAGAGACCTTCAATCAGCATCTTGACATTCTCATGGGCTTTTGGCGGGACAAATGGGCGGAGCGCAAGGGGCGCAACGTCGACATATTGGTCCGCAACCACCGACACATGCTCACTCTTGCCTTCCGATATCGCCAGCTCTTCATGCCAATGCTCTGGCACCAGGACCGTCCCGTTGGCGGGTTGGCCAGCTTCATCGACCCTGTCCGCAAATCGCTTCTGTTTTATCTTGCAGGCCGCGACGAGACATGGAGTGGACCGCCTCCCGGCCTCATCCTCCATGGCGCTTCCATTGAGTGGGCCATCAGCAAGGGCCTCAAAACCTATGATTTTCTGCGCGGCAACGAGGCCTACAAGTACTCCTATGGGGCCAAGGACCGCTTGCTCATCTGCCGTCAGTTCAACACGCCCAACAGCAAGAATTTTTCTGGAAAGCTGGACCCTCGCTCAGTCTCAGGCGTTTTGAAAAAGGCCACCGAAGACTTCAAGGCCAAAAACCTCACACGCGCGCGCGCCGGGCTGGAGCAAGTGCTGGAAACCCAGCCGGAGGTATCGAGTGCCCTTTACATGCTCGGCCAGCTTCTCGTACTGGAGAACAACTATGAAGAAGCCGCCAAGGTGTTTACGCGCATGACCCACTGCGCTCCAGACAACCCCAGAGGATGGACCCGCCTCGGTCAGTCTTATCTGGCGCTTCAAGATTTCATCGAGGCGGAAGTTGCGTTCCGGCAAGCATTGGAGCTGGACCCGAACAACATTGCTATCCGCTCTCATCTGGCCGACACGCTCGTGGCCCTGCGCCTGCGCGATGAAGCAGCGGAGGCCTACAAGGCAGTTCTCGCGGTTCTGCCGAAAACACCAACAGAGCAACGGCTGGTCAATCGGGCCACTGCAGCTTTGCGCAGACTGCGCCCTTTGGAGCTGTTCGGCGCGGCCACGCCAAAAGCGAGCAGTCTGGATTTGTCTCTGGGAACACGCTTGCGTCCCAAGCTGCCGCTGAACATTACCCGCAGCAACAACCGCATCAACTGACTGAAAGCCGCCTTTAAACCAATCAGGGGACCAACAAAAATGGGGAGCCAACGCTCCCCATTTCCGTTTTTCAAATCAGGAAAGCAGCTTAGCCCATCAGGCCGCCGTCGTCCTTGGTGATTGCAATCACGCAAGAGCGTGGCAGTGTGCCTTCGCCACCAGGGAAGACACTGTCGCCCTTTTCGCCCGGGTGCTGAATGCCCACAAACATGGTCTTCTTGTCTTCAGACCAGGTCGCGCCGGTAACTTCACACTCCTTTGGACCAACCATGAAGCGGAAGATGTCACCGGTTTCGGTGTCGCCAACCAGCATCTGGTTGTTGCCCATGCCCGCGAAATCGTCCGCGTTGGAGTAGGAACCGTCGGTCTGGATCCAGAGGAAGCCACGGCTGTCGAAGGACAGACCGTCTGGTGAGTTGAAGATGTTGCCAGCATTCACGTTTGCAGAACCAGCCTTTGGCCCTTCGTGAACGGTTGGGTTACCAGCCAGAACGAACAGGTTCCACCCAAAGCCGGTCGCAGTGTGGTCGCCGCCTTCTGGAGCCCAGCGCACGATCTGACCGTACTTGTTGGCTTCGCGTGGGTTCGGGCCGTTCACTGGGGTTGGGTCACCACCAGCGTTTGGCTTCACGCCACGGTTCTTGTTGTTGGTCAGACAGCAGTAGACTTCAGCCTTGTTCGGGTTGGATGCAACCCACTCAGGACGGTCCATGGTCGTTGCGCCAACAGCAGAAGCAGCCTGACGGGTGTGAATGGAAATTTCCGCCTGAGACGCCATGCCGGTTGTCTCTGGGGTCAGCTCCAGCCACTCACCGGAAAGGTCATCATGGAACTTGGCAACATAGAGCTTGCCGTTTTCCAGAAGGTTGGAATTGTCACCGTTTGGATCGTACTTGCCTTCAGAAACGAAGCGGTACAGGAACTCGCCGCGCTCGTCATCGCCAAGGTAGACAACCACGTGGCCATTGTCTGCAACAACCAGCTCAGCGTTTTCGTGCTTGAAGCGGCCAAGAGCAGAACGCTTCTTCGGAGTTGCCGTTGGATCCATTGGATCGATTTCGACAACGTAACCCGCGCGGTTTGGCTCATTCGGATGCTTTGCAACGTCAAAGCGCTCGTCGATCTGCGCCCAGCCATAGCCCCAGTCATCATGGTTGATGCCGTAGCGCTTCAGCGCCGGATCCAGCTCAAGTTCCTTGTCGGAAGAAGAGAAGTAACCGTTGAAGTTCTCTTCACAGGTCAGGTAGGTGCCCCATGGAGTGCGGCCGTTACCACAGTTGTTCCATGTGCCAAGAGACTTGGTGCCGGTCTGATCAGCAGCGGTTTTCAAAAGATCATGGCCGCGTGCAGGACCGGTGATCTCCATTTCCGTGTCTGGCGTGATGCGGAAGTTGAACTCGGAGTCCTTGACGATGGACCACTTGCCGTCGTTCTGAGCGATCTCGACAACAGAGATACCGTGGGCGTTCTTGCCCTTCAGAATGGCATCTGCATCGGCAGGTACGCCACCTTCCCAAAGAATGTCGCGGTTGGTGTATTCGTTGTTCACCGCCAGAATGTGACGTCCGTCTTTGGAGAACAGCGCCATACCGTCGTTGTTGTCACCGAACGCGCGGGCCTGAGTTGCGGCTGTACCACGAGTTACATGGTCGAACTCTGGCACGTCGGAGAAGATTGGCTCGCCCCAGGTGGCAACTGGGTGCCAGCTGTAGCCTTCCGGAAGCGTGATGGTGTCCGCAGTGGTTGCCTCAACTGGCGTGAAACCAAAGCGGTTGGTAGCTGCCTGAGCTTTGGATGAACCGAAAGCGCCTGCACCCAGAATAAAGCTTGCGGTGCTCATGGCCAGCGCACCACCAAGGAAGCCGCGGCGTGAGAGAGCGCGATCGACTACGTCGTCAAACTCAATCGTCACATTGCGGTTGTTGTGTACCTCATCAAACTCATCGAAGGACAGGTCCTTCTTGTTCTGCTCAGTCATGCCACTCACCCAGTTTTTGGATTTAATATCGGTCCCCATATCGCTGCGTAACGCGCGCCATGGTTGCCTATAGGCAATTACGTATAAGCAATGTCACGATTATGACGGAAACGTTACCTTTGCCCTTTCCTACCAAAAATTAACGCAAGGTCAGAGTAAAGCGCACACCATGCGCAAAATGAGCATCGATTTCCCACAGATCGTGCGCAAGGGCATCTGCCCTGAATGGTTGAAGACAGCGCCAAGGCCGTAGACAAGGATTGCCGACACCCCACCCATATGCCGGCCCAACCAGCGGGCAGGCAACCGTCACCGGAAGCTTCTCAAGGGATCAGCGGATATCCCCTTGCTTGGCTGTGGCCGCAGTCTGGTCAGCCAGAACGGCCTCAGCGGCCGCCGCCTCGATGGGGGAGGACCCAATCACTTCAACCTTCTTGCGCGCGAACTTGATGCCGCTTTCCGCGAACACCTCGCGGAGCCGATGATAGATTTCCCGCCGAAGCACGAACTGCGTCTTGGGGTAACACTTGAACTTGACCCGGATGATCAGTGCACTGTCATCGTCGATGCTGAGAACACCTTGGCTTTTCAAAGGTTCGATGAACTTCGGCCCATGCTCGGGATCTTCAAGAAACTCCTGCCCAACAGCTTTGACGATTTTCTTGACCACCTTCGGGTCCGTGTCCGGCTCCAGACGGAAGGACATCTTGTAGATCACCCAGTCTCGAGTGTGATTGGTAACCATCTTCATTTCACCAAAAGGAATGGTGATAACGGGCCCGCGGTGATGGCGCAGGATCAGCGAACGGAAGGAAATCCATTCAACCGCCCCTCTCACGCCTTGATCGAGTTCGATGTATTCACCAATTCGGAAGGCATCATCAATCAGGAAAACGATCCCCGAAAACACGTCCCGCACAAGGGTTTGGGCACCAAAGCCGATGGCAATGCCGACAATCCCGGCGGACGCCAGCAACGGACCAATGTCGACGCCGATGGAGGACAAGATGATCATCGTGACGACAACCGTCAGGATCACGAGGAGAATGCTCCGAAACAGCGGCGTTAACGTGCTCAAGCGCGAGGCCGCCGGTGCCATGGGGTCACCATCTTCACCGCCGTCCCCGGCCTGTTCTTCGCGATGGAGAGCGGCCCGGATCAGCCGCCAAGCCAGATAGCCCAGCAGCAGCGTAAGGGTGATGTCGAAAAGCGTAGAGGCCCAAACCGGTGCCCCCGGCCCCTTGGCAAAGACCAATAGATCCAGCCCCCACAGCCGCACGATCACGTAAATCGCCACCACTGTGATGAGCGACCGCCAGGCCCCCAGCATGACATGGCGTAGTCGGTCAGCTGTATCACTGTCGCTTCGCACCGCACCGCCGATCATTTCGATGCCAGCCCGATCCGCAACCGGTAGCGCCAGAAGAGCGAACAAGCCGCCAATCGGGCCTGCCAACTCATGCTGGCCGCGTTCCAGCCAGTGAGCAAGCCAGTATAGCCAACTGACAAGGAGATAGAGCCCGGCAATGGCGGGCACAGAATAGGCCACGGCGCCGGGAGGGCCCGCTTGCCCAGACAACAACTCCTGCACCCGCTGCGCGATGTAAACTCTGTTCGAAAACAGGGCCTTGGCTAAAAGGACAGCAACAACCGTGCCCGTCAGCGCCACGGTAACAAGCGCCGGAGGAAAGCCAAACCCAAGGTTTGGAAAGAACCCGGCCAAAAGCCAGCCGGAAACGGCAATGTAGGTTGCGGTTTTCAAGAGATGATAGAGTGCCGTTGCATCATCATCAGAAAGCCGTGCAATGCGGATCTCATGCAAATCCGGCGAGAAAACGCGGCGAACAAGGATCAAAAAGCCCCCCCCGGTGGAAACGCCAGCATGGTAGATCCAGACCACACCTTCCAGCGGCCCCAGTGCTTCGCCTAGGAATCCCCCCGCAGCTCTGGTTGCAAGAACAAAAGCGCCGACCGGCAACAGCTCAAGTACCCCAAGCGCCACGGTGCGCCCCAAACGGCTCCAATACCCGATCAAGTCTGGCGGCCTGCTCAAGAAAGCCCGAGCGGGAGCCAGCGCGCGGCTTACAACAATCGCTGCACCAACACCAACAGCAACCAGCAAGAAAGCTGCGCCAACCATGGCGGCGACGCCATATTGGGCCAGCCCCAACCGCTCACGCACCTGCGGAAGCCTGTCATCAATGTTGGCAATGGCCACGCTCCAGCGCGGCAGGCGCTCCGCAATCTCGGCATACATTGCATTGAGGCGGACCGCCGCGGCGTCCAGCGCGCCCGGCCCCTCTGGCCCAACCTCACTGGTTTCCTGAGCCCGGCGCGCCAGTTCGCTTCGCAACAACTCACGTATCTGAGCATCGGTTAAGCGTGCCAGCAAGCTGTCCACGTCCTCCGGTGACAGTGTCGTCGGCAGTTCAACGGCTTGCGCCGCTTCCGGCGTCGCAGCTCCCACGAACTGAGCCTTTGCCCCCCAAACGGAGTTCAGCGGCGCAAGGACAAAGAGGACAAGGAAAGCGAAGGCTCGGATTTTGGTCATGTGGCCTCTTTCAGATCGCGCCCCAAAACAAGCGCGGCCGCCAGAACTGCCAGCAGAAACAGCACAACCGCCAGCCAGCCCGCGAAAACAAACAGCTGTCCGAGCAAGAAGGCACCTGCCAATCCACCCACGTAATAGCTGGTAAGATAAAGGCCATTGGCGGCAGCGTGGCTATGGGTTGCCGTGCGTCCAACATAGCCGGTGGCAGCGGCCTGCCCGAAAAACAGTCCAACACCAATGAGCGCAAGCCCAACCAGCACCAGCACGAGAGACGGCGTCAACAGCATCAAAAGTCCTGCCATGCTCACCAGAATGGAAGCCCAGAAGACCGCGCGCGCGCCGTACTTTCTGGCAATGCCGCCCGCAATCGGCGTGGTCAGCATGGACGGCAGAAACACGAAATAGATCAGTCCAATGTAAGCTTGGGGCAGCTCAAATGGATCTTCCGCCAGCACGAAGTTCACATAGGTGAAGGTGCCCACAAACGCGAACAAAATGATAAAGCCAATGGCAAAACTGGCGCGAAGTTTGGGGTTCGCGAAATGGTCGGCCCAAGCTTGCCACACCGACATGCCGCCCGCCTGCTGTTCAGGACGGGAGCCATCTCGCAGACCGAAGTACCAGATTGCCAACCCTGCCCCCGCAAGGTTCAACGCTGCGAAGGCATAAAAGCTCTCGGCAAGGCCAATGTTGTCAGCAACACCGGCAGCAAGAAGGCGGCCGAACAGATTGGAGGCCACATTGCCGGTGATGTAGGCAGCCATGGCACCGCTTGCCGCCGTAACTGTGCAGATTTCCGAAAGATACGTCAGGGTCAGCGTGAACGCAGCTGCCATGAAAAACCCCTGAACCACCCTCAAAAGCGCAAAGGTGGTCAAATCGTCCGTCAACCCGAGCAGAAAGGTCGGTATGGCCAGCAGGGTCAAGCTCAGCCAGATCCCAAGCTTCCGATCGATCCGGTTTGAAAACAGAGCCACACATAGCCCGGCAATCGCCATGCCAAACGTGCTTGCATTGACCGCAAACCCCATGGTGGCTGGCGACACCTGGTAGTGCGCGACCAAAGTCGGCAACAAGGCCTGTGAGCCAAAAAGGTCAATCAAGGTGAGAAACGCAATGAGAGCGATCACAAGCGCCCGCATCATGACCTCATGACGTTTCTCTGAGGGCGCGTCATCCAGAACCGGTGTGGGCCCCATGAGAATTGCGGTACCAAGATTGCTGGTCATGCTGGTTTCCTAGATTTCTGGGCAAGCGCCAACCGGTTTGCTGCCAATATTGGCGAACATCTCACCAAGGTTCAGCGTTTCGCGTTTTTCCAGGTGCTCATAGTTGTTGGTGAGCCATGTACCGGCCGCATCCCGTCCGATGTCGCACAGGTGCTCCAGAAACGCCCACTCCGTATTGAGTTTGGAGGAAGCGCCCAGCGGGCGCATGCGCTTGCGTGCCTCAATCATGTGCACGCGCATGCGCCGATGGCGGGAAGCATCAAGTTCGCCGCTGTCTATCAAAACGTTCTTCTCGTAAATCGCCCGCAAATCGCGCAGAAGCGAAGCGTTGAAGCTGATCTCGTTGACGCGGTTCAGGATTTCGCGGGCCGTCACCGGGATGCCCTCACGCACAATCGGATTGATCTGAACGATGACAATGTCGTCGACAGGACTGTGATCGGCAAAGGGCGACAGGACCGGGTTGCCCATGTAGCCGCCGTCCCAATAGTGACGCCCATCAATTTCAACCGCTTGAAACATGAAGGGCAGGCAGGCGGAGGCTAGAATAACGTCGACCGACAACTCCGACCGGCGAAAGATGCGCACCCGTCCGGTCTCCACATCGGTTGCAGAGATAAACAACGTGAACGAGTCGTCCTCGACGCCAATCTGGCCAAAGTCCACATGCTTTTCGACCAGTTTTCGCAACGGATTGTAGTTGAACAGGTTGGTATCGTAAGGCGATGCCAACCGGTTCAGAAGATCCATCATCAAATAGCCGGGGGAATAATCAAGGCTCCATTGACCAAGGATCAGATCAATTGGCGTCCGCTTCAACGGGCTCATGCGACCGGCATCGCTGACGTCCTTCCAAAACGCTCTCAACGCCTTGCGGGCACCGATGGCACCGTTGTTATACATGCCTTGCGCCGCCACAACGGCGTTCATTGCACCGGCAGAAGTTCCCGAAATCGACTGGATCCAGATCCGGTCATCCTCAAAGAGCTTGTCCAATACCCCCCAGGTGAAGGCGCCATGCGCCCCGCCTCCCTGAAGAGCCAAATTGACAGTTTTTTCGATCGTTGGGCGTCGCGCCATTCCCTGTTCCTTTCGCAGCAAGTTCAATGCGCAACCCAACCGCCCTCAACCGGTATCGCAGACCCGGTAATGGAGGCGGCATCATCGGAGCACAGGAACAGCGTTGTGCCAGCCAGCTGTTCTACTGAAACGAACTGCTTGGTTGGCTGTGCCGCAAGCAGCACGTCCCGTTTAACCTCTTCCTCGGAAATGCCCCGTGCCTTGGCTGTATCTGGAATTTGCTTTTCAACCAGAGGGGTGAGTACGTAACCGGGACAGATGGCGTTGACGGTTATTCCCGCTTCGGCGGTTTCCAGCGCAACGGTTTTGGTCAGCCCAAGGACGCCGTGTTTTGCAGCCACATAAGCAGACTTGAAGGGCGATGCGACAAGACCATGGGCGGACGCGATGTTGACCACCCGTCCCCATCCCTGGGCTTTCATGCCGGGAACAACCGCTTTCATGGCATGGAAGCTGCTCGACAGATTGAGCGCGATGATCGCGTCCCATTTGTCTTCCGGAAACTCTTCGATCGGGGCAACATGCTGGATACCGGCGTTGTTGACCAGAACATCAACCCGGCCAAAAGCATCCTCTGTTGCTTTCACCAATCCGCGGACCTCAGAGGGATTCATCAGGTTTGCAGAGGTATACCGTACCTTGGAACCGAGCGCTTCCAGACGCGCACGTTCTGCCTCAACGGCCTCGGCTGGCTCGATGCCGTTCATCATCACATTCAGGCCCGCTTTCGCAAGCCCCTCGGCAATGCCAAGGCCAATACCGCTGGAGGATCCGGTAACGAGAACGGTTTTTCCAGAAAGGGTCATGGGAGAAACCTTTTTCAGTGTGTTGTTGGGAAAACAGGCCTCAATGCCGCCAAGCTACGTCTGCTCAAAAGCGCGCGGGAAAAATGTCTCGTCGATCTGTGTCGAAGAGAAACACGTAACGTTCATGGCGGAAAAGCCGCGGAGAGACCTGTGTTGTTTCACTCCGCAGCAAATCGGGGAGTAGATCAAAGGTCCTTCGGAGCCTTGTCTTTGATCTGCGGCCAGTTTGTATCCGCTTTTTGGGTGTTGCCCGGAATATCCTTCACGAACCCTTCTTTGGCCGCCGGGTAGGCGTAGACAAAAAGCATGTCGCCATCGACGCGCCACACAGCGGGGTCACCGTCCAGTTTCTTGCCCAGCGCTGCGCCCATCTGGCAAAACCCGCCATACTGCGGGGCGTATTTCGCAGGGTTGGCCGTGAACAGTTCACGGTTTTCCGTAGAGGCGAAGTGATAGGTCACGCCGTTATGCTCTGCAGTCACATCAGCAGAGCCCTTGGTCGGCTTCCCTGCTTCAAAGTAACCAACCGGGTCGAAGCCGCGCAGGCCGAGGCCGCTCTCATCAACGTTCACAGCCGCACTGGAGTTTTCATCGAAGGCAAATGCCGGTAGCGCGGCATAACCGGACAGAAGGGCCGCAGACAAACCTGCAGCAATAAAGAACTTCCTCATCGTACATTTCCTCTTGTTTTTCGTTGCCACCATGGGGTGGGTCGACACGTTTGGGACTTTGAACTCTGGCAAGTCGACCGGAGCCATGCACTGCATGACCTTAGGTGCAGCTCGGAAAATCAACCAGACTTGATTGATCGCGGACGCCTGACAATTACGTTACAGGAAGCAAGCGCCATGCTTGGGTCGGGAGCTGCATCACTGGCCGTACTGCTCTTCAGGGCTGACCCCGCGCTCCCAGCCGTAGTAGGGCTCACCGTCGGCAGGAAACGGCACCACATCGGTGGAGATGAAGGTTGCGGTTTCATCCCCGGTGTTTTCCCACCAATGGGTGAAGCCGACGCCGAACTCCTCGGAAGGCGTTCCTGCATGGTGAACGATGGGGACGGCACAAAAGCTGTTGTGTTCGGTCACGGTGCCCTTCGCCAGAAACACGATCGCCGGACGGTCAGCATGGCTGTGCGTTGGGACCGTGCCACCGGGCGCAAGCTCGAGACGCCGCTGACGCAACATGAAGTCGCCCATGTCGCGCCAGCCAGCCAGTTTGACATTGGCGATGATTTCGCGTGTCAGCCACTTCGTGCCAATCCGTTCAACATCGCGCGGCTCCGTCAGAACATGCTCGGGCGGACACTGCCCGGCATGGGCGGTTGTGGTCGCAAACGCGGCGCTAACGCCGAGGCTAATTCCAAGAACAAGGGCGGGGCTTCTCATTATATGTCTCCACTAGTCCAGTGATTTATCCCGGCGCTTCATGGCCGCTGAGAGCATATTACCTTTACGGAAGGCAAATATAAGGTACTTTGGATCTATAGGTTTCATGCACACTGTCTATGAGACATTCGAAATGGTTCATAGTATTCATTCTGACTTAAAGTCATCTTGGTGAAAGCAATAAACGGAAAAGCCCGATGGAGTTGCATCAACTTAGATATTTTGTAGCCGTTGCAGAAACGCTCAACTTCACACGGGCTGCAGAGCAATGCGGTATTTCTCAGCCGTCTCTGACCAAGGCCATACGAAAACTGGAGGATGAGTTTGGCGGCCCCTTGTTCCGCCGGGAGGGCCGCAGAACCCACCTCACCGAGCTTGGCCGCGCGATCCACCCCCGGCTGGAGCAGGCACTGGCATTGACCGAGTTCGCCCAGAAAGATGCGCTGGATTTTCAAAACCTTCGAAACTCCACGCTTACGCTCGGCTGCATGTGCACGATCGCACCCGAAAGTCTCATGAGCCTGATCGACTTCTTCCAGCGCGAGGCCCCGGAGCTTAAGCTCTGCCTGCGAGAAGGATCAGGCCAGAAGGTGGTGGATATGCTTCAGGACGGCGAGATCGACATCGCTCTGGCCGCTCTGCCCACGTATGCGGACGATCTGTCAGCCACACCGCTTTTCACCGAGAAGTATGTCATCACATTTCCGCAAGGGCACCGCTTTGCGCAAATGGACAATGTGCCTCTAAAGGCCCTTGACGGAGAGCGCTATCTGGAACGCATCAACTGCGAATACCTGACGTTTCTGGAGGCTGCTGGCTTCAAGGACGACGGGTCTGTTGACGAGCGCTTCAAGAGCGAACACGAGTCGTGGATTCAGGCAATGGTCATTGCCGGACTTGGCTGCGCGGTCATGCCGAAAAGTCTGGCATCTCATCCTCAACTGCAAAAAAGGCCGCTTGTCGAGCCGGACATCGAACGCACCGTTTCCGTCATAACCAAGAGAGGACGACGCCACACACCAGTGGTGGACCTGTTCGTGCGTCTGTGCCGATCGATTGACTGGAGCGAATTCGGAAAACCCCATCAGCAGAAAAAAGCCGTGGCCCCGGACACCGCCTGAAGCCGTGTCGCAACACAAAGCCCCATCAACGCCCATAACTCCCCCTCAACGCCCCAGGAGAAAGCCCATGCTTGCCTTAACTTCTGAACGCCCCCTCACTGCAACACTGCCCAAAATGAACGTCGACACCTTGGGATTGATGTTCATTTCAGGCTTCGTTGCCACGATTGCCTTCGACTTCTGGGGCCAGATCGTCAGCCCCGGCTTGGGCTTTGCCAATCTTTCCCCACACGGACTGGCGCAAAGCCTACTTGGCAGCTTGGGGCTGCCAAACAACGCGTTTGCAGGCTATTTCGTTCACTTCTACGTGGTCGGTCTGATCGGTTACCCAATCGGCTGGATGTACATCTTTGCCCCAATCTGGCAAAAGATCTTCGGCAACACCCATTGGTTCCTGCCCTCTGCAATCTACGGGTTTGGCCTTTGGCTTTTCGCCATCGGAGGCATCACCTTCATCGCAGGCCTGCCGTTTTTCCTGAATTTCACCGGCATCGCTTGGGTGGCCCTCGTTGGCCATGTGCTCTACGGCATCGTCATGGTCGCCGTGCTTGACGTGATAGAGCGGAAAAAAGCGCAGTAACGAGCCCCTCTTGCCAGATGCACAGCACAACACGCCCCATCCGGGCGTGTTGCTATTGAAAGAGCCTCCAAAGGCAAACCAGCCCGCCCCGTCCCTCCTGAGCAAGCCTTGTTTTCCAATGTATCTGTCCGGCAAACCTGGCTGCGATAAGCCCGCTGTGTACCACTGTGGGCTGGCAAGCTGACGGAGCGAGATCGCACCGCATCGAGCAACGGCTCACTCCTTGGCACAGCCGCTCACCATGGCGCTGTGGCTGACGCAACAACAAACAGCATCCGAACCGCGACAAAGCTCCCAGTTCTTCAAGTCTCGTATGTCGGGGGTAGCAGTGAGGGCATCAAGCAGCATTTTCAACGCCGCAATGGGAAGGTGGTAGGCCCGGAGGGACTTGAACCCCCAACCAGTCCGTTATGAGCGGACGGCTCTAACCAGTTGAGCTACAGGCCCTTACCAGATGCTTTTCCTATACCAACCTGCCTCACCGAGTAAACACCCTAGTTACAACAGGTTTTTGCGCAAGCGTGGGTTTCTGTTGAAATCTGTGTTTGCAAGAAGATGCAAGCCAAGCTCTTCATTTGCATTGTGGATGCAGGACGTTCATCCTCTCCATGCTCAAATAGTTGCATATCTTGGAGGTCCTCCCTAGGTTCCAAGCCATAACGCTCCGCCCGCGCAGGTACCTGAAATGAATAGCACTCTGCTAAAACTGACACTCGCCCTCATTCTCGTCATGCTGATCGGGTGGCTTTTGGTCATCGGCAGATCCATTCTCATCCCGCTCATCATCGCCTCCGTCCTGTGGTACCTGATCTCGTCTCTGGCAGAAGCCGTTCGCTCCGTTCCTTATCTGGGCCGCCTTGTGCCGCGCCCATTAGGCATTGTGGTGTCGTTGTGCCTGATGCTGGTCGCTGGCAAGTTCGTCTTCGACATCGTTTCCACCAGCCTTCAGCAAATGGCCGCCGACGCTCCGCTCTACCAGCGCCGTCTGGATGAGGTGTTCCTCACCATTTCCACCCAGCTGAAACTGGATGACCCCATCGGCCTTTCTGATGTGCTGCCCAACTTCTCCATTGGCCAGACAATTTCCGCCGCTGCCGGCGTGCTGACGACAATTGCAGGTTCCAGCACACTGATTTTCGTCTATGTGCTGTTCATGATCTTCGAAGAAAGCACCTTTGACCGCAAGATCGAAGCCTTCTTCGACCGCCCCGAGCGCGCACGCCTTGCCCTCGGCATTCGCCGTGAGATCGGCCAGCGCATGCGCCACTATGTGGGCATCAAGACCGCCATCAGTCTGGCCACAGGGTTTCTCACCTACTTCCTGCTGAAGGCGGTCGGATTGCCCTACGCCGAGCTGTTTGGCTTCATTACGTTCCTGCTGAACTACATCCCAACGATCGGCTCCATGATCGCCGTTGTCTTCGCCAGCATGTTCGCACTGGTGTTCTTTGACAATTTGAGCAACTTCTTGATCGTCGCCATCGGTTTGGGTCTCATTCAGTTCGTCCTTGGCAGCATTCTCGACCCCCGCCTCATGGGCACCAGTCTGAACATCTCGCCCCTGGTGATCATCATCTCCTTGAGTTTCTGGGGCTCGATTTGGGGCGTCATCGGAATGGTGCTATGTGTACCTCTGATGGTATTCATCATCATGGTGTGTGCGCAGTTCCCGGCATCCCGGCCCATCGCCATCCTGTTCTCCGGAAACGGTGAGGTCGGCGAGCCAATACTGCTAGAGGACAAGACAAAACCGCTGAATTGACAAGGCCTTGCCTGAGTGCTGCCGCATTCCTCCCGTTCTCTCGCATCAACGGCAACTGCCACAAACTCCAGCATTTCACGGAGGACTAAAAATGTCTTTTAAGAAGCTCGCAGGTCTTGGCCTGGTTTCAGTTCTTGCACTTAGCGTTGTATCCACCAGCCTGCCAGCCATGGCGCAAGACAGCAACACCCACACCATCACGGTTTCCGGCTCGGGAAGCGTCAGTGTGGTGCCAGACCGTGCCATCGTGGTCTCCCGTGTTGTCACCCAGAAAGCCTCTGCTCAAGAGGCGCTCTCTGAGAACTCGCAGCAGGTCAAAGCACTCATCGAACAAATTCAGGCCGCAGGTATCGAAGACAAGAACATTCAGACCTCCGGTTTTGGCATCAACCCGGTCTACGACAACTCAAGGCAGTCACGCGAAAACGGCGAAGCACCACAGATTGTGGCTTACCGTGTCAGCAACGGCGTGGAAGTGGCCAGCGACGATGTCAGCAAGCTGGGAGCCCTGCTCACCTCCATGGTTGATGCAGGTGCCAACAGCGTGGGTCAGATCAGCTTTGTGGTTTCCGAACCTGAGGAGAAGCTGGATGAGGCCCGTCAGATGGCCGTAAAGGACGCCCTGCGCAAGGCAAAACTTTACGCAGAGGCCGCAGGCGTTGAACTTGGTGATATCCTCACCATCAATGAAAGCGGCTCCGGCAACTACCCGCGTCCAGAAGTTATGTACATGGCGCGGGCAGCAATGGACAAGGCTGCGCCCATCTCGGCTGGCGAAGAACAGCTTTCCGCGAATGTGGTCTTAACCATTGAGCTGGAACAATAATCATCAAAAGGCCCTCCCTTTGAGGGCCTTTTCTTTGTGTCGCGTTTTTGCAGCTGTGCACGTGTAATGCGAGCACTCAGAATATTCATCATTGTAATCATAGGTGATTTTCTATAGAGAGGCCGGACCGGAATGACCCGGGGTACATCTACTGGTTGGGGAGAGCGCCATGTCTCACGACGCCCTCTTTCAATTGGGGATGGACTTGGAGGCTCGCTGGGCAAAAGACACGCCCCTTTCTAAGATTGAGCCAAGAAGCACCACCCAAAAGGAAGAAAACTCTAAGCTTGTTGCCGGTGTTACAGGCAACGATGATAATCGACTGGACCACTTCATTGAACGTGATGGTGTTCAGTGCGCTGGTGCGCATTTGATTATCGACCTTTATGATGCCAAGCGTCTCAACGATCAGGCATACATAGAGGAAACCTTGAAGCGCTGTATTGATGCTGCAGGCGCAACGCTGCTGCATATTCATCTTCATCCTTTTGAGCCCACTGGAGTAAGTGGGGTGGCCGTGTTGGCTGAGAGCCATATCTCAGTGCACACCTGGCCGGAATGTGGTTACGCCGCCTTTGACGTGTTCATGTGCGGCGATGCAAAGCCAGAAGTCTGCGTTGACATTCTCAAGCAGGCCTTCGCGGCCGAGCGAGCCGAAGTCAACGAACTCCTGCGCGGCAAGGAGGTCAACTAAGTGACCAGGAAGTACTTTGAGGAGACGCTTTACGAGGGCGTACAGGTCTCCTTTCGGGCCGACAACATCATCTTTGAGCAAAAGACAGAGCATCAGGACATGGTGCTCTTCGACAATCCGGTGTTCGGCCGGGTGCTCATGCTCGATGGCGTTACACAGGTAACCACCTCAGACGAGTTCATCTATCACGAGATGATGAGCCACGTGCCCATTCTGGCGCATGGCAACGCCAAGCACGTCGCCATTGTTGGCGGCGGCGACTGCGGCATGGCTGAGGAAGCACTCAAGCACAAGACCATCGAAAAGCTGACACAGATCGAGATCGATCAGTCCGTCGTCGACTTCTCCGTTGAACACTTCTCCGCGTTCAACACTGGCGTTGTCGATGATGAGCGCTTCAATCTCGTCATCACCGATGGTGCGCGCTACTTCAAGGAAACGAAAGAGCGTTTCGATGTGGTCATGGTCGATTCAACCGATCCCCATGGCCCCGGCGAAGTGCTCTTTACCGAGGAGTTCTACCGCGATGTGCATGCAACCTTGAAGCCGGGCGGTGTTCTGGTCACCCAGAACGGCGTGCCGTTCCTGCAGCGTCAGGAGCTGGTGGACAGCATCTCGCGCTTTTCTCGCATCTATAATGATGCCTACGCCTACGTGGCGGCCATTCCGACGTATTTCGGTGGTCACATGACCCTTGGCTGGGCCACAGATGACGAGACGCTGCGCCGCGTGCCGCTGAGCACGCTGGAGGAGCGTTTTGCGCAAGCGGGCATCGAAACCCGTTACTACACGCCTGAGGTTCATCAGGCGGCCTTTGCCCTGCCCAAGTTCATCTTGGACGCTGTGAAGGATGGAAAAGCCGCCGCTTGAGGCCGCTGATATTGCGTACAGGCTTTGACTGCCAGAGCCTGTACGTCCCTCACCTTGCTACCAGCCGGACTGGCAGAGATTTGTAGCAGCGCAGACTGAAGTTCTCACTGTGCCGCAACTGCCCCGGCAAACTCTCTATGCGGCTGGTCATCTTCAACAGTTCTTCAAAGGCGATGCGGCTTTCCATACGGGCCAGTTGAACACCCGCGCAAAGGTGGTGCCCCGTGCCAAACGCCAAATGATGGTCGTGCGTGCGCGTCACATCCAGCTTGTTCGGTTCAGCCAGCAAAGCCGGGTCGCGTCCCGCCGCACCAAGCATCACAAGCACCAACTCTCCCCTTGCGATCGTCGTTTCACCCAAACGCACGTCTTCCTTGGCAACCCGGCCCACATACTGCACGGGGCTGTCGAGACGCAAAAACTCCTCGATGGCGTTCGGGATCAGCTCGGGCCGTTCGCGCAACACCTCAAACTGCGCAGGATTGTCCATCAGCAGCTTCAGACCATTTCCCAAGAGTGCCGTTGTCGTTTCATTTCCTGCATTCAGCAGCAAAATGGTGTTCGCCAGCAGCTCGACTTCGGAAAGGACATGGCCGTCCCGCTCCGCCAGCACCAACTCGCTCAACAGGTTGTCACCGGGCGACCTGCGAATCTCGGCGACACGCTCAAAAAGATAAAGCTTGAAAGCCCTTACGCTGCTCAACCCATCTTCAAGCTGCTGCTTGGTCAGGTGCGTGTAGTAGTTCAGCGCGACCACAGTGTAGTCATCGCACCACTTCTTCACCAGATGCCGGTCCTCCTCAGGAATGCCAACTATATCGGAGATCACAAGAATAGGCAGAGGAATGGCAAAGTCCGCAATGAAATCCGCCTCCGGCTTTGCCAGCATCGCTTCTATCAGCGCACGCCCCCGCGATCTGATAGGCTCTTCGTAGGTTTCAACCGCCGTTCTGGTAAAGGCATGGTGGACCAAATCCCGCAACCGCCCATGCAGCGGCTCATCCACTTGAACCATCAAAACCGACAGGATATCAAAGAGTTCCTGATAGTCTTCAGCGTAACGATGGCGCACCTTGGAAACGCGATCCGACGAAAACCGAGGATCTTTAAGGGCCGTCTTGCAGTGCTCATAACTGGTTAAAACCCAAGCGCCCATTCCCTCATCCCAGTGTACAGGGTCACGAGCCCTCAGCCGCTGGTAGAGCGGATAGGGGTTCTCAATCATCGCAGGACCGAACAGACCGGTGTTCCCGCTGTACGCGGCTGAGGTGGTTTTCATGAAGTAGCCTCCACTTTTCTTGTTTTCGCCGAGCTTACCGGCAAAACGCCCCCATTTCCCGCAAAAACGCAGCAGAGCGTAAACGTGAGGCGCCCTCAAACTTGTCCCCCCTATCCGGTGCCCGGCTACCATCAAGTCTGTGCCCACGAAACCGGGCCGTGGCGGGCCGTCCGCCACGTGTCGTGGGCCAGACGGGCCAATGGAAAGGGGTAACGCATCTTTCCAGAGGAGCCAGTGAAGCGTAACCCGAGCGAGGCCGCATGGTTCGGGGGGGAAGAGCCTTTGCTGTGGGCGTACAGCGGTGGCAGGCAACTGCCTATTCGCGTCCATGAGTGAAGGAATCAACGCTTCATCAAAATGTCTGGGCAAGGCGCCAGCCAATGCCGAAGACTCAAGTTTAATTTTCAAGCGCAGGCATTGCCTGTACGCCTTGCCACTCCCGCTACGGCGGAAAACCCCACCATACTCTCGGCGGCGTGCCGCGCGGAGGTCCTCGGCGTATTTTTGCACACGATGAATATAATAAGACTTTACTTTTTTAATTGGCTCGGAATATAAAAATAAAAATCTTTCTAAAAGGCATCCACATGACTCACTCTCCCTCCCCTGAGCTGACCGAGGACGCGTCCTCCACCGCAAGCGTCAAGCGCCCCCACCCCTTTCTGGAACTCGTGTCCTCCCCGTATTTGCTGTCCTCCACACTGATCTGCCTTGGCGTAGGCTCCCATGCGGTAAATGGCATCGTGTCAAACGCCGTGCTCCCCAGCATCATCCGCGACATTGGCGGGCAAGACCGCGCCTTCTGGATTTTCAGCTTGTTTCAGGTGGCTTCGATCATGTCTGGCACTGTCACCGGCACCTTCAAGGGCCGCCTTGGCGCGCGGTCTTTGTTTGTGCTGGCCAGTCTCATTCTCGCCGCGGGCTCGTTGCTGGCAGGGGCGGCCTCCAATCTGGAGTTGCTGCTTGTCGGGCGTTTCCTGCAAGGCTTCGGCGAGGGCATGATCGTTGCGGTCATTTACGCCGTCATTCCCCAGCTCTTCCCGGAGCGTTTGGTTGCAACGGTTTTTTCCATGACCGCGTTGGTGTGGGCCATGGCCGCCGGTGTCGGGCCCATCGCAGCGGGCGCCCTGACGGAGACATGGTCGTGGCGTGCGGCATATTACGTCAACCTGCCCCTGGTGCTGGTGCTGCTCGTCCTTGCCGTCACCGCAATGCCGAAGGAAGAAGCAAGCAGCCAGAAGACCTCGCGCAAGGATCTGGACATGCTGCCCCGTCTGGGATTGATCGCGCTTGCAATCTTGATCATCAGTTTTGTCGGCGAGGTGCGCAGCGTTGCCGAAGGGGCGCTCTATTTGGTCGGCGGCATGGTCCTGCTTTTTCTGGCCCGCGCATGGGACCGCGTGGCAGCGAGTCCCTTCATCCCTAAAACCGCGTTTCAGCTCAACAGCATCGTAGGCTTGGTCATGTGGATCATGTTGCTCACCGCCGTCTCCGCATCGGTGCGCATGGTGTATGGCAACGCCATTCTGCAAAGCTTGTGGGGACTGGGTGTCACCGAAGCGGCTTACGCCATGGCAACCCTTGCCTTCGCATGGACCATTGCGGCTTGGTTTGTCGCAAACACGCAGGATGCCAAGGCCCGCGCGCGGCTCATCAGCATTGGCATCAGCTTCATCGCACTGGCCCTCGCCACCATGGCACTTTCCCTGCACCTTGCCTCATTACCCCTGTTCGTCTTTGCCTGCATCTTATCAGGCGTGGGCTCCGGCCTTTCAAACCAGTTCCTGACCCGCTCCGTAATGTTCTCATCAAGTCAAGAAGACAGGGATAGAGCCTCGGGAATCCTGCCGACGCTCACCAATGGTGGCATTGCAATCGGCGCAGCCCTTGCCTCCTTGCTAGCCGCAATCTTCGGAATGTCATCAACAACAACCGAAGAACTGGTCACAGCACAAGCGGCGACATCTGCAGGCCCAACCGTCTTCGGCATCATGGCCATCCTCTCCGCCATCGCCGCCCTGCTCTCCTTCCGCCTGCGGAAACACTTGACGGGCTAGATGAAGATAAGAATAAGTATAAAATAACTTAAATTGCAACAATCAGAATAGAAAATAATGGATACATTGCTTTATTTATTCAAATTTCCTGACCCATGTTGTAAATCTCTGGCAAATGGGCCTACATGATTCAAGGAAACGACTATGTGCTGTATTTGCAACGCAGGGGAATTTGGTTGCTTTGACACGAGTATCGAAGGTGAATTGAACACCGCGTCCCCAAACTCAGCTAGCCGGGGCGAGTATTTCTATACTCCAACGGGAGATCAGAATATTGATGGCCTGATCTGGGGAACCCGATGGAACGATACAAACATCACCTACAGGTTCCCTACTCTCGAGTCTCAAATCAGCCCAGGATATGAAACTGAAGCAGAGTCAATCGTTGGGTTCAACAACGCCTGGAAAGTTGCGGCACGCGAAATCTTTGACAACTATGAAGAGGTGAGCAACCTGGTTTTTTCGGAAGTAAGCGCCTCTTCGGACTCAAACCTGACGCTTGCAAGAACAAACGACACCAGCATCTCGACCGCGTATGGCGTCTATCCATATGGAGGGGGAGAATCCTCTCAGTGGTACCGTAATAGCAACTACGATACCACGCCTGAAAAAGGCACATACACGTGGCATACAATCATCCATGAAACCGGCCATACTTTAGGTCTGTCTCATGGGCATGAAGCCCGAAGCACAGGCTTTTTCCCAGCTCAAGCTATGGAATATGATCGAGACTCAATGGAGTTTTCGGTCATGACCTATCGTCCCTACATTGGCAGCTCAGAGGGAGGGGGCTACACCAACGAGCGCTACGGCTATGCCCAATCACTCATGATGTATGACATCGCAGCCATCCAAGAGCTATATAGCGCGAACTACGACCACAATTCTGAAGATACGAGATATACTTTCTCAACCACCACGGGCGAGATGTTCGTCAACGGTGTTGGTCAAGGGGCACCTGGAGCCAATCGGATTTTTCTGACGATTTGGGATGGTGGCGGCAACGATACCTATGACTTTTCAAACTACTCAACAAATTTGGATGTAGATTTGTCGCCGGGGTATTGGTCGACATTGTCTGATGGCCAGATTGCCTATTTGGGTCATGGAAACGATGCGCGCGCAAATGTGTTCAACGCGTTGCTTCATGACAATGATACCCGCTCACTGATCGAAAACGCGATTGGCGGCAGTGGCAACGACAAGCTCGTTGGCAATCAAGGTAACAACCGCCTTGAAGGCGGCGCAGGAAACGATGAACTTGTCGGCTATGACGGCGATGATGTTTTGGTTGGCGGCGACGGCGCTGATCTCATGAACGGCGGCGCAGGAGACGACTGGATTAGCTACACCGAGTACAGCGATGTAAATCTCAGCTCAATAATTGACCTAAGGACAGGAACGGGCACCGGAGGAATCGCCGAAGGCGATCAATACAGAAACATCGAGAACGTAAATGGCTCGGTCGGAAAAGAAGAAATGCGGGGCTCAGACTTCGCAAACGTACTGAACGGACGTCAAGGTGATGACGTGCTG
>NZ_JAWXVZ010000006.1:0-76088 GCF_033843645.1 Nesiotobacter zosterae | reverse complement strand
GAACGTAAATGGCTCGGTCGGAAAAGAAGAAATGCGGGGCTCAGACTTCGCAAACGTACTGAACGGACGTCAAGGTGATGACGTGCTGCTGGGATATGGCGGAGACGACACACTGAATGGCGGTGAAGGAAACGACTTCCTGAGAGGCGGCATCGGCGCGGATCTCATGGACGGCGGCAACGGTGTCGACTGGATTAGCTACACCGAATACAGAGATGCAAATCTCAGCTCAATAATTGACCTCAGGAGCGGAACCGGTACCGGCGGAATCGCCGAAGGCGATCAATACAGAAACATCGAGAACGTAAATGGCTCGGTCGGAAAAGAAGAAATGCGGGGCTCAGACTTCGCAAACGTACTGAACGGACGTCAAGGTGATGACGTGCTGCTGGGATATGGCGGAGACGACACACTGAACGGCGGAGAAGGAAACGACTTCCTGAGAGGCGGCATCGGCGCGGATCTCATGGACGGCGGCAACGGTGTCGACTGGATTAGCTACACCGAATACAGAGATGCAAATCTTAGCTCAATAATTGACCTCAGGACCGGAACCGGTACCGGCGGTGTCGCCGAAGGCGATCAATACAGAAACATCGAGAACGTGAATGGCTCGGTTGGAAAAGAAGATATGCGGGGCTCAGACTTCGCAAACGTACTGAACGGACGTCAAGGTGATGACGTGCTGCTGGGATATGGCGGAGACGACACACTGAATGGCGGTGAAGGAAACGACTTCCTGAGAGGCGGCATCGGCGCGGATCTCATGGACGGCGGCAACGGTGTCGACTGGATTAGCTACACCGAATACAGAGATGCAAATCTCAGCTCAATAATTGACCTCAGGACCGGAACCGGTACCGGCGGTGTCGCCGAAGGCGATCAATACAGAAACATCGAGAACGTAAATGGCTCGGTTGGAAAAGAAGAAATGCGGGGCTCAGACTTCGCAAACGTACTGAACGGACGTCAAGGTGATGACGTGCTGCTGGGATATGGCGGAGACGACACACTGAATGGCGGAGAAGGAAACGACTTCCTGAGAGGCGGCATCGGCGCGGATACCCTCATAGGAGGAACGGGAAGTGACACATTCTTTTTCTCGTCCGTAGCCAACAATGATATTATCCAAGATTTTGAAGACGGCATTGATGTAATTGAGTTTTCGGATGTACTCCTCAGCGACCTGTCTTTCTCAGACAGTGGTGCGGATGCCGTCATAAGCTATTTAGGACAGTCTATAACTCTCAAAGACTTCGACGTAGACTTACTATTGGCGGATGATTTCAGGTTTGCATAACGGAACCGGCCATAAGTATTATTTGATCAATAGCAGACCCCACCGAGTTTCGGTGGGGTCATCCGATAGCGTGTATGAACTGGCTACTTTAATAGCCTCTCACGAGACGTTTGATTGTTACTGGGTTTTCTTACTGTAATGACAGAAGCGTTCTCAAAGGCCTTGGTATACCGCACCAACTAAAACCAAGACCTTGCACCTTGCACCTTAAGTCACAAAAATCCAAAAACTCATCCCCATCCAAGTTGTCTTGACATTCAATCACGAACTCTATTTTCGGGAACGTAGTGGCGCCATTCTGCATTAGCCATTGGCATCGATTTTCATTTTCCATCTGGTCACAGCCCAACCGTCTTCGGCATCATGGCCATCCTCTCCGCCATCGCCGCCCTGCTCTCATTCCGCCTGCAAAAGCATCTCGTGCAATAGCCCATCAAGACTTCGGCAAAACCCGTTGAACCTTATCCTCCTTAAGATGGGTTATGGGAAACTGAGATCAGGCAGACAACGTGGCAACCCTCTCGTTTTGCCAAGAGCGGTTCCAACGAAAAAGCCCGCCGAAATGGCGGGCTTTTCAAGTCTGGAACTGGCTTGTCGTCTAGCTGTCGAGGAACGAGCGCAGTTTACGAGACCGCGAAGGATGCTTCAGCTTACGCAGAGCCTTGGCTTCAATCTGGCGGATACGTTCACGGGTAACGGAGAACTGCTGACCAACCTCTTCCAGAGTGTGGTCGGTGTTCATGCCGATACCAAAGCGCATACGCAGAACGCGCTCTTCGCGCGGCGTCAAAGAGGCCAGAACGCGGGTCGTGGTTTCACGCAGGTTCGCCTGAATGGCCGCATCGATTGGCAAGATCGCGTTCTTGTCCTCAATGAAATCACCCAGATGGCTGTCTTCCTCATCGCCAATTGGCGTCTCAAGGGAGATCGGCTCCTTCGCAATCTTGAGAACCTTACGCACCTTCTCAAGTGGCATCTGAAGCTTTTCGGCCAGTTCTTCCGGTGTTGGCTCACGGCCAATCTCGTGAAGGATCTGACGGGAAGTGCGTACGATCTTGTTGATCGTCTCGATCATGTGAACCGGGATACGGATCGTGCGAGCCTGGTCCGCGATGGAACGGGTAATCGCCTGACGGATCCACCATGTGGCATAGGTCGAGAACTTGTAACCACGGCGGTATTCGAACTTGTCGACCGCCTTCATCAGGCCGATGTTGCCTTCCTGAATGAGGTCAAGGAACTGAAGTCCGCGGTTGGTGTATTTCTTGGCAATGGAGATAACCAGACGCAGGTTGGCTTCCACCATTTCCTTTTTGGCGATGCGCGCCTCGCGCTCACCCTTTTGCACCATGGAAACGATCTTGCGGAACTCGGTGATTTCCAGACCCGTTTCAGTGGCAAGAGTTTGAATCTCCTGGCGCAGTTCCCGGATCATGTCGCCATCATTGGCGACGAACTTCTTCCATCCGCGACCGGAAAGATTGGCAACCTTGCGAATCCAGTTCGGGTCCAGCTCGTTGCCCTGATAGTACTTCACGAACTCAGCGCGGTTCACGCCGTGTCCATCTGCAATACGAAGCAGGCGGCCTTCGTACCCCATCAAACGCTTGTTGATGTCGTAAAGCTGATGAACCAGCGCTTCGATACGATTTGCATTCAAGGAGAGGCTCTTCACCTCGATGATGATGTCTTCCTTGAGCTTCTTGTAGCGACGCTCCTGAGACGGAGACAGGGTCTTGTTGGCCAGCTTGTTTTCAACCAGCTGGTCCTGCAGCTTGCGCAGCTTTGCGTAGTCTTCAGCAATGCGGTCGAAGGTCTCAACAACCTTCGGCTTCAGCTCAGCTTCCATAACAGACAAAGAGACGTTTGCTTCGTATTCGTCGTCGTCCTCGTCCTCGCCGGTGCCCTCGCCTTCTTCGCCCTCAGCCGGTGCAGGAGCTTCGGCCGCGCCATTGCCGTCAGCCCGCTTGGCTTCTTCAGCTTTTTTCTTGCGCTCTTCCAGCTCGCGCTGGCGAACCGCATCCGGCACCTCGCCCTCGCCAGCCTCCTCCTGCTCTTCCAGGTCTTCTTCGGAAGGGCCAGCCTTGGCGTCAGGGCCCGCATAGGTCGCATCAAGGTCGATGATGTCGCGAAGCAGAACCTTGCCTTCGTTCAGTTCGTCGCGCCAAATGATAATCGCCTGAAAGGTCAGCGGACTTTCGCAAAGACCAGCGATCATGGCCTCACGGCCAGCCTCGATGCGCTTTGCAATTGCGATTTCACCTTCACGAGAAAGCAGCTCCACAGAGCCCATTTCACGCAGGTACATGCGCACCGGGTCATCGGTACGGTCAGAAGGTTCGCGGGTGGTGGTTGTCTTGGCAACGGCCGTGCTGGCCGCGACGACAAGATCTCCGCCCTCTACCTCTTCTTCCTTGCTCTCTTCAGCTTCCTCAGCTTCGATCACGTTAATTCCCATCTCGGAAAGAAGGGACATCGTGTCTTCAATCTGCTCGGAGCTTACTTGTTCAGGCGGAAGAACCTCATTCAGCTCGTCGTAAGTGACATAACCGCGCTTTTTCGCGGTCTTGATCATCTTCTTGACGGCGGCGACAGACAGATCAAGAAGAGGGCCGTCCTGGCCTTCTCCACCTGCTGCCTGTTCCTGTGTATCTTCAGCTTGCGTCGCCTTCGTCGCCATATTTTGCTCCAAAGCCGCGGGCAATGCCTCGCGGTTATCGCGTTTCTACTCTTGGCCTGCCACGCGTACGGGCGGACCAAACTATCTACTGTTGACGCCAAAGGGCCAGCTGCATCCAACTGCGTGATTAAACCCTCAGGTCCATCTTCGGGGCGCGAAACAGTGCACGTGTTTTTCGCGGTTATCTATCCTTTCTCAAAAGATAGACGCGCGAACCCGTGGCTCGTTCTCCGGCAAAAGATGGATTGCAACAGCATAAAACCAGATTCTCAATTCGCCTTAGTGACCTCTGCAATGGTCTGCGGCGCTCCTATTTGCTGTTTGTCTTGTGTATTTAGCTTGCCTTGCGTGATTCGCAAGTGTGATTCGACACTGAGCAATCTAATTTTTGCTAAATTGCGCAAAGTTTTGGTCAGATACAGGGGCCTCAACCTAAAAAGCCGCCGCGCCGCCTTCCTGGTCATAAGTTGGCTTTGCCGAACGCATGCGCTTTGCACGTTCTGCAAGTTCCTGATCTTCTCTTGCGCATTCTTCCCGCCGACGGGACAAAGATTGCGTCAAAGCCTGAATACGAACCCAGCCATCCTCATCAAGGTTCTCAGAGACAGCTTCAAGCTCTTCATTCAGCTCGCGCTCCAACTGCTCAAGCTCGATCACATCCATGAAGTGCACAAACATTTGCTCAATGAAGTCTTCTGGCGGATTCATCTTCAAGATGGGCAAGCGATGACGCAGCTCATCCCACTTATGTACACCCGCTGCAATTGGCGCTTCCGCTGCTTCGAGCTCGGACCCGCGCACC
Source organism: Nesiotobacter zosterae (assembly GCF_033843645.1). Classification (NCBI taxonomy): domain Bacteria; kingdom Pseudomonadati; phylum Pseudomonadota; class Alphaproteobacteria; order Hyphomicrobiales; family Stappiaceae; genus Nesiotobacter; species Nesiotobacter zosterae. The sequence goes on along the minus strand of NZ_JAWXVZ010000006.1, from coordinate 71,306 downwards.
TCAGACAGGATGCGATAGAAGCGATCATCAAGTTGACTGAAATAGGCAGCCACGGACTCGCGCTTGAGGTCGGTAGAGAACCGGCAATACTCATCCATGAACCTCTGGTGGAGTTCATTGGTGAAATGAAGCTGCGATATGCGCTCGTAATGCCGATCGAACAAATCCGGAAAGGTCAGGCACATGGCGCAGAGCGTGCGCTCGGTGCCAAACTTGGCGGTCTCCGGCGCAGCAACACGGCTCTGAAAGCCACGCACTTCGTAACGGCCTTGCTTTCCAGAGGCCTGGTTCCAGCTGCCGCCTTGTTTCCTGTCTCCACTGCCAGTGGCGCCACGGGCACGTCGGCTTTCCTCATAAAACAGGTTGGAGAGCCGCAATCGGAAATCGCGTTGATAGCGGTTGCGAACGCGCTCATCCTTGATCGTCGCGATAAGATCATCAAATGCCTTTTCCAGAGCCGCCTTGCGCTCTGGCGTGTCTATGCGCGCCTGACTTGTCTCCCGGTCCCAAACAACCTGAGAAAGCGGCAGCGCCTTGGCAAGTTCCTCATTGAACCCCTGCGGCCCCTTCTCAGAAATCAGGTCATCAGGGTCTTTGCCATCCGGCAACAACGAAAACTGAAACGACTTGCCGCTTGCAAGCACAGGAAGAATGCGATCAATGGAACGATGAGCAGCCGAAATGCCGGCGGCGTCCCCATCAAAGCAGATGATCGGCTCGTCTGCGAACTTCCAAAGGCGCACGCACTGCTCTTCCGTAAACGCCGTACCCAGACTGGCCACAACGCCTTTAAAGCCTGCTTGCCACACAGCAATGGCATCCATATAGCCTTCAACGACGATGGCCTGCTTGCTCTCAAAGGCAGGTTGCCGCGCTCTGTGCGCGTTGAACAACATCGTGCCCTTGTAGAAGATCGGCGTCTCGGGCGAGTTGAGGTACTTTGGCTGCCCCTCGGGATCCATGGTTCGGCCGCCAAATGCCACCACACGGCCACGCTCATCGTGGATCGGGATCATCAAACGGTTGCGAAACCGGTCGTAGGACGGGCGTCCGTCATCCGGCTTGATGACAAGACCAGCCTCAACGAGCATGGCCTCTTCCACGCCCCGTTCCAACAGCGCTTTCTTCAGATTGTCGCGTCCCGGAGGGGCAAATCCGAACACGAACTCTTCCTGCACTTCAGCAGAGAGTTTACGCCGCGCGGCATAGGCGCGCACGTGCTCGCCTTGAGGACTGAGATAGACAGATCGAAAATACTTGGCTGCAAGCTCACATACATCCGTCAGGCTTGTACGCTGCTGCTGCTTCTTGGCCGCTTGCGGATCTGGTGCCGGCAGCGCAACGCCTGCCATTTCCGCAAGCTGCTCCACAGCCTCCGGAAAGCTCAAGCCTTCCGTATCCGTCAAAAAGCGAAAGTGGTCCCCCGACACCCCGCAGCCAAAACACTTATATCGATTGCGGCGGTCATCAACGTGGAAGCTGGGTGTGTTTTCCTGATGGAACGGACAGCACGCCCAATAGTCCCCTTTGCCCGGCTGCGACTTTCGCCGATCCCAAGTTACACGGCGACTAACCACCTCTGACAAGGGCAATCGATTGCGAATATCATCGAGCAACTGCGGAGCAAAGCGCATGCGAGTAAAGGTACCTCTGAGGAGCCACTATGATGGCCATTGATGGACGAGTTAAGCCAAAGACGCCAAACAACGTCAAGCTAGGCATTACACATGTGAAGAAAACTAATCCAGAGGCAGAGAAGGACTATTGCGCCGCTGGCCGCAAAAGCTCTTTGACGACGCAGCTTGCTTTGGCAAAGTCCATCTGGCCGGGGTATTTGTCCTTCAGCACCGACATGCAGCGCCCCATATCGCGAAGCCCTTTGGCTTCCAGGTTGTCAACAACGGTCTTGCAGATCAGGCGCACTTCATACTCGGAAAGCTGCGGCGGAAGGAACTCGCGGATCAGGTCAGCTTCCTGCTGTTCCTGCAAGGCGAGCACGGTGTTGCCGGTCTTCTCGCATGTAACGCACTCATGCATGCGTTGGTCAACCATGTGCCGCAGCAGGTTGAGCACCTCTTCTTCAGACACACCATCGCGGCCCTGCTCACGCGCCGCCGTTTCACGATCCTTGATGGCAGCGCTGATCAGCCTTAGGGTTGCGGCTCTTCTCTTGTCATTGCTCTCCAAAGCCTGCTTCAAGGCATCGGCCAGTTTTTCACGCAGCATTACATGGAACCCTAGTTTAAAAATCGTCCACTGGCTAATAATGACAGTCTAATTCGATTTTAGATTTTGATGTAATTCTCTGAAATCAAGCGGCTTTAATTCACAATAAGTGATATTGACCAGTTCGGAGCCATCTCCTACATTCCCAGCCTTGATGCGACTGCAGTGAGCTAAAGTCAACCCCTGTAGCAAGCTGTTGATGGCCGCATGATGTCACCAACCGTATCAAGAAAGCAAGACATGAAACCTGTAGATGCTTGGTCCGCAACCCTGCCAACAGCCCTCCTAGTCCTCGCTGACGGCACCGTCATCGAGGGTTTTGGCCTTGGCGCGACGGGTTCAGCGACCGGCGAGGTGTGCTTTAACACCGCCATCACTGGCTACGAAGAGATCCTGACTGATCCTTCCTACGCGGGCCAGATCATAACCTTTACCTTTCCACATATAGGTAACGTCGGCACCAACGACGAGGATATCGAAACCGTAAACATGGCCGCCAACACCGGCGTCCGAGGCGCGGTCTTGCGAGCAGACATCACGGAACCATCCAATTACCGAGCAGCCAAGAATTTCGATGTATGGCTCAAGGCTCGAGGGATTGTCGCGATCGCGGGTGTAGACACACGAGCCCTCACGGCCCTCATCCGCGAAACTGGCATGCCAAATGCCGTTATCGCATTCGACCCGGAAGGGAACTTCGATAAAGAAGCGCTCGTCAATCAGGCAAAGGCATTCCCGGGCCTGGAGGGTATGGATCTGGCCGCAGAGGTTACAACCGCGCAGCGCTATGACTGGCAAGAGGCCACATGGAAGTGGGATGAGGGCTACAGCAACCAAAGCACGCCCAAACACCACGTCGTTGCCATCGACTATGGCGTAAAGCGCAACATTCTGCGCCTGCTTGCCGAAGCAGGCTGCAAGGTCACGGTTGTCCCGGCTGAGACTTCAGCCAAAGAAATATTGGAGCTGAATCCGGACGGCATCTTCCTGTCCAATGGTCCGGGCGACCCGGCTGCCACTGGTGCCTATGCTGTACCAACCATCAAGAGCCTTATCGACAGCGGAAAGCCCATCTTCGGGATTTGCCTCGGTCACCAGATGCTCGCGTTGGCCTTGGGCGGCAAGACGCAAAAGATGCATCAGGGCCATCACGGCGCAAACCACCCTGTGAAAGATCTGACCACCGGAAAGGTTGAGATCACCTCCATGAACCATGGCTTTGCAGTGGATGCAGAGAGCCTGCCAGGATGTATTGAGCAGACACATACATCTTTGTTTGATGGCTCGAATTGCGGCATCAAGCTCAAAGACAAGCCCGTGTTCTCCGTCCAATACCATCCAGAGGCCTCACCTGGACCACAGGACAGCCAATACCTCTTTCAGAAGTTCACCGGCTATATGGAAGCAGCGGCAAGCTGAAAGGCTAGCGGGAGCCCGACGCGGCTCCCCTTAGTCGGCAGATAAAAATGCAAAAGCCGGCGCGCGCAAGCGGCCGGCTTTTGCATAAAAACTTGTCGGAACTGACGATTAAGCCAGTTCGCTCTCCAGAACCTGGCTCAGAGCGGATACAACACCGCGAACCTCTGCGATCTGCTCTTTCAGCGCCTGCTCTTGCTCCAGCAGCAGCTGCTCCTGTGCAGCGCAAATTTCTTTCAGCTCGCCAAGCTGCTTATCGCGGGCTGTTCCGCTTTCAACCAGCTTAATGATGCGGCGAACTTCTGCCAAAGTAAGGCCAATCTTCTTCGCTTGAAGGATGACCCGCATGCGACCCACGTCGCGTGCACGGTAGAAACGACGAGCACCACGACGCACTGGGTTCAAAAGACCCTTTTCCTCGTAGAAACGGAGTGTGCGAAGAGTAACGCCGAACAACTCGGACATTTCGGAGATAGCCAGCAGCTGACCGTCACCATCATCATCGCGAATTGGCCCTGCAATATCAGGAACTACATCAAGCTTGGTCGGAATTGTGTTCATTTCCATTTTGCCCGGTGGTTTCTTAATTCACCATTTTTGAAGAGCTATAAAGACTCGATCGCACCACTTCCCACCTAAGTCGGCGTGACCTCGTCATTACCCCCCGTAATACCACTCTTCAGCTCGTTACTATGTAATAGCTCTAAGACCAGCTGCCACTTCTGATTGAACTCGAATGTACCCGCAGAGACACTCGTGATGCGCCAGAAAACAGCATTGCAATCCGCTTCCGCGCTCTGTCGTTATTTTCTGAGCGCGAAATTATTGATAATTTACACAATGCGCTCGAAAAAATACACCCGACGGTCAAGTTTTTTTACTTCCCCTGCGTAACGTATACACAACGGCAGCGTGCAGTCACACAATACGACAAAGAAGAAATTAGTTAAAAATCAACCGACCGCAGAACGTAGATACCTACCAAGTAATCAGAGACAGTCGTTCATGTTAACTCTAACCCTTTCCGCAGGATGAGAGGAGCCACGCTCGAAGTATTCCTCCTGAAAAGAAAACGTTTTCCTCGATACTAATTTTCCTAAACGGTCAAAATTACGCGACGTACATTTACGTCAAAATAGATTTTTCCTCACGTCACTCCAAGCCACTATCGGATTTCTTACCCCTCAAATTCCAAATAATTCACAGAAATTGCAGAGCGCATTCCGCAGTTCGCGTCCTTTAAACGCTCTGTGTGCGCTCCGCATTTGTTGAGAATGCCTCACAGAAATGCTCATCTGCTGAGGTGATTCAGGGAGCCGCCAGCACGAAATTGTAGCAGAGCACCCCACTCTCGGGATGCCATCACCGCGGAACCCCAGCCAACACTGAGGTCTTTTGGAGCAAATCTGTCAATTTATGCATTTGTATTTCGCTAGGCATGTGGCAAACTTGTGTTGCCTTTTTTCATACAACTAAGCGAAGACCTTGAATGGACACGCAAAACCTTACAGAGCCGGAAATGCGCCCTGAACAGTTCAAAGCATGGCGACGATCCCTCGGCCTCAAACAAAAAGAGGCCGCAGAGTATCTTGGGCTGAAAAAGCGAATGATCCAGTACTATGAAAAAGGCAAGCGCGACGGCCGACCAGTCGAGATCCCTAAATCGGTCCGGCTGGCCTGCTTTGCTCTGACACAAGGCGTCGCCGACTACAACGGCGAACGCATCCTGCCTTTGGATCACGACCCAGTCCCATCCGACGATTTCTAATCATAAAGACGACATTTTCGGCTAACTTGCGCTCTAAGGGTTTTACATCCTCGGAATATTTCTTATAACGCTCGCTCAGCCGACATAACTGCAATAGGAAAATAGCGCATGGTTCAACGCCTCTGTTGTACCTGACGCTCTCCGTGCGAACGACTGTGAGTAATCATGCCAAAACGCAACGACATCCAATCTATTTTGATCATCGGGGCAGGCCCCATCGTGATTGGTCAGGCCTGTGAGTTCGACTATTCCGGCACTCAGGCCTGTAAAGCGCTGCGAGAAGAAGGCTACCGAATTATCTTGGTCAACTCTAATCCGGCAACAATCATGACGGATCCGGATTTGGCCGATGCGACTTACATCGAACCAATCACACCTGAGATCGTTGAGCAGATCATCGCCAAGGAGCGCCCAGACGCACTGCTGCCAACCATGGGCGGCCAGACTGCGCTGAACTGTGCGCTGGCTCTGGAAGAGCGCGGCGTTCTATCGAAATACAATGTCGAAATGATAGGCGCGAAGGCGGATGTCATCGACAAGGCTGAGGACCGCGAAAAGTTTCGCGCGGCAATGGACAAGATCGGCCTCGAAAACCCCAGAGCAGCCATCGCCTCTTCTCCGCCCATCCGCAACGAAGCTGGCGCGATCGTCGGATATGACCGCGGCGCAGGCTTCGCAACGGCGATGCGTCACCTGGAAGAAATTGGCCTTCCAGCCATCATCCGCCCAGCCTTCACGCTGGGAGGCACCGGCGGCGGCGTTGCATATAACCGCGAAGAGTACGAAACCATTGTCCGCTCAGGCATCGAGGCCTCCCCTACCGGCCAGGTGCTTATTGATGAGAGCCTGCTGGGCTGGAAAGAATACGAGATGGAAGTGGTCCGCGACAAAGCGGATAACTGCATCATCATCTGCTCCATTGAAAACATTGATCCAATGGGCGTGCACACCGGCGATTCCATCACCGTTGCACCGGCCCTCACGCTGACTGACAAAGAATATCAGATCATGCGCAACGCCTCTCTGGCAGTGCTGCGCGAGATCGGCGTTGAAACCGGCGGTTCTAACGTGCAGTTCGCAGTCAATCCGGAAAATGGCCGCTTGGTTGTGATCGAGATGAACCCGCGCGTTTCTCGCTCGTCCGCACTTGCATCCAAAGCCACAGGTTTCCCAATCGCGAAGGTCGCCGCCAAGCTGGCAGTCGGCTATACACTGGATGAACTGGACAACGACATCACGGGCGGGGCCACACCAGCTTCCTTCGAACCCACCATCGACTACGTGGTCACCAAGATTCCCCGGTTTGCATTCGAGAAGTTCAAGGGCGCCGAACCGAACCTGACCACAGCCATGAAGTCTGTTGGTGAAGTGATGGCCATCGGCCGCACCTTTGCAGAAAGCTTGCAAAAGGCACTTCGCGGCCTTGAAACCGGCCTTTCCGGTCTCGATCCAATTGAGATCCATGGCGTTGGTCAAGGGGATGACGCCAACGCAGTGCGCAAAGCTCTGGGAACCCCTACTCCAGATCGCCTCCTGAATGTGGCGCAGGCCATGCGCCTTGGTATCAGTGAAAAAGACATCCACTCGATCTGCAAAATCGATCCATGGTTCCTTGAGCAGATCAAGGCAATTGTAGACACTGAAAAACTCATTGAGGAACGCGGTCTTCCTGCTCATGCTGAAGGCCTGCGCAAACTGAAGGCGATGGGTTTCTCCGATCACCGTTTGGCTACGCTGACTGGCAAGTCCGACAAGGATGTGCGGGCCCTGCGTCACCGTCTCGATGTACGACCAGTCTACAAGCGCATTGATACGTGCGCAGCGGAGTTCGCTTCGCCTACCGCCTATATGTATTCTACCTACGAGGCACCATTTGCAGGCGCAACCGCATGTGAGGCTGAGCCCAGTGAGCGTCAGAAGGTGGTCATTCTTGGCGGTGGCCCAAACCGTATCGGGCAAGGCATCGAGTTTGACTACTGTTGCTGTCATGCCGCCTTCGCTCTTAAGGATGCGGGTTACGAAGCCATCATGGTCAACTGTAACCCAGAGACCGTATCCACCGACTACGACACATCCGACCGCCTCTATTTCGAGCCGCTCACCAGCGAAGATACGCTGGAGATTCTCAAGCTGGAGCAGTCAAAAGGAACCCTTAAAGGCGTGATCGTGCAGTTCGGCGGACAGACGCCCTTGAAACTCGCCCGCGATCTAATGGATGCAGGCATTCCGATCCTTGGCACATCTCCGGACATGATCGACCTCGCAGAAGACCGTGACCGCTTCCAGAAGCTGCTTCATGATTTGGACCTTCAGCAGCCGGACAACGGCATTGCCCGCTCTACTGAAGAGGCCGAAAAGATCGTCGCGGAAATCGGCTACCCTGTCGTGATCCGCCCTTCATACGTGTTGGGCGGTCGCGGTATGGAGATCATTCGCGATGACGAGCAGTTCCAGCATTACATCCATGAAGCGGTAGTTGTCTCTGGTGAAGCACCGGTTCTGATTGATAGCTACCTGTCCAATGCCATCGAGGTGGATGTAGACGCGCTCTGTGACGGCAAGGATGTGTTCATGTGTGGCCTTATGGAACACATTGAAGAAGCTGGCATCCATTCCGGCGACAGCGCTTGCTCCCTTCCCGCCTACAATATCGGACAGGATCTCATTCGCAGAATTGAAGATCAGACCCGCAAGCTGGCCTTGGCCCTCAACGTTGGTGGCCTGATGAACGTGCAGTTCGCGGTCAAGGACGACGAGATCTACGTGCTGGAAGTCAATCCACGGGCCTCCAGAACGGTGCCGTTCGTGGCGAAAACCATCGGCGAACCGATCGCAAAGATCGCAGCACGCGTGATGGCAGGTGAGACACTGGAGTCATTCTCACTCAAGCCCAAGCACCTGCACCACATGACCGTGAAAGAAGCCGTGTTCCCGTTTGCACGCTTCCCCGGCGTAGATACAATCCTCGGCCCGGAGATGCGGTCAACTGGCGAAGTCATGGGCATCGACCGCGACTTTGCAATAGCTTTTGCAAAGGCACAGATTGCCAGCGGCCACACGTTACCAACGGGTGGCACCGCCTTCTTCTCCGTCAAGGACGCAGACAAGGCGCGCATCATTCAGGCCGCAAAAAGGCTTCACAGAGCTGGATTTAAGATCATTGCCACCTCAGGAACCCAGAGATATCTTGAGCAACAGGGGATTACCTGTTCAAAGATAAACAAGGTTCTTGAAGGGCGTCCGCATATTGTGGATGCTATCAAGAATGGCGAAGTTCAGCTGGTGTTCAATACAACCGAAGGTGCTGAAGCCATCGCCGATAGCCGTTCGCTGCGCCGCTCAACGCTGGTCAACAAGGTGCCCTACTACACCACGGTTGCCGGGTCCGTTGCCGCAGCAAAAGGCATCGAAGCGTATTTAGCTGGCAATCTTGAGGTAAGGCCGCTACAGTCCTACTTTGAGTAAGCTCACAGATTGACATCGTCCGGGTGGGACATTTCCTGCCCGGTCAATTTTTTTGTTGCGTCTGGACACTGAAGTCGGCGCAACCTTGGAAAGGTGTAGGAGTCATGGATAAGGTACCAATGACTGCTGATGGTTACGCGATGCTCAGTGATGAACTGAAGAACCGCACCACAGTCGAGCGTCCACGCATCATTGCCGCCATTTCCGAAGCCCGTGCGCACGGCGACCTCTCTGAAAACGCCGAGTACCACGCTGCAAAGGAGCAGCAGAGCTTGAACGAGGGCCGCATTAGCGAGCTGGAAGACAAGCTGGGCCGCGCGGAAGTGATCGATCTCACCAAGCTGAGCGGCGAGACCATCAAGTTTGGCGCGACCGTAACGCTTGAAGATGAAGACACCGAGGAAGAAAAGAAGTACATGATCGTTGGCGACGTTGAAGCCGACGTGAAAAAGAACCGTATTTCCATCTCTTCACCAATCGCACGCGCACTCATCGGAAAGAGCGTTGGCGACAGTGTCGAAGTTACGGCACCAGGAGGTGCTCGTTCCTACGAGATCTTGAAAGTCGAGTTTGTCTGATCCCAATCAGATATCGATCCATTGATGCCGCCCTCAGGGCGGCATTTTTATTTGCAATCCGGCACACGCTTTGATGGTGCAGCCAAAAACAACAAAATATGCAAGCCGACTATCAAAACCCATATTATCGATAATTTGCAGATGGTTACCCTGATAAAATAAGCCAACTAATTACAACTTTAGATACTGATAATTAACACTTACAGCGCTATCACCTGAGATATATTTACGCATTTCTCGGGAGGGAGCCATGCAGGACACCTCATCACTATCTCGCCGACTGGCGTTTTTTCGAATTGATCAGGAGACGCAGCGCACGCTCTCCCAACTTTGGCCGACGATTGAAACGAACCTGCCAGAGATCTTGAGCCGCTTCTACGCCCACGTGGGCTCTACAAGCCCATTGGGCGAGTTTGTTGCAGGACAGGTTGAGCACCTCAAGGCGGCACAAGCCAAACACTGGGCGCTCATGTTTCGCTCTGGCTTTACCGAAGACTACGTTATGCAAGTGGAACGCATTGGCCGCGCACACGAACGCATTGGCCTTTCATCAGATTGGTACATCGGCGGCTATACCTACCTGCTCAATGAGCTGAATGCCGTCCTGCTCCGCAAGTTTCGCTTCTCCCGATCAAAGTTGAAGACCGCGATGGAGGCGATCCAGAAGGCAGTCATGCTGGACATGGCCTACTCGATCAACGCCTATGAAACTGTTTACCGCGAAGAACGTGAGCGTCGTTCTAGCCAGCTTGAAGAAGCCATCCACTCCTTCGAGACAGGAATTGCAGACATTCTCAAGGATGTGGAAGCCAAAGGCAAACGGGTCGAGACATGCACCAAGCAACTGACCGAAGCCGCCCATCGCAGTGAAACATCCGCTGCATCCGCTAGCACTTCCGCCAACGAGACAGCACGCAGTGTCCAAAGTGGAGCTGCCGCTGTGGAAGAGATGTCCACCAACGTGGGCGAGATCAGCACACAGGTGTCGCGCTCTGCAGAGACTGCACGCCTCGTCTCGGAAGATGCTGATCGAGCCAATGAAACCGTCCTCGGCCTGCAAACAGCGACCAACGAGATTGGCGCAGTTACGGAGCTGATCAGCGCCATCGCGGAACAAACCAACCTGCTGGCACTGAATGCAACGATTGAGGCTGCTCGTGCAGGAGAAGCTGGAAAAGGCTTTGCCGTCGTCGCAAGTGAAGTTAAGGATCTGGCCAGCCAGACAAGCAAGGCAACCGACGAGATTGCGCAGAAGATCAATGCAATTCAGGCAGAGACAAAGCGCTGCGTAGAAGAAATCTCAGCGATCACGGAAAAAATTGAGGACGTCAGCAAAGCGGCGTCAAGCATCGCATCTTCGGTTGAACAGCAAGGCGCTGCAACCAACGAGATCTCAATGAACATTCAGTCTGCATCCCAGCATGCCAGCGGAATTACCGACGAGATCTCTCACATCCTGAACAACGCCACGAATGCCAACAGTGCTGCACGAACGGCGCAGCAAGCAGCCGAGGAGCTTCACAGGAACAACGAGGCCATCGCGGCCGCAGTGGAGCAGTTCTTCAAGGATATCCGAGCCGCTTGATGATAAAAAAGAGCGGGCGCAAAGCCCGCTTTTTCGTCAATCGATTGGCACCGAAGGAACGTCCTTCGTCTTGCGAATGGTCAGCGCCGTTCGAATGTTGTCCACGTTTGGCGCAGCCGTGAGATCACGGATAACAAAGTTCTGAAAGCTCTCCAGATCCTGTGTGACGCACTTCAGGATGAAGTCGACTTCACCGGAAAGCATGTAGCTTTCACGCACAACAGGCCAGTCGGCAACCTGTTTCTCAAAGGCAATCAAATCGGCTTCGGTCTGGTTGCGCAGGCCCACCATGGCAAATGCGGTGACTTCATAACCCAGCTGCTTTTCATCCAGCAGCGTACGATAGCCGGAAATCAGGCCGGTCTCTTCCAAAGCGCGCACGCGGCGCAAACAAGGTGGGGCAGAAATCCCTACCCGTCTTGCCAGTTCCACATTGGTAATGCGACCATCGTTCTGCAGTTCTTTAAGAATTTGCCAGTCGATTGAATCAAGACGCGCTTTCAAGCTCGTCTCCTTTTTTCTCTTGTCTTATTTGGGTCAAATCGCCATGAAACTGGTCGACGCTTCTGGCATACACCATTATTGAAGCTTCTTTGCGCCCGTTTGAAAGACTATACTAAAAATGCACAGGAATCGGAAACTTCAGGAAACTCCTACCCTTAAAATGAGCGGAAATCTGTGGGTAATAACAGACGGAAAAGCCGGTGACGAAGCGCAGTGCATTGGCGTTGCTGAGGCACTTGGCTTGCCTTATGAGGTGCGAAGAGTCGCGCCGCGCAAGCTGTTTGCGCTGGCCATGCCTCATGGCCCGATTGATCCTGCAGACAGTCCGAACAAGCCAAAAAGCCCGATCGCACGCCCCTTTCCCAAGGTGGCCATTGCGTCCGGGCGCCGCTCGATCCCCTACCTGCGTGCCATAAAGAAGTTTTCTGGCGGCAAGACCATAACCGTCTGCCTCAAAGACCCCCGGACCGGATGCAAAGCAGCAGACATCATCTGGGTTGCAACACACGACAAACTGCGCGGCCCCAACGTGATTGTTTCACCAACGGCGCCTCACCGGTTCTCCAAAGAGCGTCTGGCAGAAGCCCGAGCCAATCCCTGGCCTGAGATTGCGTCGCTGCCCAAGCCGCGCCTCGCCGTTCTGGTTGGGGGCAACAGCAAACATCACCACTTCACGGAAGAGGACATTGCCCGACTCGGTGACGGCCTGAGTGAGGCGAGCAAGACCCATTCGCTGATGATCACAGTCTCCCGGCGGACGCCTGATGCTCTGGCAGACCGCCTCAGACAATTTGGAGCCCGCCCCAACCACCTCTATTGGGAGGGAGATGGCCCAAACCCTTTGTTGCAGTACCTCGCAAATGCGCAAGGCGTTGTGGTAACAACCGATTCGACCAACATGGTTGGCGAAGCGGCTGCAACGGGATACCCCATATATGGTTTCCAACCAGAGGGTGGACACAAGAAGTTTGATCTCTTTTTGGGGACACTCAGGGGAATGAACGTGCTTCACCCCTTCCCAGGATTGCTAGAAGGTACTACCTACGAGCCGATGGATTCCACACCAGTCATAGCCGACGCGATCCGCGAACGATTGCAGAGGGGCTGAGTTGGCAGGCGGACAGGCCACAGGGCCACGCATTCGCAACTGTCAGGAGCAAGAGGGTAGCAGAATGACCACGAAACACACGCAACTGCTGATCATTGGGTCCGGCCCTGCAGGCTACACCGCAGCGATCTATGGCGCACGAGCCATGATGGACACCCAGATCATTACCGGCGTTCAGGCAGGTGGTCAGCTGACCATCACCACCGACGTTGAAAACTATCCAGGTTTTGCTGATCCAATCCAAGGCCCTTGGCTCATGGAAGAGATGCGCAAGCAGGCTGAAAATGTTGGCACACAGATCACCTATGACATGATCACTGAGGCTGACTTGTCCAAGCGCCCGTTTACCCTGAAGGGAGACAGCGGCACCACCTACACCTGCGATGCGCTTGTTATAGCAACAGGAGCACAGGCCAAGTGGCTGGGCCTTCCTTCCGAGCAAACCTTTCAGGCAGGCGGCGTCTCTGCCTGTGCGACCTGTGACGGCTTCTTCTATCGTGGCAAGGAAGTTGTCGTCGTGGGCGGCGGCAATACCGCCGTGGAAGAAGCCCTTTATCTTGCAAATCTCGCATCTAAGGTGACCCTGATCCACCGCCGCGACAGTTTGCGCGCGGAAAAAATACTGCAAGACCGTCTGTTTAAGAACGAAAAGATCGAGGTTTTGTGGAACAATACAGTTGAGGAAATTCTGGGTACAGAATCTCCCGCGGTAGTAACGGGCGTTAAACTTCGCAATACACAAACAGGGGAAGCGACAGAGCTGAACACCGATGGCGTATTTGTCGCCATTGGCCATGCCCCGGCAGTGGAACTGTTCAAGGATCAGGTCGAGATGAAGTCCTCTGGCTACATCTGGACAGCACCAGATTCGACGCAGACCTCCATTCCAGGGGTTTTTGCAGCAGGCGACGTCACTGACGAGACTTTCCGTCAGGCCGTTACAGCTGCAGGCATGGGATGTATGGCAGCTCTGGAAGCTGAACGTTTTCTTGCTGCAGACGCAGCAGAAACGGCAAACGCGGCCGAATAAGGCCTATGCATGTGAGAGGAGCCAAACTGTATGCCGGGGCGGTCACTAGATTGGGATAAACTGCGGATCTTTCACGCGGCGGCGCAAGCGGGCAGCTTTACGCACGCAGGTGAAGCGCTGAACATGAGCCAATCGGCCGTGAGCCGACAGGTCAGTGCACTGGAAAACGACCTTGGCGTGGCTCTGTTCCACCGCCATGCGCGTGGTCTGGTGCCCACTGAACAGGGTGAGCTTTTGTATCGCACCGCCCGTGAGGTGATGCTGAAACTGGAGGCGGCCCAGAGCCGGCTGACAGACAGCAAGGAAAAGCCATCCGGCGTTCTGCGCGTTGCCACAACGGTGGGCCTTGGTTCGACCTGGCTCCCTTCTCGCATCCATGAGTTCGTTGATCTCTATCCTGACGTGCGTCTTGAGATCATCACCCAGGACGACGAACTTGACCTTTCCATGCGCGAAGCGGACGTGGCCATTCGCCTGCGTCCGCCAACGCAGCCTGACCTGATCCAGCGCAAGCTGTTCACCGTGCACTTCCATGTGTACGCATCACCGCAGTACTTGGAGCGGTTCGGGACCCCTGAGTCGGTTGAGGATCTGGCAAACCACCGCTTGATCACCATTGGTGACCATACCCCAACCTATCTGCGCATCATGAACTGGCTGGAAACCGCTGGTCTGCCAGCAGGCCAAAAGCGGGACGTCGCGTTTCAGGTGAACAACCTCACAGGCATCAAACGCGCCGTAAAAAGGGGCGTTGGTCTGGCCATTCTGCCAGACTATATGGTGGAGCGGGATACGGGGTTCGTGACAGTGCTGGACAAAGGCCACGATGAACTACCGTCCTTTGACAGCTACTTCGTCTATCCCTCAGAGCTGCGCAACACAGCACGAGTCACGGCATTCCGCGATTTCCTGGTGTCCAATGCGGAACGCTGGTCTCACTAGACTGATTCCCATCTGACTGATGCACAATTTTCTCTGGGTGATTCATAAAAGGGTCACCTAGAGGCACTTTTCAGAAAACCGATCTTTTCTGATATATCGGCAGCTCAAGCAAACGTTTGCGCAAGAAAACGCAGGTTTCTGCGATTCCTCCCCAACATGATGCGACGCCCTGCCTCATAGACAATTCGAATGAGAAGCCATAACTTTCACGCATATCTGCAATGCAAAAAATGACCATTGCGTGTGGCCATATGCACTGCATATATACACTGGCTGTTGACCAATGGAGCCGTCACATCTCTCCTCCCAGTGACGTGCTTATCTGGTCAATTGTTCCCCTCTGGAAGGTGATTGCACCAGGAATTGGTGTTTAATCAATCGAACTTTACCGGGCCTACGTGGCCCGGTTTTTTTTTGCGATTCTCCTAAACCTCAGAAAAAACAAAAGTAATCACATCCAGTGATGCTTTCATCTAATCCTGTTATGAGTTTGGAGCTGTAGAACGGTTGACCTGAAAATTTGCAGCCCGAACGGCCTTAAAGGTCACCAAATTCTGCTTGCGATGCAAAAAAATGTTCATTCCACGCCCGATTTCGCACTGATCACGAAATAGGCATCCGTGCTGCATAATTATGCAGCCATGCAATGACGTTGGGACAACTCGCCAAACGCGAGGTACCCACAAAACTTCAGCACTTGACACCTTTTGTCGCGAGACTCTCAGGGCCCCTTAAGATATACGGACTCCCCTGAAACATATGACAATGATAAGACAGCGGGTGTTGTACACCTCCAAGCTGCATCAGTTAGTGAGTATTGCGTATGATTGAGGTAAGGCGGGCGGCGTTCGTGCTGGCACTGTGTGTGGGCGCACTCTTGTTTTCAGAGGCCACAAGGTTGGTCGACGCACTGAATACGCCACAAGAGCGGCAACAGGTCGTCGCCGCTCAGTAGTCATCAGGTGGAAGCTCAATCGCTCCTTAGCGATAGAGCTCCTCCCCCTTCATTCCGCTATAGAGACCAGCAACCTGCTCAGCATAGCCGTTGTACAGCTGTGTCGGCAGCTCTTCATCTGTGCCAAGCATACGCTCCTTGGCCTGCGACCAACGTGGATGTGGCACATCTGGGTTCACATTAGCCCAGAACCCGTACTCAGTAGCTGCAATTTGCTCCCAGAAGCTTACCGGACGCTCATCGGTGAAGGTCATTCGCACAATAGACTTGATGGATTTGAACCCATACTTCCACGGCAGAACCAAGCGGATGGGGGCACCGAACTGCTTTGGCAGCGGCTTGCCGTAGATACCCGTTGCAACAAAGGCCAGCTCATTCATCCCCTCAGCCATGGTAACGCCCTCGACATAAGGCCAAGGATACCAGAACTGGCGCTGTCCAGAAGCGACTGTTGCGTCCTCAAAGGTCTCAAAACGCACAAACTTCGCGCTGGAAAGAGGTGCAGCCAATTTGATGAGGTCTGCCAGTGGGAAGCCGGTCCAAGGCACGGCCATCGCCCACGCCTCCACACAGCGATGTCTGTAGAGACGCTCTTCCAGATCCATCTTGCCAATCAAGCTATCCGCATCGATGGTCGTCTCTTTCTCCACCAAGCCATCTATGGTCAGCGTCCATGGACGTATCTTCAGGGCTTGAGCAGCTGCCGCAATGCGCTTGTGAGAGCCGAACTCATAAAAATTGTTGTATTGGGAGCTGACCGCTTCATCGGTAATGGCTCGGTCCAAAGTGAACGCAGAATTGCGCTCTGCGGGGTAAAACTGCGCCGTAGGATCTGTCGCAGCGCGCGCGGCTGACAACGGAACCATGGAGGACAGACCAGCACCGGCACCGACCACCAATGCGCTCTTCAAGAACTTTCGTCGATTGAAGAACACATCTTCAGGCGTTGCGGCACTTTCCGGAAGTTCCCATCCTTTGGGATGTATCACATGCATGAGCAGACCCATTCTTGTTGACGCGTTGCCACCAAGTTATGGGTCAGCCCCCCTCACACTCAAGTAAACCTCGAGTGATCTGCTCAATTCAGGCTGGTAGCAAGAAGGGGCGGCAGACCCACCGCCCCCTTTTTTTCAGCTCAGGCCACTCCTAGGCAACAGCCTCACTGCCATACTTCATAACAACCTGCTCAGCAGGTTTGCCGGAGAGTTCTTCCATGTGATCGAACTCACGGCGGAAGCTGGCAACGCCAGCCGTTGCAGACCTCAGCTCAACGATAAGATCGCCTACTTCGCTGTCTGGCATCAGAGCCTGCACCTCGTCCCAGCCATCCCAACCCGGACGGGCATCGAAGCCAAGGATCTGACCGCGGCGACCAGAGACAATCGCCGTGATCCGAGCGGTTGCATCAGACGGACAAGCCACGACAACCTTACTGATCGGCTCAAGGAGCACTGGTTTGCATTCCTTCAAACCATCACGCATCGCAAGAATGGCAGCCATTCTGAATGCCTGGTCGGAACTGTCTACAGAGTGGTAGGAGCCATCGGTCAGAACAACGCCCACATCCACGACTGGGAAACCGAGCGGTCCTTTCTGCAGCGCCTCTTCAACGCCGTGCTTCACAGAAGGAATGTACTGCTTGGGCACAACCCCGCCTGAAATGGTGTCAGAAAAGGCGTGACCTTCTCCGCGAGGCATTGGCTGAATGGTCAAGGCAACATCGCCAAACTGACCATGCCCGCCACTTTGCTTTTTGTGACGACGGCGCAGCTCCGTTTTCCCTCTGATGGTTTCCTGATACGGAATGGTTGGTTCGTACTGCTCCACGTTCAGGCCGTACTTTCCGCGCAGCTTTTCAACGGCCACACGCAGGTGCATTTCGCCCTGCCCTTCCAGTATGGTTTGACCACTCTCCTGCGATTGCACAAGACGCAGAGAAGGATCCTCTTCCAGCAACTTGGCAAGAGCAGAAGAAAGACGCACTTCGTCCTTCCGTTCCGCAGCCTTCAGGCCGGTTGTCAGCACCGGCTCGAGCGGCCGCGCTGCATCCAGCAGTGTTTCAGGTGCCTTACCAATACCCAACGTATCGCCGGTCTTTACATCCTCCAGCTTGCCAAAGGCGATAAGATCGCCAGCAACCACAGGCCCATCGTTCTTTACCGGTTGGCTCCCCTTCATACGGAACAGGCCGGAAGGCCGAAGCTCATTGTTGTTAGCGTCGCGCAGCAAGCTGCTTTCACTCACCGTCCCGCTCAACACGCGGCACACGGACAACTTGCCGCCATGCTGAGTGTGATAGGTCTTCAGTACCTGCACGGTGCCCGCATCATTTTCGGACAAGCCAACACGTTCGCGGGTCTGTTCTACAGTCGGCGCTTCATGTCTCAGCTCCTTGAGAAGCCGACGAATGCCGTTGTTCTTTTCAGCACAGCCAATGAATACGGGGACCACGTCGCCATGCTGCATGGTTTCTGTCAAATCCTTGAAGACCATCTCATTGTCTGGCTCGTCTTCTTCGAGGAGTTTTTCCATCAACTCGTCGTCATGATCCGCCAGCATCTCCATCATGGAGTAGCGCGCTTCCAGCTCTCGGGCTTTCTCCTCATCCGCCAGATCAACCACCGTGCTCGGCCCATCGTCGTGGTAGACAAATGCCCGCTCCAGCGCCAAGTCGATGTATCCAGACACAGCGCCATCGGTCCAAATCGGAATCTGGCGCAACAGCAACGGCACAGACGAGGCTGGCTGCAAAGCCGCAAGGGTCTCGCGCACACGCCCGGTCGCCTTGTCAATCTTGTTCAGGAATAGAACGTGAGGAATGCTCTTTGCTTCAAGAGACTTGAGGATCACCTGCAACGCAGGGATTTTCTTTTCATCCGGCTCGGCAACCACGATTGCCAAGTCAACGCCGCCCAAGATGGCTTCACTTTCACTGAGGAACTCCACTGAACCTGGGCAGTCGATAAAGGTGTACCTGTCTCCCTTGTAGGTACAATCGGCAATGTTCGCCTCAACACTCATGCCGTGGCTGCGGGCTTCCTCTGACGAGTCTCCCAGTGTTGTTCCAGCAGTCACGCTACCTTGTCTGGCAATTGCCCCCGTGCGTGCCAGAAGGGCCTCGAATAAGGTGGTCTTACCACTTGCGAATGGCCCGACTATCGCTACACAGCGAGGGCTGCTCACCCTGCCGCCAGCACCACCAACGCCTTTTTCTCCCATGATCGCTACTCCGTACCGAATTGAGGATCGACACGTCGCTAAGCGCCTGAGGCGCCTGCAATTTCGACGCGCCTTTCTCCGACCCCTCCCGGGTCAGATCTCTATGGTCGCAGGAGTTGCCTTGAAATATCAAGCCGTAAAACTGCGACGGCGCAGTGTGTGACAGTCCGCCGCAGAATTTCTATTGATCGGTGAATAGCTTAGGTCAGTTGGCCTTACTCAACTGCAGGCCGGTTATACCTGCCGTAAGGTTCAAACCGGTATTGGCCTCCAAGCTTAAAGGCTGAAGTGCAATGGACTTGTCGAGACCGCCGACAAGGATGTTCGCCTGTAATCCCGCGCCAAGCGCTGCCCCGGCCGAAACGCCTCCATAGCTACCCGCAAGAGCGCCAGGCTCCACGTTGGCGGATGGCGCAAGCACACCCCAAACCAAACTACCTTTGTTCACTGGACCAATATCAAGGCCAAAACTATTGATCTTGCCAGTATAAGCCTCTGAACTTCCTCCTGCGGATTTGAAATCGCAAGCCATGGTATGGCTAGACCCAACGATGAAGCTGCTTCCCTCTGTGACGTTGCAGGTGAGAGTGCCAACCTCAACGGTGGGCTGACTTTGCTCACTGGCGGCAACAGCACCAGCCAACATGAGTGTGCATCCAGAAAACGCGCTCAAAAGTCGAAATGAACGGGGCATGCATTTCTCTCCTTATTGTTCTTGGCCATATCGGCTCACACCCCAGATCAAAAACCTGCTTTGTGGCAAAGTAGCGATCCAACAACTTTCCATAGAAACCAGCAAATCGCCAATGAGGAGAAACAGTTCAAAGCCATCGACTTTTAGTTGGCGTAACAACCCAGAGCATTCGCTGGCGCTTACCATGTCCGGCCTTCAAATATGGCAGTATCTTGGCACTTCTGACACGATGGATACGCTTTATTTACCATAGGAATTAACTCTAAATTTCTGTCCCGTATCGAGACAAGCTGCAATGGTGTTTTAAACAAAAACTCCAAAAGTCGGGCTAACGGCAGACTATTGGAGAATCAAAATGCCTAGTGCACCTTTAAAAACAACAGTGAGCGCGCTCGCTCTCCTCACCGCTGTCAGCCTGCCCGCGTTTGCATTCGAGCAATCCCCAAATGCTCGTGTTGCGGCTGGCTTCGGCGCCCTCGACGGAGACCTTCTTGGATTGGTCTCCGGCAACTATGTCGCTCAACTTCAGAACGGTTTTGCCGCTCAGTTTGATGCCGCAGCAGGCGGCGAAACAGACTATGGATTTGTAGGAGGCTCAGTTCGCCTTGGCTTCCGTCAGTACGATGCAGGCTATTTCGGCGTCATTGCATCCGGCACGCATATCAATCGCAACGATGGTGATATTGGCTTCGTCGGCGCAGAAGGTCAGATGCACTTTGGCCCAGTCAGCCTGGATGCCATGATCGGCCTGCAGGGCTTTGATGACGATGGGGATGTGGTCGGCGCATTCGACGTTTCCTACTACATGACCGAGAACCTGCGCTTCTATGGTGGCTACCGTCATTTCCGCGACGATAACGTCTATGCGGCGGGTGCCGAGTTCCGCCCTGGCAGCTTTGGCCAGCAAGGCATTGCAATCTACGGTGATGCGCGACTGCGGGAAGATGACGATGCGACCTTCCTCGTTGGTGGTCGCCTGAGCTTCAGCGGCAACCGCAGCCTGATGCAGGAAAACCGCAACGATTATGTTAACCGCAACTACATCCTTGATGAGCTGATCTCTGAGTAGTCGCTGACGTGAAACAAGGAAAAAGGCGCGGAATTCCGCGCCTTTCTCGTTTAAGACCGACCAATCTTACTTGAGATTGCCGCAGAAACGCTGGATGCGTGTGCAAGCCTCAGTAAGCGCCTCGTTTGAGGTTGCGTAGGAAACACGGAAGTTCGGGCCGAGGCCAAATGCAGAACCCGGCACCACGGCCACACCTTCCGTCTCCAGAAGCTCAGCCGCAAAATCCAGATCGTTCTCGATCACTTTCCCAGATGGCGCGGTTTTGCCAATCAAACCCTCGCAGGATGGGAAGACGTAAAACGCCCCTTCCGGCACTGGGCAGGACAATCCATTTGCCTGGTTCAGCATGGACACGACAAGATCGCGGCGTCCCTTGAACACTTCGTTGTTTGGCGCAATGAAATCCTGCGTGCCATTGAGCGCTTCAACAGCTGCCCACTGCGCGATGGATGACGGATTTGAGGTAGACTGAGACTGAATCTTTGCCATTGCCTTGATCAGTTCAACCGGACCGCCAGCATATCCAATACGCCACCCAGTCATTGAATACGCCTTGGAAACACCATTTACAGTGAGCGTGCGCTCATAAAGGCCCGGCTCAACCTGCGCAGGCGTAGTGAACTCGAAATCGTCATAGACCAGATGCTCATACATATCGTCTGACATGACCCACACGTGTGGGTGCTTCATCAGCACATCGGTCAGTGCCTTCAACTCTGAACGGCTGTAGCCTGCACCAGAAGGATTGGAAGGAGAGTTGAAGATTAGCCACTTTGTCTTTGGTGTAATCGCCGATTCCAGAGCTTCGGGTGTAATCTTGAAGGTCGCCTTGTCGGCCTCAACTACAACCGGCTCCCCGCCAGCCAACAGCACCATGTCCGGATAGGACACCCAGTATGGCGTCGGGATCAGCACCTCGTCACCCGGATTGATGGTCGCCATCAGGGCATTGTAAAGAACCTGCTTGCCACCCGTACCGACGGTAATCTGTGCAGGCTCATACTTGAGACCATTGTCGCGCTCAAACTTGGCGCAGATAGCCTTTTTCAGCTCGGGTATGCCATCAACGGCAGTGTACTTGGTCTTGCCTTCGTTAATGGCTGCAATTGCCGCGGCCTTGATGTTCTCCGGTGTATCGAAGTCTGGCTCGCCTGCTCCTAACCCAATAACATCACGACCCGCTGCCTTGAGTTCGCGCGCCTTGTTGGTGACGGCGATGGTTGCAGACGGTTTTACGCGTGAGAGCGCATCGGCGATAAAGCCCATAATGACCTCCATGAAAGCGGCACATTTGCGATTATTTTTCCTGTGGGATCATTTACCCGCCTCATCTCCTAGGCAGATAAACATCCGCAAGGACTGTAGTCCATTGCCAAGCAAGACCACAAACAAAACCATACAGTCCCAGGCAATTATGCGTGCATTGCGCCGCACCTTCTTGCACGAAGTGACAATCACCGTTAAGCAACACTCAGAAAACGGATAGATTTAACTTAATTGCGAGTAACTCGCATGCATATCATCACTGCGAGCGTCATGCGATTCTGCCAGCAGAACCAGTTCATTCGCTTTTGTTTGGTCGGAGCAACCGGACTTGTGGTGGATGCTGCGGTCCTTGCGGTGCTGCTGGCGTTCGGTCTTGGCCCGTTTGCCGGCCGGCTTCTCTCTATCTGGGCTGCCATGACCAACAACTGGGCCCTCAATCGCGCCTTCACCTTCAAAAGTGATGCTGCCAAGCTTCCCGAGTACCTGCGCTTCATTGCCGTCAACCTGCTGGGGGCCATCATCAACTACGGTGTCTACTCAGCGATTCTGTTGAGCTTTCCAGAAAGCTCCCCGTTCGCAGCCCTGATTATCGCAACTGGCGTAGCGGTAATTTTCAATTTTATGGGTTCCAAACTCTTTGCGTTTAGGAATTAGGCACTGCCAACCTGAAATTGCCTCGCTAAATCGAGGGAATACCGTGTTTCAGGCGAGATTTTGCCTTATTGCCAGAGCACACTCTCCTTGCCTTTAACGGAAGGAAAGTTGCCCCCATGCTGGAAAACTCAAAAACAACAAGAACATCCAAAGCTATGGCCAGAGTACGCCCGGTGCTAACTGGCGTGGCTGCGTTTTCCGCGCTTCCCCTGTTTGCACTGGCCACCGTGGATGTAGAAGGCCTGACCCTTTCTGAAACTCTGCTTTTGACAGGACTGGTTGGTGCGTTTTCCGGCGGAAGCTGGATCCTCTACAGCCTGACCACACGCTTCCGCAAATAACCTCCCACACCGAAAAGAGAAGGCCGGTGAACTCTGCAAAGTCCACCGGCCAGCACTCAGGTCCGCCGCATCTGACCTAAAGTCATCGAGTAAGCCTAGGCTTTCAATGGGATTACGGTAGCCACATTTGCTGTTGGTTAACAAGAGTTAAACAAGCCAAAACCTGCATATTTCTCTAATGCCATATCAGGGTAACTACCACTGCATACTGGTATAAATGAACAGGACTCACATTAGCCGCCTTACGTCTTACAATCGTCATTTGTAAACCTAGCGCTATGATAGAGAAACACCTTTAGCCCCCAAACCTATTAGGGATGCATACGTTGAGCCATGCTCTCTGATCAAACAATCCCGAGGATCTTCACCCCTTCCCCTTGCGACAGGTCGTGTTGCAGCATTACTATGAGTTATCAACATCCGATGGTGACCATCATGCCTGTCGAACTAACACTATCCGCTGATACGATTCGTATGTTCATTCAAAAGGCGAGGTCCGCCTCAAACTCTCTTTCTGATTCCTATGAGGACGGGCACGAGGGCGAGGTTGCCTACGATGCAGAAAACCTTGTGGCCGTGCATTCCCACGAAGGGCTGGCGGAAGAAGAAAACGACGACATGCTGGACGAAGAGCTCAAGGAGCTGCTCTCCGACCTCAATGTTGACGAAGCCGCAGAAATGGTAGCCCTTACATGGATAGGGCGTGGCGACTACGACAAAACCGAATGGACTCAGGCGCTGACGGACGCAAAGGAACGTTCATCCGGATCACGTGTATCCACCGTGACCTACCTGCTGGGCATTCCGAATCTCTCAGACTACCTTGAAGTCGGCTTGGACGAACTATCGCTCTGAAAAGGCAGGCACGCGCGGTCTCATCACTTGGTCTAGAGCCTTGAAAAACATGCGTTGCAAACCGCGGACGGGGTTGCGCGCCTGCTGAAGCTCCGATAACCGTGCGCTCATGACACGCGCGACTGCCAATATTCTCCTTCTACTCACTGGCCTCATTTGGGGTGCAGCCTTCATCAGCCAATCCACCGCAATGGAGAGCCTTGGGCCTCTTCAATTCACTGGGGTGAGATTCCTCGTGGCTGCCTTGGCACTCGTTCCCATGGTCTTCTTGGAGAAAAGACGCAGTCCGGCGAAAACTATTGACCGCAGGCTTTGGCCTCAGTTCATTGCCGTGGGTTTCTGCTTCACGATTGGCACAGTGCTGCAGCAGTACGGCCTCACAGTCACCACCGTGACCAATGCCGGCTTTCTTACGGCTGTCTATGTTGTGCTGACGCCCATCATGGGGCTCATGTTCTTTCGTCAGGTGCCACACTTCCTTGTATGGCCAGCCAGCCTTATGACGCTCACAGGCATCTATCTTCTCGGTGGTGGAAGCTTATCTGCCCTGAACTGGGGCGACGTTCTAATGATCATCTGCGCTGTATTCTGGGCGTTTCAGGTGATCCTGCTCGGCAGACTGGTCATGATGTGCGGACGCCCCATGGCTGTTGCGTTCACCCAGTTTCTGTTTGTAGGCGTAGTCGCGGTTGCCGCCAGCTTGTTTTACG
Source organism: Nesiotobacter zosterae (assembly GCF_033843645.1). Taxonomy (NCBI): domain Bacteria; kingdom Pseudomonadati; phylum Pseudomonadota; class Alphaproteobacteria; order Hyphomicrobiales; family Stappiaceae; genus Nesiotobacter; species Nesiotobacter zosterae. The sequence goes on along the minus strand of NZ_JAWXVZ010000006.1, from coordinate 46,921 downwards.
AGAGTTACACAGTGGCTGCGTTTCAAGCCGCGTGGTTCGAGATCTTCTTTGCAGGTGTGATGTCCGGTGGCGTCGCCTTTACGCTCCAGGCGGTTGCTCAGCAGTGGACTGCGCCCGCAGACGCTGCAATCATTCTCTCTTCTGAAGCGCTGTTTGCCGCCATATTCGGGGCACTCTTGCTTGGAGAGCGCCTGCCTTTAGTCGGCATCGTCGGCTGTGCCCTTATCTTCTTGGGCGTACTGATTGTCGAGGTAGCCCCCATGTTGATGCGCAGACTTCGCACACGATCCTCAACGACCTGAGGGCCTACTCAGTTCGCACTTTCCGAAGAACTTCCGAGCGCTGCATCATACTGTCAAACATCAGATAGTACCGATATATGTTCTTTACATAACGGATTGGCTCAGAGCCGGCCGCCTCAGCAACTTCCCACTCCACACTACGAAACCACATGTTGGGGTCTGGAGCATCCGGCCGAACACGCCTAACCCGGTTGGGGCCTGCGTTGTAGGAAGCAAACACCATCATCATCTTTTCAAACTCTGGGATTTCAGTTTCTGGGAAATAATGATCGGCCAAAAAGCGCATGTACTTCGCGCCTGCTTCAATATTGCCCTCAAGGCTTTCGTAGTTCTTGATGTCAACATTGGGATCAAGCGCGGTCGAGGGTAAAAGCTGCATGATGCCTACAGCACCCGCTGCACTGCGTGCATTGGGATCGAACCGGGATTCCTGAAAGGCCTGCGCTGCCAGCAAGCTTGGATCGATATCATACTTCTCACCAAATTTGAGGAAAAGATCCCGCAACTCCTTGAGTTTCTGCAGATACTCTTCCTCTGAAGGATCGACAAAACGATCCGCGAGCTCCATTTGCTCCTTCGCCAGCATATTGCCGAGCAACGTACCGATCTTCGCTTCCTTCATGAAAGCATTCACCTCAGCAAGCAGCTTGGGACTGTCTTGTCGAAGCGCCCAGGCAATGTGCCCCCGATCACGAAGCACAACCTCAGTATTCATCACGAATTTGGGAAACACTTTGGACCAAAACTGGCCCACATGCTGATCAACAACCGTGGCTGGGATGGCACCCGCATTGACCATCTCCAGAATGTCTTCGGCTTCAAGGCGTTCATCAGCGAACTGTATATCGATCAGCTCTAAACCTTTTTCGGCAAGCTGAACATTGGCCGCCTCGAGGCTCGGATAAAAACTGCTGTCCTCCCGTACATAGATTTGACGCCCCGCGAGATCAGCGAGGACCTCGACTGGCGCTTCTCCCGGTGCTGTCGCAACAATCTCCTTGGCTTCCTGATAGACCGGATCGCCAAAGTCTACGTCCTTCATGCGATCCGCCGTGACAGTGAGATTGGCTGCTATCAAGTCCCCCTTCCCACTGATCAATTTTGGAAAGAGCTGGTCTCGGGTTGTAGGAATCACGAGAACTCGGACCTTATCCTGCTCCCTATCGACACCCACGTTGAGCTGCTTCTCAAACTCATTCAGCAACTGAGCCTGCAACCCCCTTTCCTTCCCATTGTCAATGTAGAATGAGGTGAGAGAAAACGGCACAAGAGCGCGAATAAAGCCACGTTTGCGCATGCCATCCAAATCGCCCGCCCATTCGGCATTTGTTACTTCATCAATTCGCTTCCCATCCTCAAGCGCCAGACCGGGACTCAACAACGCACTGATGAGAACGAAAAAGCTAAGCCAGACAGAACACCAACGACTGCACATTATGGCCTCATGAGATGGAACGACTGGACCGAAAACCTGATATTACCTCAGATTAGGCGCACTTAACTGCATCAATTTACTATTTAAAAATGACGTAGCTCAACAAAAATGGGCGCTCAAACCCTCTCAAGTCTTAGCGCCCACCAAAAATTTGTAACAAAAATCTAATCTATTTCTTTCGATAGGTGCGCGTCCCCGGTCGCCCGCCGGAACTCCGGCCGCGCTTCTTGTCGGTAGAAGCACCCTTCGGCTTGGAGAGGTCTGTCCCCGGCCCCATTTCACCCAGCTTTGGCTTTTGGGCCTTGGACTTGCTCGGCGGCTCATTGGCTGAGGCCCCGTACTTCTTGTCACCGTCGTAGGCACCGACCTTGTCCCCAAGTGCGGACTGGCGCGCCATCGGATCATCGGCCAGCACGAGCTCAGTTTCCTGAAGCCGCTTGATCTCGTCACGCAACCGCGCTGCGCTCTCAAAGTTGAGATCTGCAGCCGCTTCACGCATCTGCTTTTCGAGATCTTCGATATGGGCTTTAAGGTTGTGGCCGATCGTAGCACCGGATTCCGCAAAGCCTGCATCTACAGTCACATGATCCTGTTCGTAAATGCTCTCCATCACGTCGCCAATAGAACGCTTGACGCTCTCTGGCGTAATCCCGTGTTCTTCGTTGTAGGCCTCTTGCTTCTCGCGGCGACGGTTTGTCTCCTGAATGGCGCGATCCATGGAGCCAGTAATGTTGTCCGCATAGAGTATGACCTTGCCATCCACGTTACGAGCCGCGCGACCGATGGTCTGAATGAGCGAGGTTTCTGAACGAAGGAAGCCTTCCTTATCCGCATCAAGAATGGCGACCAAACCACACTCGGGAATGTCGAGCCCCTCACGCAGCAAGTTGATGCCGACAAGCACATCAAAAGCCCCAAGACGCAAATCGCGAATAATTTCAATGCGCTCAAGTGTATCGATATCCGAATGCATGTAACGTACACGCACACCGTTCTCGTGCAGGTATTCAGTAAGGTCCTCGGCCATCCGCTTTGTCAGTGTGGTCACCAGCGTGCGATATCCTCGGGCAGCCACTTCTCGCACCTCACCCAGCAGATCATCCACCTGGGTCTTCGCTGGGCGGATGTCGATATCCGGATCTGTCAGTCCGGTCGGACGAATGACCTGCTCGGCGAAGACACCGCCAGCCTCTTCCATTTCCCATGAGCCCGGTGTTGCAGAAACCGCGACAGTCTGCGGGCGCATGGCATCCCACTCCTCAAAGCGCAGGGGGCGATTGTCCATGCAAGACGGCAGACGGAACCCATACTCCGCCAGCGTGGCTTTACGTCGGAAGTCACCGCGGTACATGGCCCCGATCTGCGGAATGGTCACGTGGCTCTCATCCGCGAACACGATGGCGTTGTCCGGCAGATATTCAAACAGGGTTGGCGGCGGCTCACCGGGTGCCCGGCCGGTCAGGTAGCGGGAATAGTTCTCGATCCCGGCGCATGCACCAGTCGCTTCCATCATTTCAAGGTCAAACGTGCAGCGCTGATCAAGCCGCTGAGCCTCTAACAACCGGCCGTGATCATTCAGCTCCGCGAGACGTTGTTTCAGTTCCGCCTTAATGGACTTTATGGCTTGGTTGAGCGTTGGGCGTGGAGTGACGTAGTGCGAGTTCGCGTAGATTTTGACCTGTTGGAGTTCGCCACTTTTCTTCCCTGTAAGCGGATCGAACTCGGTGATGCCTTCAATCTCGTCGCCAAACAGAGAGATACGCCAAGCTCTATCTTCATAGTGCGCGGGAAAGACTTCCACCGTATCGCCGCGAACGCGGAACGTCCCACGCTGGAAGGCTGCATCGTTACGTTTGTATTGCAGTGCTACCAAGTCCGCCAACAGCTGGCGTTGATCTATACGCTCCCCCACCTCAAGTGCAAAGGTCATGGCCGTATAGGTCTCAACCGATCCAATACCGTAGATACAGGAGACGGATGCCACGATGATCACGTCATCACGTTCAAGCACAGCTCGTGTTGCAGAGTGGCGCATACGGTCGATCTGTTCGTTGATTGAGCTTTCTTTCTCAATGAACGTATCCGTGCGCGGAACATACGCCTCTGGCTGGTAATAGTCGTAGTAGGAAACGAAATACTCAACCGCGTTGTTTGGAAAGAAAGATTTGAACTCGCCGTAAAGCTGAGCCGCGAGCGTCTTGTTGGGCGCGAGGATCAAAGCCGGGCGTTGCGTCTGGGCAATGATCTGCGCCATGGTGTAGGTCTTGCCAGACCCTGTAACCCCAAGAAGAACTTGTGTCTTTTCACCACCATCGAGCCCTTGAATCAGCTCCGCTATGGCCGTCGGCTGATCCCCTTTCGGCTCGTACTCGGACACCAGCTCAATAGGCACCCCGCCTTCCGATTTTGTCGGGCGCTCAGGGCGATGCGGCACCCAGGTTTCACCATTCTTGTGAAGCGGATTGCCTGAAGAAATAAGATCCGCCAGAGCCTGCACCGTCGCCGTCGCGCCGGTCATCACTTCAGGTGCGGACGCCTTCTTCTTGCGCTTGTTCTCCTTGACATGAGACGCCAACATCTTTTCAGCATCTTCCAGTGACATGTCCATGCCTGCAACAGGGTTCAGACCACCCTTTGCTCGCTCTCGCGGGTCCGCGCTGCCGCCCATTGACGTGCCGCGGGCGCTGCGTGATCTCCCAGCTTCTTTGGATTTTGTCGTCTTGGCCGCTTTGGCCGAAACAGCTTTCTTCGATGTCACTGCAGGCTTGTCAGGCATGACCTTTGACTTAAGCGTCTCAGGCGCTTCGTCAGACCCAATTTGCTCAATCCAATCGGAAATGCCCCCACTCAACGGGGCGCCACCCAAACCTTGCTGCGGAGCTTCACCAAAACCTTCAGCGCTGTTATCCGGCGCTTCAGGGAGCTGATCTGAGGAACTGGTTTTCTTGTTGCTAGCCATGACGCGCAATATGGCGCGAGTCTGCTCAAAAGAAAAGAGTTGTTCTTGCTTCGTTCCTAAAAACAAAACCCACCGGAAGCCTTAGCTCCCGGTGGGTTCCAAACTTGTTTGAGCCTCCAGCTTAGAAGGAGACCTTCAGGCGTGAAGACAGCTGGAAGTTCCAGGAAGAGTCATACTCATAAGTTGCAGAAACAGGCGTCGAGCCTTGAATATCGTAAACGCCGCTATCGGCAGTTTTATACACTGCTCGGCCGCCAAGCGCCAAACGCACATTCTCTGATACATCATATGCACCCCCAACGCCGAACGCCCAGAAATCAGAGTAAGGGCCGCCAATGCCCTTGTCCCAAGTGATCGTGCCGCCAACACCTAATTTGTCCGTGAGCTTGTGCGAAACACCGGCTTCCACAGTCCAACCATCGGAGTAGTTCAACACGCGAGTTGACCCTGTTGCACCTATCGCATTGCTACCGAAGTTGACCGCGAGCTCATCCAAAACACTCCAATCAACCCACTTCACACCTAATGAGACTAACCAACCTGGAGCGACGCCTGACTCAATACTTGCTTCAATTGCTTGAGGAAGGGTAGCGGTTGCATCGGCAGACGTATCAAGAGCTGGGATCACAACGCTACTGTTTAACGGATTTAAAACCGCACCGTTCGTAAAAAAGCGTCCATCCAAATCCACATCAATGGCTGAATCATAAGAAACTTTCGCTCTCAACGCCATTTCAGGAATTTCATAGGCCGCCCCGATGCGCCATCCAAACTCGTAACCATCTGTTTCCACATCGATGCTGGCAACTCGATCGAGCGCTGGCACGGCAGTGGTCACGGGATTGAATGCCGAATTTTGTTCGTAAGTAACATCTACAGCACGAACGCCACCGAAGAAGCGAAGATTACTACTTCCATTTATTGCATGTTTATAGCTGAGCATTGCATCAATGCCATGTGCATCTGCAACCGTCTCGGCAATGGCATATCTCCCGCCCCAATCGAATCCAGGCTCTTCGCGAATGATGTAAGGATTATCGACCCTTGCAAAAAAATCGATATTTTCAAACAGATTTGCCTTTACAGCGACCGAATAGAGCCAAACATCAGGAACTGCATCATCGGCGCTAGATCCTGATGTAGCCTGCCCGCCACGATTGGTGCCATTTACGTTTTTGAAATCAACATTACGGTCGACGTAGCTGGTCTGCGCCTGTACGGCGAATTTCTTGTCGGAGAACAGAAGGTCATAGCTGTTCAGGCCCTGCACGTCCCAGCCTGCAGCAAAAGCCGAACCGGAAGCACCAAGAATTGTGCCGGCAGCCAAAGTAGCGCCGAGCGCACGATTGAAAATTTTCATATTCCCCCTCCAATAAAGAGTCATTTCTTCCCCTAGAACCGCGGCCCACCACCCCCAACAAAGGTGCGCACCTAAGCTCGCGTCATTCCAAAGGGCCAATGCCGTTTAAAACAAAGCACCGCCCGAACTTCACCCGCCATCTCCCTGTGAGCAGGTTTGTTACAGACACGGTAAGAATACGGTTGGTTGTGTATTTATACGGGGAAATATTTACAATAGAACAGCAGGGGTCAACTCCCCCCAACGACCTAGTACTTCCCTAAGGATCGCCCAGCTTGTCCATTTTTATAGCTGAAATGGCTCTGGGTGTTTATGACAGTAACAAAACACCCCATTTTGGACCCAAAATCGCCCTGTTTGATTCCAGTTGTTGCGCGTGAACGCTCAAACACGCCGAAATACCTATTTATAAAAAAAACGGGGCAAATCCTGTGTTTCTTGCTCTAAATTGCAAAAATACAACAGTTCACACCCGGAGGACCGCGCATTTTGATTCTCGCCCCAGCCACGGCCTCTCATTGAGCAAGACAAATCTTGAAATGTTGTTGGATTACAGGACGGAGCGTCGCATCAAGCGGCTCATTCAAGAGCCTTTCCCACTCATCTCCCTGCTGAAGACGTTCGAGGGTACAAGCACACGCCGACTCACATTGCCTTGCCTCACGTGAAGAGAAACATGCCGCAACGCAGTTGCTTTGGAACGCCATCTCATCCCGATCCGGCAAGCCACCCAGCACCACCAACAGCCACAGACTCCCAAAAATGATTGGCTGGTGTGCCAGATAGAAAAACAGCGAGTTCCTTCCAGACCATCCCATCGCGCGGGGAAGCAAACGCCTCAGGGGGCTCTCGGGGCGCTCTTGCGCCCTCCGGTGCCGCTTCATAGCCGTGTAGTATTGTGATGCCGCCAAGCCAAGCAACACAACTCCGAACCATGGAAACACTGGAACAAAGTCAACAGACACAAACGGAGACGGATGCAGCCCAATCCAGAATAACAACGGATCAGGAGCCAAAGGGGATACCGCGTTTCCGAGCGCAATAACGGCCAGCCCAATCAGAGTGTTAAGCAAAAAGGGCAACCGCAGGAACAGCAGCACCAGCAGGCTGCTCAGTGCAATGTTGTGCAGGATCCCGAAGCGTATCATCTGACTTCCAAGAGCGAAGTACGTCCCGGCAGAAACGAGCATCGCAGCGGCAACAATCTTTGCCTCGCGCTTCCAAAACCCCTTCCAGCGAATGCCCTTGCCATGCGCCAGGTTGGCACTGAACCCCACCAGAAACAGGAAGCTTGCCGCGATGCCAATGGCGAAAGAGCGCCATCCCATGCCCGTTGCCACCGGCCAGTCCACGAGCCCAAACCACAGCAAATCCCAGCTGAAGTGGTAGAGGACCATGGCCCACAAAGCAGCACCACGCGCGATGTCAAGCCACGGAAGTCGAGTAGTCTGTCCCATTTCGGCTGCTTTAGGTCTGTTCATCAAGGTGTTTCCGTTCGGTGGCAAGCACTTAGGTTAAAATCCAAAGAAGTTCTTCACTCTGTTTAATAGGAAAACAAAATCAACTTTTCCATTAACTGTCTTTTTTCTGCCGCCTTTAAACAGCAGATATCTCTCATCTCCGAAAGATGAGGACGAACATGTCGAATATCACAGCGCTTGTGCGCTCTGCGCACCGTGGCATGGCGAACGCGTGCAAGTACTCACTGATTATCGCAGCGGCTGTGCTGCTCCAACCTACCCTTGCAACATTTGAGGCCGGTACGGCGACAGCGAAGACAGTGACCGGCAGCCAGTGCGGCAAGGCTTCCTGGTATGCGCTCACCTCCCGCACGGCAAGTGGTGAAATGGCAGACCCCAGCAAGCTTAGCGCGGCACACCGCACTCTGCCATTCGGCACGATTGTAAAGGTGACAAACTTGAGAAACGGCAAGGCCGTTAATGTGCGCATCAACGACCGCGGCCCTTTTGTAAAAGGACGCGTGATTGATGTGACCAAAGCAGCTGCTGACAAAATCGGGTTTGTTAATGCGGGGATTACCAGTGTAAAGGTTGAAGTGATCGGTGATGGCGGTCATAAGCTCAAGGGCCACGGCTGCAGCTAGCTTGCGGTGCGCGCAAAACTCACAAAAAGTTCTGTCAGCAACTCACGTAAAATAAGTGCCACCTAGGTTACACGGTTTTACGACACAGCGGTGGTTGGCTATTAAGACAGCCAAGACTGAATCGTTAACGGGCACCCCTCGGACAATCCTGCGGGCATTTTACAAAGGTCATTATCGTGCATTCGTGCAAAGCGTTCGCATCATCCCTTCTTGCGCTGGCGTTTATTGCTGGCACCGCTTTGAGCGGCCACGCCGAGCAGATCTCGGCCGTGCATATGCCGGACCTGAACGAAGAAATCACGACAGGCTCGCTGCCATCACCCGTGATCCCAATGCCTATTGGCAACATGAACATGGAACAACCGCCGGTACCAGCGGCCTCCACCACGCGAACACGAGCCTACGACCGGACCTACGATTCAAAGTTTGATCGCGTTCTCAACCTGCTTGAGAGCGATAAAAAGCTCATGCGTCAGATCAACAAGGCTGCGGAACTTTATGAGATCGACCCGATCCATATTGTAGGCGCTATCGTGGGTGAGCACACATACAACTATGACAGTCTCGACAGCGCTCAGGGATACTACCTAAAAGCGCTTCAATACGCCGGTCTGCGCATCGAGTTCGAGTTCAACGATGAGCCCGTAAGTGAGTTTGTCCAGCGCCCTCAGTTCAGCACCTGCAATAGCTTCGATGACAGCAGCGCGAAATGGCGTTGCTATGAAAAGGTCTGGAACGAAAGTTTTCTGGGCAAGGTGGTCGACAACCACCCCTATCCGCGCAAGCTTTTCCATCAGGTGTTTTTCCGGCCAATGTTTGCCGGACAGAGTTTTGGCATCGGCCAGCTGACACCGCTGACTGCTTTGAAAATGAACGACAAGGTTCAGGAAGTCAGCGGCTTCCCGGCTTTGGACCCGGACAAGGCCATGGACGTGTACACAACGGTCATGAATCCGGAAATGTCCCTGCACTACACTGCAGCGGTGCTGAAAGATGCCATTGAGGCCTACAAGCAGGTCGCCGGTATTGATATCTCGACCAATCCGGGGATCACAGCCACGCTTTATAACCTCGGCAACCCATGGGAGAGGGCCGCAGCATACGCAGCGCGTCGCGAAGAAGACCCATCAGCATGGCCACAGGAAAATTACTACGGGTGGCTCATCAACGCCCGCATCGATCAACTGCAAAACCTGTTGTAAAAAGTGCCGCCGACAAGGTCAGCAGCACTCTGTCTCACTTTGTAGCCCAGATGGAGATGGACTGCACTCAGGCGAGAAACGGATTTGATTGACGCTCATTGCCGAATGTCGATGCACCGCCATGTCCGGGCAAGAAGGTGATATCATCCCCGAGAGGCAATAGCTTTTCCTTGATGGACTTGATCAGTGTCGCATGATCTCCGCCCGGCAGATCGGTCCTGCCGATTGAGCCGGCGAACAACACGTCTCCTGAAATCGCGAAACGCAGGTCCTTGTTGACAAAAACCACATGTCCCGGTGAATGTCCCGGGCAATGCAACACATCAAAGGTGACACCGCCAAGCTCCACGGTATCCCCTTCAGTCAGCCAACGGTCCGGCGTAACAGGCGCCACATCAGGCAGGCCGAACTGACGCGCCTGATCTGCGACACCGTCAATCAGCGATTTGTCATCCAGGTGCGGCCCTTCCACCTGCACCCCTGACTTCTTCGCAAGCTCGGCAGCCCCGCCAATGTGATCCAGATGGCCGTGGGTCAGCACGATCCGGTCAATGGCTGCACCAAGCCGCTCAACTGCAGAAAGAATCTGGTCTACATCCCCACCCGGATCAATCACGGTCGCCTTCTTGGTGCGGGTGTTCCAAAGAATGCTGCAGTTCTGCTGAAAGGCAGTCACCGGCACAACTGTGACTTGAAGCTCCGGCGCTGGATCCTGAGTGTGTTGATCGCTCATGTATTCTCAAACCCCTTTTTGACTCTTTCGCGCACCCTATCAGGATATTGGCGAAATTTCGCCTGCCTCCTGTGACGCTCAACATTTTCCCATCTTCAACCAACAGGGGGAGCGAGGCTTTGGGAACAAGCCGCCTAAACAGTTTACAGCACAACGCACACCTAAAAACGTCACAATACTTACACAATTTCCTGGAGTTCTGACTTTTTCGCTCAATATCGATAATCAAGGGAGTAGCATCCCCGCACAATCTAGGGGTTTGACTATATTAGTCTCACGAATGTCTTGCCCTCTTACCCAACTGAACCCTATGATGCTTCCCATACCGTAAGCGGTATGTTGCCACGTAGCCGAGCATATATTTGTGTCAGAAACTCTTGCTATACCTTCTGGTGCAGATGGTTTCAGCTTCGTACAACGCAAGTTGGTCAATACCGGTAGACGACCCGGCCACCTTTGGTGGTGAATTGGAAGTGCTGGCATGTACTGGCGTAATGCTGGCAGGAAAGGCGATATAGTAATGCATGACGGGAATTCGGGCCGCCGCCCACGGAACAAGCGTGGTGGCAAGCGTGAGTTTGGCGGTGCGCATAGTTTCGGCCCGGAATTCGGAGCTCCTGATTTTCTTGGAAGCGAGCCCGGATATAGCCCTTATCAGGCACCTAGAGACGACCACAACAATGATCGCAACGATTCTCGTGGCGGTTATGGAGCAAGAGACAGAGGCAGCTATGGCTCTCGAGATCGCGGCCCCGACCGCGGAGGAGACCGTGGCGGCTACCGTGGCAACAATGACGGAGACGGTCAGGGCCGTCCACCCTTTGGTGGCGGTGGCAACCGCGGACCACGGCGTGAACATGCCCCTGTAGAGCGCGGCCCGCGCCAATCCGGAACGGTCAAATTCTTCAAACAGGACAAGGGCTTTGGCTTCATCACACCTGATTCAGCTGAGAGTGATGTCTTCGTTCACATTTCTGCTGTCGAGCGCTCAGGCTTACAGAGCCTGGACAGCGGTATGCGGATCTCGTTTGAAACAGAGCCAGACCGCCGCGGAAAAGGACCGAAAGCTGTTGAGCTGAAACTTCTGGAGGGCGATGCCCCAGCAACAGAAGACAGCTATGAAATGGCAGCTCCGGAAGACGATTTCGCACGCGACTGATACGGTCGAGCGAAACAAAGCATTCAAGAGGCGGCCTTCGGGTCGCCTTTTCTTTTTCGCTGCCAGCCCTGGCAGCAGTTCCCCTCTTGCATCCCGCTTAAACTATGGTAGGAGCATCACCCCAATGCCAACCTAGCCCCCGGAGGGACGTCCATGAACTATCGCCATATCTACCACGCCGGTAACCTAGGCGATGTTCTGAAACATACCGTTTTGGCTGCAATCATCACCTACATGAAGAAGAAAGATGCAGCTTTCCGCATTCTGGACACCCATGCAGGCATTGGCATCTACGATCTGACGTCAGATGAGGCCCAGCGCACCGGAGAATGGCAAAACGGTATCGGCCGCATCATTGATGAAGACATCCCATCAGATGTAGCGGAGGTGCTAGACCCATGGCTTGGTGTTGTGCGCGCCATGAACCCGCAAGGCACTGGCATTGACATGTATCCGGGCTCCCCAATCATCGCGCGCGATCTCATGCGTAATCAGGACCGTTTGACCCTGACCGAACTGCACCCGGACGACTTCCGTACCCTCACCGACAACTTTGGCGGCGACAAGCATGTAAAACTCATCGAGTTGGACGCGTGGTTGGCTCTGGGCAGCTTCCTGCCCCCAAAAGAACGGCGCGGGCTGGTCCTCATCGATCCGGCCTACGAGGTGGAGGACGAGTTCGAGCGTTTGCTGGAAGGCGTTCAGCGTGGTTGGAAGCGGTGGCAAACCGGTACCTTCGCTCTCTGGTATCCCATCAAAGAGCGGAAGACAGTGAACCGCCTTATTGCGAACATGGAGGCCTACGGAATCCGGAATGTCTTGGGCCTCGAGTTGGGTTCAGGCCGGATCGATCCGGAAAAGCCAATGGTTTCCAGTGGCATGCTGGTGGTGAATCCACCTTGGACGTTAAAGCAGCAAATGGAGACTGCGCTGCCATGGCTCTGCGACAAGCTCAAGCGAGGCCCCGGGGCGGCTTGGTCTGTCCAGCAGGTCATTGACGAATAGACTCCCCCAGAAGGAAGAGTTGCCCCTCGTCCGCGAATAACGCATCGTAAGGTGGTTCTTGCAATTGCTATTCGGACAGGACACATGGTCAAGAAATTCGTTGTCGCCCTTTTCGCTCTGCCCCTTTTGCTGGCGGCAACCGCCTCTGGGCAAGCTGCGGATTATTCAGGCGCGCCCACCCAACAAGACCCGACCTCAGACCAGCGTGTTTATCTCTCGCTGAACGGCGATCCGCGCATTCCTCGGTGTGATGCGTCATCAGTTCAAAAGGCCATCAAAAAGCAGATCGCAGCGGCGATCCCGCTGTACTACAATGATCGCCGTATTGATGAGATCCGCCACATTCACCAAAGTGGTTATTGGCTCGCCAATCCCAGCCCCCTAGCCCGGCGTTACTGCAATGCCGAAGCCGTTCTGACAGATGGCAGCCATCAGCGCCTGTACTACCAAGTCACGGAACATGCAGGCTTTCTTGGCATCAGCTGGAATGTAAACGCCTGCCTTCTAGGGCTCGATCGGTGGCGTGTTTATGATGGCAATTGCCGACGGGTTCGGCCGCAATACTAAATGCACCGCGCCCAATTGCCGCTGCCTTTCAATGGGTTATCCAACAAGACCGCACCATCAGAACGGGATAACCCCAATAGTGCGCACCCGTAAAGCTGTTATGCTCTGCATCACAACTCCCATTTCCGTGCAGAGCACAGCAGCAGGTTTACGAGCGCACAATGTCGTTTCTCTTGGTCTACGCTACCCATGACGGCCATACCCGAAAGATCATGACGAAGATCGCTTGTGAACTGCGTGCGGCAGGGCATGATTGCGAACTTCAGGAACTCATTTCCGGCCGGGAGCCGCTGGACTTGAAGCAGGATCAAAAGCTGGTGCTTGGTGCTGCCATCCGCTATGGCAACATTGTTCCGACTGCGCGCAGGTGGATTTCGGAACACCTGACACAACTCAACGCAAGCGGCATCGCCGCCTTCACCGTGTGCCTTACAGCGCGCAAACCGGAAAAAGCCACTCCGGAAACCAATCACTACTTCAAGAAGTTTGTCGCCAGAAGTGGTCTGAAGCCTCGCAACTGCGCTGTGTTTGCGGGCGCGCTGCGGTATCCGGAATACAGCTGGTTCGACCGTGTCATGATCCAGCTCATCATGCACCTGACCGGCGGACCCACAGATCGACATGCCTCAATCGAGTATACAGACTGGACCGAGGTGAAAAAGTTCGCGGCCGATCTGGCACAATCTCAAGCATCAATCAGCGCCTGAAACAAAAAACTCACACCAAGCGCATCACATCATCCAGCCTGCGCCGAAGTGATCGCGGCACACTTGGCCCGTTGCCAAAGCGCATCAACAGGTTCGGTCGCTTGTCGGACCCGAGAAACTTCTGAAACTCTTGCCTGATCGAGAGGACCTCGATTGGCTGGTTCAGGAACGCATACTTCATCCCCCGGAGAGTTGCCTCAAGGCCAAACCGCTGACAAGCCCGGCCCGCTTCGATCCAACCGATAGGGTCATCCCGTTCCGCAATGATGACGGCCATCCCTGCGCTGCTGTCTACATGTCCCGCATACTTGGTGTTCTCACTGGCTTTCCTGAAGGCAAAATCGAACAGTCGGCTTCCAATCCACGCCGGCACACTGGGGCTGCCAGTTGAACCGGCGTAAAGTCCATCCCGCAACCTGTCTGCGTGAGCACCATTGAAACGGATCCACTGTTTTAGCTCTTTCACAAAGGCAGGGTCGCCCATCTGGGCGGAGTTGCCAGCGATCACGAGCTCCTTCAAGGCGTTCAGTTCGCGCTTGTCGGTGAAGAGGCGCATGTGCACACCATCAGACTGCCCTGCCCGTTGCAGGGCCTCAAGCACCTCGTTGGAGGCCTGCGTGCCATCATAGTTGGCACGAACACATTGTCGTTGGGGTATCGCTTGAAACAGCGGTGATATCCGCGCTGGTGCGGGCTCAAGGTGAACCAGAACCCCGGTCTCATGAGGCTTGATCTCCACCGCAAAGCCAGAGCTTTCCGCGGCTAGCCGCAGGTTTTCCGTCGCACATCCAAGGCTTGCATAAAGGTGGTGATCATCCGGATCCACCACAGGGGTCCGCCGTGAAAAGTCAGGTCGAATGAAAATAGTGTTCTGTGAGACCTCAAAGATCCAAGGCTGTGTGTTGTGTCCGTTGGCCGCCAACAGGGCAAACTGCACCAACCTGCGGTGCTTTTCCGGAAAGCCACCGGAAGCTGCCTCAGCTGGAATCCAGACCTCCCTGACTGCCGCTTCATGAAGATTGCCACCGATCACCGCATCCAGTCCCATTGCGCCAACAGTAAAGGCCACGTGGCCCGCAGCGAACGCGTCCGCCCTGCCAAAGAAGCAAAAGCCCTGTCGTGCCCTATCTGAAAGGGCCTTGCCCCTCCATCATACGGAAAACACTGGTGTAGTGTAGTTGAAACAATATGTCCGCTCGGAAAAACTGACGCAGGCGCGACCGATCAAAGCTTGCAATACCACTGGAAATGCGCATTCTGACAGGCATCTCCAGCTGCATACAGGAAATTCCCATGTTGATACTTCGGTCTTCCAGCGCCTCCCCGTTCGGTCGCAAAATCAAGATCGCTGCAACGGTGCTCGGGTTCGCAAACCGCATTGAAGTGCAGATGGCAAAGACAACAGATCCAGAAGACAGCCTTCGCCAGCAAAACCCGCTTGGCAAGATCCCCACATTGGTGCTGGAGGATGGCACAGCGCTCTTCGACAGCCCTGTCATAACGGAGTATCTGGACTACCTTGCCGGCGGTGAAAAACTTCTGCCAGCAGGAGCAGAGCGTTTTGATGTCCTCACCAAGCAGGCGATGGCGGACGGCATCGTCGATGCCGCAATCCTCATCGTCTATGAACGCCGCTTCCGACCAGCGGAAAAGGTGGACACAAACTGGCTTTCCTACCAGCAAGACAAGATTGACCGTTCACTGAACGCTTTCGAAGCCAACCCTCTGCCGCATGTCAGCCATGGCTCACCAGATGCTGCGCAAATCGCACTGGCCTGCGCTCTGGGTTACCTTGATTTCCGTCTCGGTGGAGAATGGCGTGAGGGTCGTGACAAGCTTGTTGGGTGGCTGGATGATTTTGCGGCATCCGTTCCATCCTTTGAGGCGACACAGCCGCACGATTAAGACACACTAGAACAGCAGAGAGGTTGGCCAAACAGCCTCTCTCTTTGCCGTCAATCAGGGCAAAAAAAATGTGCGACGGAGGGCCCGCCGCACATTCTTCAGATTACGCAGTACTTCAACTTAGAAGCTTACAGCTACACCAGCACGCACGATGTTGTTGTCAACATCGGTCTTGTAGCGGGTGCCGCCCAGGGTAAAGTCCTGGCTGCCAAAATCCTGGTAAAGATACTCAACACGACCGGAGATACGGTCTGTGAAAGCCTGCTCGATACCTGCACCAACGGTGTAACCGACAGCGGTTGTGTCGTCACTGTCGCCGTTACCAGATGCGGTCAGGTCGGCAAATGCAACACCACCGGTACCGTAGAGCAGCGTGTTGTTGAACACGGCATAACCGGCACGGGCGCGAATGTTTGCATTCCAGTCGGATTCAATACCGAAACCGCCTGCAGACTGATCAATGTCATTGTAAGCGATGTCACCTTCAACACCCAACAGAATCTGTGGGGTCACCATGAAGTTGTAACCGCCGTAGAGGCCAACGTTGACGCCGTTGTCGTTGTCGTCCAATGCCCCGGTGGTGCCGGCATCGCCGTCAAAGCCCATGAAACCCCACCCGAGGTTTGCACCAATGTACGCACCATTCCAGTCGTATTGGGAAATCACCACTGGCTCATCGTAGGCAATTGGTTCTTGGGGCTGAGGAAGGTCCGCGGCAAGCGCAGGGCCTGCAAGCAAACCTAATGCGACAGCTGTTGATGCAAAACGCAGCATATTATTTCTCCACTTATATAGCTTCGGTGGGACCGCTGAAAATGCGGGCAGTCCCGACGGTTATCCGAGTCCCCCCGGAATCCGCGTCCCGTCCTATATGGAGATCCATTGTGGCTGCATAAGCCTCTAAAAAAGGAGAAACTGCGGCGAATTTTGGCCTGCACTTGGCAATTACCGCAACCCATTGTTGCCCTTAGGTTATTCTCACGTATGACAGGACTACAACACAGTGTTCACATTCTGTGACAAATTGTAAGCGCTTGGAAAACTACGCACGGGGCTTCAAGCTTGCGTGATTACTGCCTATATACCGGTGGCACAAATAACGTGTCGGTCCCCTGAAAACCCGACAAAAAACTTCTCACGATCCGGATCGTTGAATGTTCATTGCTTACTTGAGCCTCATAGGCGGCCTGACCGCCTTGATATTTGCTGGTGACTTTTTGGTACGTGGTTCCGTGGGCATCGCTAAGATGCTCGGAATTCCTTCTCTTGTCATCGGCCTTACAATTGTGGCCTTCGGCACCAGCGCGCCAGAACTCGTGATCTCACTAGACGCAGCGCTTCAGGGCAATGGCGGAATATCGATCGGAAACGTTGTGGGCTCCAACATTGCCAACGTTCTTCTGGTGATGGGCCTGCCCGCCCTGCTCGCACCTACGCCATGTGATGAGCGCGGGGCCACCCGCAGCGCCGTGTTTATGGTGGCGGTTTCTCTGGTCTTCATCGCCATGTGTTTCTACGGCCCGCTGCACCATGTTTCCGGTGTCATCTTGCTGGGCTTGCTGGTCGTTTTTCTGTCCTGGTCGGCCTACACTGCCCATCAGCACCGCAAAGCTCTGAAAGCCGCAACAAGCAGCGCAGTTGGCAACAACGACCTTGACGAACTCGACGTCGAAGCAGTTCCAGAGAACTCCGTCATTTCTTTCGCTTTTGTCTGTATTGGACTGGTCGGCCTGCCCATCGGCGCTCACTACACCATTGAAGGTGCAGTTGTGCTGGCATCGGCTTGGGGCGTTTCAGACGCAGTCATCGGCCTCACCGTGGTTGCCCTTGGCACCTCACTGCCAGAACTGGCCACCACATTGATGGCCGCCGTGCGTCAGCATGCTGCGGTAGCGCTGGGCAACGTGATTGGCTCCAACGTCTTTAACATCCTTGCGATTCTGGGCATCACCTCTGTAATCGCGCCAATCCCCGTCCCTGAACAGATTTTGCAGATGGACGTGTGGGTCATGTTGGGCTGTGCATTGCTGCTGCTTTACTTCGCCGGACGCCGCGTATGCCTTAGTCGCGGTTGGGGTGCCCTGCTCACCATTGGCTACATCAGTTACATCTACGGCGTGTTCGCACTGGGGAAAGTCTAGGACTTTCCATCTCCGCCATGGAGCGGCTGAAAAGACTTCTGCTAAAATGGCTCCGGAGCTTGATCCCGCTCCGGAGCCATTTTATTTGGATTGGGTAAAAGCAGAGAAAGGGTATCTTGATCCATGAGCGGTCGTGAAAAAGACATGCCAGAGCAGGCAGAAAACACTGCCTCCGCAGACACGGCCACCCAAACCCTTGAGTTTGAAAGCACCACCAGCTCCTTGCCGGAAGGCACAAAAGGCGTCGAGGTCATCAAGCATTTCGTAAAGCGCCTGCCCATGGGACCGGGCGTCTATCGCATGCTGAACGAAGATGGTGATGTGCTGTACGTTGGCAAAGCCCGCTCCTTGAAGAAAAGAGTGACGAGCTACACCCGCTTGCAGGGGCAGTCCAACCGTATCATGCGCATGATCATGGCAACCTCCTCCATGGAGTTTGTCGAAACGCGCACTGAACCGGAAGCACTTCTGCTGGAAGCGAACCTGATCAAGCGCTTGCGCCCACGCTTCAACGTGCTGCTGCGCGATGACAAATCCTTCCCCTACATCCTGATTAGTGGCGACCACGACGCCCCTGCACTCATCAAGCATCGCGGTGCGCGCAATCGCAAGGGCAGCTACTTCGGCCCGTTTGCCTCAGCTGGTGCCGTGAATGAAACCATCAACGCCATGCAGAAGGCGTTCCTCATTCGCAACTGCTCTGACAGCTACTATTCAAACCGCACCCGCCCATGCCTGCTTTACCAAATCAAGCGCTGCGCAGCCCCTTGCACCGGCGAAATCTCAACCGAGGATTATGCGGGCCTCGTCAGCGAAGCCAAGGCGTTCCTCTCTGGGCGTAGTCAGCTCATAAAGAAGGACCTGGTGCAGGCCATGGAGGCCGCTTCCGAGCAGCTGGATTTCGAACGCGCCGCTGTTTATCGAGACCGGCTGGCAGCGCTTTCTCATGTTCAAAGCCATCAGGGCATCAACCCGCAGAACACAGAGGAAGCTGACGTCTTCGCCATCGCCCAAGAAGGCGGGCAGACATGTATTCAGGTGTTCTTTTTCCGGACAGGCCAGAACTGGGGCAACCGCGCCTATTTTCCGAAAGCCGACAGGAGCTACAATCCCGAGGAAGTTTTGGAGAGTTTCCTCTCTCAGTTCTACGACGACAAACCTGCCCCACGGCTTATTCTGCTGTCGCACGAGCTGGAAGAACGCGATCTCTTGCAGGACGCCCTGACCGCCCGCTCAGACCACAAGGTAGAAGTTGCGGTTCCCAAGCGCGGCGAGAAAAAGGAACTGGTAGACCACGCCCTGACGAACGCGAAAGGCGCACTGGGGCGCCGCCTCGCTGAGACCTCAAGTCAGATCCGCCTGCTCAAAGGTGTTCAGGAAGCCTTCGGCCTCGACAAGATGCCACGGCGCATTGATGTTTTTGACAACTCCCACATCATGGGAACCAATGCCGTTGGCGGCATGATTGTTGCGGGCCCTGAGGGCTTCGCCAAGGCTCATTACCGCAAGTTCAATATCAAATCGCAGGATCTGGTGCCGGGCGATGACTATGGCATGATGCGCGAAGTCATGGGCCGCAGGTTTGTACGCCTTCTCAAGGAAGTGCCAGGTGGCCTGCCAGAAACCGCCAAATTTTTACGCGGCAACCCTAAAGCGGAAACAAAGGCTGTGCCTGACGAGACCGTAGAGGCTGCCGACACGCCGCCAAGCAACGCAGACATTCCCGAATGGCCCGATCTGGTGTTGATCGACGGTGGCCTCGGTCAGCTCAGTGCGGTGCGTGCTACGCTCAAGGAAATGGGCATCACCGACGTTCCACTCGTTGGCATTGCGAAGGGCCCGGACCGTGATGCTGGCCGCGAGAAGTTCTTCATCAGCGGCCGAGAAAGCTTCATGTTGCCCGAACGCGACCCTGTTCTCTATTTCGTCCAGCGTCTGCGCGATGAGGCCCACAGGTTTGCAATAGGAAGCCACCGCGCCAAGCGCAAGAAAGCCATTGCGGCCAATCCATTGGATGAGATTGCGGGCATCGGTCCTGCACGCAAACGCGCCTTGTTGAAGCACTTTGGGACGGCAAAGGCCGTGTCAAAAGCCGGTATTGATGATCTGGTAGAAGCCGAAGGCATTTCGGAAAGCACGGCCAAACTCATTTATGACCATTTCCATGAATAAGGGAGCCAGTTCGTTTTGAAGCTCTCTCCTGTTCACGACAGCCTCGGTGACATTTTTGGATACGAATTCCCTTATTGACGGCCTTCGGGCAAAGCTGAAGTTCATTGCCCGCTGCTTGGTGGCGTTCAGCTGGTTCTTGGCTCTGTGTGTTGCCTTGGCCTATTGGCTGCCGGGCTACTACATTTCTGAGGCAGCGGCGTTTTTCGCCCCTCAGTTCATCTTCATCTCCATTGCGATCACCCTGCTTGCGTGCATTCTTTGCCGCTCCTTGGGGTACACAACGCCTGTGCTTGCCGCCCTCTGGCTAACGCTGGGGCTCGCCACCCATGACAAGCTGCTGGCCGTTCAGCCCCCCGCGCTGAAAGACGGCCAAGAGCAAGCACTCACTCTGCTGTCTCTGAATCTGGAGCACTTTCGCTACGATGATGCGGCACTGAGAACCCTCATCGATACGCGCAAACCAGACCTGATCCTGTTTCAAGAGACCGCCGCTTCAGCACTCCGACTCCAGTCGTTGCTATCTCAGGATTATCCTCATGCAATTGTGCCAGAGGCTGGACAAGACACCGACCTCACAGCATTCAGCAAGCTGCCGATTAAAGACATCGTGTTCCATGCTATCGATGAAACGCCGGTTCATCCAACCAGACTTGACAGGTACCTGCGCTTCACCGTTGACACCGTCTTGGGACCGGTTCGGGTCTATTCAGTCCATCCCCACAGCCCCCACACACCTGGCAAACTGCGCGCGCGCACCCGGTACATGACGGCGGTTGCTGAAGACGTTACCGCTTACCGCGAAGCAGCCGAAATGCCCTACATCGTCGCTGGTGACTGGAACACCAGCCCTTGGTCGCGCTCCTTCGCCATGCTGCTGGATCAGATGCAAGTGACCACACGCTTCGAGGGGGGCTTCCCGCGCAACACCCGTTACTTCTTCATGCCGGAACTCAGCGACCTCTTCGGCTCTCAGGTGGATCACATCGCCGTCTCGAAAGATCTGGGCATCAGGGACGTTAAAGTTGAGCCCAATATCGGATCAGACCACTTGCCGTTGTTGGCCACCATCACAATGGCACCTAAAAACGAAGATTCAGCCGGAACGCTGTGAGTTAAACGCCTCGCCACGTCGTTTAGCCAACGAATCCCTGTATGAAAGCGGGGAACAATACACAGCATCGGCACTACCGCTAAACGGGCACATGGCAAAACTATACTTCAACTACTCCGCAATGAACGCGGGCAAGTCCACCCTGCTCCTTCAGGCCTCCTACAACTATCAGGAGCGGGGCATGAACACCCTGCTGTTCACCGCTGCGGTAGATGACCGCACTAAAGTGGGCGAGATCGCCTCGCGGATCGGTTTGAAGACAGACGCCATGATCTTCGACGATAACACCGACATGTTTCAGGCCATCAAGGTGGAGAAAGACACAGGCCCCCTCCACGCTGTTTTGGTAGATGAAGCCCAGTTCCTGAATGAAACGCAGGTCTGGCAGCTCGCTCATGTGGCGGATCGCTTGGGCCTGCCGGTGATGTGCTACGGACTGCGGACCGACTTTCAGGGCAAGTTGTTTCCCGGCAGCTCTGCACTTCTTGCGCTGGCCGACAACATTCGTGAAGTGCGCACCATCTGTTGGTGTGGCCGAAAGGCAACCATGGTCGCCCGCCTTGATGAAAATGGTCGCATCGTAGAAGAGGGCGATCAGGTTGTTATCGGCGGTCAGGATACCTATACCTCTTTGTGTCGCAAGCACTGGGCTTTGCGTCAGTTGGGGCCCGATGATTGCGCTCCCACCCCAACAAAGCCTATTGTAGAACCGCAGGGTGACTCGTAAGCGTCACCTGAGATTTTCAAGAGTTCAGGATTACGATTAGCATGTCATTCTTTTCACGGCTGTTTGGCGGCAGCAAATCCGAGAGCAAGGCCCCATCGGCAAAGCCGGAAGAATATGCTGGCTATTTGATTTATGCCGAGCCGCGGAAAAATGGTCCCCAGTGGCAGACAATGGGACGCATCACCAAGGACTTTGATGGGGAAGTGAAAGAACACGTCTTCATTCGTGCCGACACACACGGCTCTGAGGAAGAGGCGATTACATTCACCCTTCGCAAAGGCCGGCAGATCGTGGACGAAGCAAAGGACGCCATCTTCGACCAATAATGGTCCATGGCCCTTTCCCAGCCGATGCTCTCTCTGATAAACCCAGATAATTCAAACCAAGTGCATCGGACACCGGCTATATGCCGCCTTTGAGTGCAGGTCCCAATGTCTACTAACGTATTGCTTTCACTTCCGAATGTTCTCACCTACGGCCGCATTGCCGCCGTACCGGCCATTACGTTGTGTTTCTACTTTCCGGGCAACACAGCCCGTTGGATCGCTGTAGCCATCTTCATCATCGCAGCGGTAACGGACTTTTTCGACGGCTATCTTGCCCGCGCTTGGCAACAGCAGTCCTCTTTGGGGCGCATGCTGGACCCAATCGCCGACAAGCTAATCGTCGCGGCTTGCCTTCTCATGCTCACGTTGGACGGCACGATTGGGCATCTGTCGGTCATCGCCGCCATCATAATCTTGTGCCGTGAGATTTTGGTCTCAGGCCTGCGCGAATATCTGGCCGAACTGCAGGTCAGCGTGCCAGTGACCAAGCTTGCGAAATGGAAGACCACCGTGCAGTTGGTTGCCATGGGTTTTCTGCTTGCCGGTCCTGCGGGCGATGCCGTGATACCCTATGTAAGTGAAGCAGGCATTGCCCTGCTGTGGCTTGCAGCGTTGCTCACGCTCTATACCGGTTACGACTATTTCCGTGCCGGAATTGGTCACCTCATTGAGGAAAAGTAACGGAGCTACATTCTGGGAGGTTCCATGAAGGTTCTGTATTTCGCATGGCTTCGCGAGCGGACAGGTACAGCGGAAGAACACATTGAGCTTCCCGAGGCTGTAAAAACCGGCATGGACCTGATGCTCTGGCTTAAACAACGCGACGAAGGCTATGACTACGCTTTCGAAGACCCTGATCTCATTCGCATTGCGGCAGATCAGGAACACGTGGAAGCCGATGCAGACATCACCCAAGCCAGGGAAGTTGCGTTCTTCCCGCCCATGACGGGCGGCTGAACGCCCCCTAGGAGACGCCCTGTCATGCAACCCGTCCCGCTGAAGATCCTTGTAACTGCCAATGACTTTGATGTGGCTGCCGAAACCCGGCGTCTCACCGAAGCACGCAAGGATGTGGGCGCGGTTGTCACTTTCTCAGGACTGTGCCGTGATGAAGCGGGCACCTTGTCGGCTTTGGAGTTGGAACACTACCCCGGCATGGCCGAAGCTGAGCTCAAGCGCATCGCGGATGAAGCTTTGGAGCGCTGGCCTCTGACCGGCCTCACCGTGATCCATCGCTTCGGAATAATCAGGCCGGGCGAGAACATCGTTCTCGTTCTCGCAGCAAGCGCACATCGCCGGGCAGCCTTCGAAGCCTGCGACTTCCTGATGGATTTCCTCAAGACACGGGCACCATTCTGGAAAAAAGAGCATCTGACTGAGAGCAATGAAGCACGCTGGGTGGAGGCGAAAACCAGCGATGACGATGATGCAACGCGTTGGAAAAAAAGCAAGATTTGACAGAGGCTACAGCCTCGCAACGCTGACATTCTGTTTTTTGCATTGACAGATCCCAGGCAAAAACTGCTAAATGCGGCTCCATCCGAGCTCGCGAAGTTTCTCTTCCCTGCCGTGTGACACGTTGCGCACCATAAGAACTAAGCGCTTCAGACAAACAAAAACTAGGATTTTTCATGTCATCCATGACTGCTAAGGGCCAGCCTGCTGAGCCTCATGCAGGGCTTTCGCTTGTCGAAGTGGTCCTGCTGATTGCAGCTCTGATGGCGCTGAATGCGCTGTCCATTGATATTATGCTGCCCGCGCTACCCCAAATGGGTTCCGACCTTGGAGTAGTTCACGATAACGACCGTCAATTGATCCTCAGTGCCTACTTGCTGGGCCTTGGTGGTGCCTCGCTCATTTTCGGACCAGTTTCAGATTGGCTGGGACGCCGCCCAACGATGCTCGCAGGCATCGTGCTGTTTGTGATCGGCACCATCTTTGCGATTTTCGCTACCACGTTTGAAGCCATGCTGTTGGCGCGGCTTGTTCAAGGTATTGGCGCTGCCGCACCTCGCGTCGTCACCATCTCCATGGTGCGAGACTGGTATCATGGCCGTCAGATGGGCCGCGTCATGTCCCTCGCCATGATGGTGTTCATGGCTGCCCCGATTATTGCGCCGTCACTTGGACAGGCCATCCTGTTTCTGGGGCCATGGCGCTGGATATTCATCTTCCTCACTCTGTTTGCGTTTGCCCTTATGGCGTGGTGCATCACCCGCCTGCCAGAGAGTTTGCCGCCAGAAAAGCGCCTGCCACTCAACCCAAGAACGGTCGCGCGCTCCTATTGGTTTGTGCTCACCAACCGATACTCACTCGGCTATATGCTGGCGGTGTCCTGCACCTTTGGTGCGCTTTTCGGCTTCATCAACTCAGCGCAGCAGGTTCTGGGAGAAGTCTATGGACTTGGTGCCAGCTTCACGCTCGTCTTCGCTGGTATTGCCGCTGGTCAGTCCGTCGCCTCGTTCCTCAATGCTCAATTCGTTGAAAAGTACGGCCTTCGGATGCTGTCTCACTGTGCGCTGGTATTGTTTGTAATCGTCAGTGCCATTGCCTCAGTCCTTGCTTTTACAGAGAACATGAACCTTTGGGGCTACGTCGTCTTTCAGGCATTGGGCATCTTTTTGTTCGGCTTCATTGGCCCGAACTTCAACTCTATGGCCATGGAACCACTAGGCGCCATGGCCGGAGCCGGCTCCGCAATGGTTGGCTTTGTCACCACCACAATCGGGGCGCTTCTTGGCGCATCCATTGGTGCCCTCTTCAACGGCAGTGTCGTTCCACTGACACTCGGCTACTTCGTTGTCGGCAGCATCGCGGTTGGCATCGTCCTTTGGACCGAAGGTGGCCGACTGTTCAAACCGATGCACGAAGACCAATAGAATGAGCCTTCATGGTCTAAACAAAAAAGCCACCGGCTCTCCTTCCGGTGGCTTTTCCTTTTCAGATGTCCCCTCTTAGGAGGCTTTCTGGAAGGTGGCTGAAGCGGGTTGCACTTCAGCAGTATAATCTGTCACCAGTGTTTTGGTAATTTCGCCCACCTCAAAATGAGTGCCTGCGATTTCGCAAACTGGCGTCACCTCGGCCGCTGTTCCAGTAAGGAAGCACTGCTCAAAGCCGCTCAGTTCCTCCGGCAGAATGGTCCGCTCATGCACCGGGATACCGCGGCGCTTTGCGAGGTCGATCACAGTTCTGCGGGTGATCCCATCCAGGAAACAATCCGGCTTCGGCGTGTGCATTTCACCATCCTTGATGAAGAACACATTGGCGCCTGTTGCCTCTGCAACATGACCGCGCCAGTCAAGCATCAACGCATCCGCATAGCCCTTGCGCTCCGCCTCATGCTTGGACAGTGTGCAAATCATGTAAAGGCCTGCAGCCTTGGCCTGAAATGGTGCCGTTTCGGGTGCTGGACGGCGATAAATCGCATGGTCCAGACGCAATCCTTTAAGACGCTCTTCCGGGCTGAAATAGCTCGGCCATTCCCAAGCGGCTATTGCCAGATGAATGGTGTTGTGCTGGGCAGAAATGCCCATCATCTCGCTGCCGCGCCATGCCACTGGGCGCAAGTAGGCATCAACAAGCCCGGACTTTTGCATCAACTCATTGCAAACACGGTTGATCTCTTCCACGCTCCACGGGATCTCGAAGCCAAGGATATTGGCGGACGCATGGAGGCGCTCCGTGTGCTCTTGCAGCTTGAAGATCTCGCCGCCGTAGGCGCGCTGCCCTTCAAACACACTGCTGCCATAGTGGAGCCCATGCGATAGCACATGCACCTTCGCATCTGACCACGGCACATACTCGCCATCGTACCAGATGACACCTTCACGTTGATCAAATGGAATACCCGCCATTTTAAAACTCCGCTGGCGAACAATTGACAAAGAAAGACCGGTTGTCTCCGGCCAATTCAGGGCCTGTTCTCTTCAAGATTGTGGTCACATTGAACTCTATTGGACAACGGTACTAACCGTTGACTGCCCTCGCGAAATGTCGTTTGTATGGCACCATTCTCAATTCTTACCCAAAAACAGATACCTAAGAACAATCATTTCCCATCGGGCAATCAATACGTAACAATCTAACCAATATAAGTCAACATAACTGACGTATTTTTTGTAGAATAGAACAGCTGTGACGAACGACGACAGGCATCGAGCAATGCAAGAAACAGAACCCCGTTTTGACCTGATAGAGCTATTATTCTTTGCATATCGGGACTTTACGGACGATCCAGACGTGCTCTTGAACAAACTGGGTTACGGACGCGCGCACCACCGCGTCCTGCATTTCGTACACAGAAATCCGGGAATCAGGGTCTCCGACTTGCTCGGCATTTTGAAGATCACCAAGCAGAGCCTCGGGCGCGTACTCAAACAACTTGTGGATGAAGACTACATTGAGCAGCAACACGGCCCGCTCGATCGGAGGGAGCGCCTTCTTTTCACCACAGCCAAAGGCAAGCTATTGGCACAGGAGCTGTCACAGCTCCAAACCAAGCGGATCAACAAGACAATCGATCTCATGCCTACTGGTAGTGATGAAATCATTCGCCAATTCCTGTATCTCATGATTGACGAAAAGGATCGCAGCGACGTGGTTCGTCTCATAACCAAGAGCACAACCAAGGAATGACCAGTGACATCTACCCCAATCCCTGAGGATAGCGCCCCTCACCTCCTGCTCATCGACGACGACAGCCGCATCCGCGATTTGCTGCAGCGCTTTCTCGGAAATCAGGGCTTCCGGGTCACTGTCGCCAAGGATGCAGAAGAAGCTCGGCGCCGCATGCAGGGGCTGGAGTTTGACCTCCTCATTCTGGACGTCATGATGCCCGGCGAAAGTGGATTGGAATTCGCGCGCGATCTGCGCAACTCCTCAGATGTTCCAATCCTTATGCTCACAGCGCGCTCGGAGACGGATGACCGCATTCAGGGTCTTGAAGCGGGCGTTGATGACTACTTGCCAAAGCCCTTCGAACCACGAGAATTGCTGTTGCGGATCTCGGCAATCCTGCGTCGGGGAGGCCCGAAACAGGAGGAAAAGCCGGACAAGATCACCTTCGGCCCGTTCCAATACAATCCAGAGCGGGAAGAACTGAAGCGGGGCGAAGAGTATATCCGGCTTACGGACCGAGAGAAGCAGTTCCTCAACGTGTTTGCGGCAAAGCCGGGCCAAACTATTACCCGCAATGATTTGGTCGGCGATGACACCAGCCTTGGCGAACGCACGGTGGATGTGCAGGTCAATCGTCTGCGGCGCAAGATCGAAGAGGACCCAGGCAATCCTTTCTACCTGCAGACAGTTCGGGGCGTTGGCTACCGGCTGATTACGGACTAGTTCATGACCGACAGAAGCACATGGCGCGACTTCAGCATCTCAAGGACCATTAGGACCTCTCCTATCCTCAAATCGCTGCTGAAACCCTACTTTGCTTTTGCAAGCTGGCTGCACAACCGCCTGCCCAAAGGCTTGTACGTCAGAGCGCTCCTGATCATCGTCATCCCGATGGTACTGCTTCAGTCCGTGTTGGCATTCGTGTTCATGGAACGGCACTACGCCCTTGTAACACGACGCCTGTCCGAGGCGTTGGTAAGAGAGATCTCCGCCGTCGTTGAGATGTATGAAACATACGAAACGGAACAGGATGAGGAGCGCATCAAACGCATTGCCGCCAGCGCATTGAACCTCTCCGTTTCGGTCTCGAAGCCCGGCCCGTTGCCCCCCAAAAAAGACGCCTCTCTGTTCGATCTCGTGGACCTTTATACCAGCCGAGAGATCACAGCGCGCATAGGCAAGCCGTTCTTCATCGACACCATTGGCAATGATCGGTTCCTCGATATCCGCATTCAGCTTGAAGACAAAAATCTGCGCTTCATTGCGCGCAGAAGCTTGGCCTATGCATCCAACTCACACATTTTCATTGTCTGGATGGTCGCAACATCCCTCATCCTGATCATTACGGCCCTCCTGTTTTTGCGCAATCAGATCCGCCCTATCGAGAAGCTGGCAGATGCGGCTGAGGAGTTCGGCAAGGGACGCCAGCCGACCCAGTTCCGCCCTCATGGCGCCCGCGAAGTGCGCCGCGCGGCAATGGCGTTTCTGGACATGCGCCGCCGCATCGAACGCCACGTGGACCAGCGCACCACAATGCTTGCAGGTGTGAGCCACGATCTGCGCACCATCCTCACCCGCTTCAATCTTCAGCTCACGTTTCTGGATAACACGCCGGAAGTCGCGGCCCTGCGCTGTGATGTGGAGGAGATGAATCGCATGCTGGAGGATTATCTGGCGTTCTCGAAAGGCTATGGCGACGAGGAATCGGAAGAAACAGACATCTCGCTGATGCTGGAAGAGCTAGAGGTGGAGGCAGAAGTCGTTGGAGCGAATGTTGAGAGCACATTCGACGGCGATCCTCAGGTCGTGCTCAAGGGGCGCGCCTTCCGCCGCTGTCTCTTGAACCTGATCTCTAACGCGGCGCGCTATGGCAAGACCATACGCATCAAGGGCCACAGAACTCCAGACTGGTTGATCGTTACCGTTGATGACGATGGGCCGGGCATTCCACCTCAAGAGCGTGAGAATGTGTTCCGGCCATTCCATCGTTTGGACACAGCCAGAAACCAAGACACCGGAGGGTCAGGCCTAGGCCTTTCTATCGCCCGAGACATTGTTCGTGCGCATGGCGGAGAAATCTTTCTGCGCGAGTCGCCAATGGGCGGACTTCGAGTACGGGTGCGCGTTCCCATTTGATCCGCGCACCATCTCAGCCTGTCAGTGCAGGCGAGTGCCCAGCGGAACTTCCTTGTCCGGTCGCGCCAGAACAATGCCACCGTTTTCATGGGTAAAGCCCAAGGTCAACACCTCGGACATGAACTTGCCGATCTGGCGCGGCGGGAAGTTCACCACCGCCATCACTTGCTTCCCAACCAGCTGCTCTGGTGCGTAGTGATCTGTGATTTGTGCCGAAGACTTCTTCACGCCAATCTCGGGGCCAAAGTCGATCTTGAGCTTGATTGCAGGCTTTCGAGCTTCAGGATAAGGCTCCGCTTCAACCACCTGCCCGATCCGAATGTCCACCTTCAAGAAATCATCAAAACTGATTGTGTTTTCCTCAGTGTCGCTCACGGCTTGCCCCTTTGCTTAGAACTAGATTTGATAGTCGCT
Source organism: Nesiotobacter zosterae (assembly GCF_033843645.1). NCBI lineage: Bacteria > Pseudomonadati > Pseudomonadota > Alphaproteobacteria > Hyphomicrobiales > Stappiaceae > Nesiotobacter > Nesiotobacter zosterae. The sequence goes on along the minus strand of NZ_JAWXVZ010000006.1, from coordinate 17,839 downwards.
TCCCCCGGAAGCCTCATCGGAAGGTTGCCGGCGGTTTCGTCGACCAGAGCGCATCTCGTTCATTCTCTTGAGGAAAGGTGAAAGGCGTTTTTGGGCTTTGTCCACGCGGCGCAGCCAGTCTTGTCCCTCTCGCAGCATCTGGTCAAGCGCGGCCATGGTCTTAGGTTGCCTTTTGTCCTCTTCCTCCAGCCATACCTTCAACACCCGCCAGAAGCCCACCGTCAGCGCATTGGTCACACCGACTTTCCTGAGCCCATGCAGTTCTATGCCCGCGCCAGCAAGCATCCATTCCATGGATTTTGCTGAGGTCCGCTGCATTTCGAGCCCAAAGCCGGGGGAGGCTTCAACGGCATCACGCAAATGGCGCAGGGCCGCGCGGTGGGGTGCAAGGAAGTCGAGCCGCGTCATGAGCACATCAAACAACCGCTCACGCGCGCCCTCTTCCTCCATGTCCTCATCGGCTTCGGCGAGGACCTTCTGGTCGATCTGGCTCACAAAGGCGCCCAGGATGTCGATCTTGCTATCATAGCTGGCCCGCAGCACATCAAGCCCCACGTCCGAGGCCTCTGCGATGCTTGCATAGGTGATCGACGCATAACTCTGCTCACTGAGCAGCTTCATGAAGCTGTCGACAATACGCTTGCGTGTCTTTTCCGTAGGCACCGGCACACCTCCTCACCCTGTCACATGGTCCTGCTAGTAAGCTAGCGATGAAACACGTCACGTCCAGTGCCGAGCCTGCTATTTTATTGCTTGGAAAGCTCTTTTGCCCGCTGCGCCGCCGCAACCGCTGCCTCGCTCATGAGTTCCGTCAGCCCGTTGTCCCCCATCAGGACGTTCAACGCCGCCGCCGTCGTCCCACCGGGAGAGGTCACGTTCTCCCGAAGCGTGGAAGCTTCCAGTGAGCTTTGGTAGAGCAGTTCACCTGCTCCACATACCGTTTGGCGCGCCAATTGAGCGGCAACCTCAGGCGCCAGCCCAAGCCGCTCGCCAGCAGTCGTCAGCGCTTCTGCCATATGGAAAACATAGGCAGGACCAGAACCGCTGATTGCAGTCACAAAGTCGATCTGCTCCTCCGTCTCCACCCAGACGAACGTGCCAACAGACTCCATGAGCTGCTTTACCAGCGCCTTTTGCGGCGCGCTCACCTTGGCATTTGCGAAGCCGCCGGAGATCCCGCGACTGACCTGCGCAGGGGTATTGGGCATTACCCGCACCACCGCACTGTCTTTACCAAAGGCGCTCTCGAAGAAGGAAACCGGCGTGCCTGCGGCAACGGAAACAACAAGGGTCTTGTCATCTACGCACGCGGCAAGAGATGGCGCGATCTGCGCCATCATCTGCGGTTTGATGGCAAGAAGCAGAACGCCGGCATTCAAGCCGTTCGGAAGCTTCTCATGCCATGTCACTGCATGTTGTTTCAGCAAAGCCTGCATTTCAGCAGAAGGACCCGGATCCAAAACACAGACACTTTCGGGCTTTATACCCTGACGAAGCCAGCCTTCCAGCATGGCTCCGCCCATCTTCCCTGCCCCCACCAATACGAGAGGGCGCTCTGCTGTCAAACTCATGCTTCGCCTACAGTCTCAAAAAGAGCGGTCTTCACCGCCTCATCAGCGGTCTTCCCGGCCCAAACAACAAACTGGAAGGCCTGATAGTAGCGCTCACACGCTTCCAGCGCATGAGAAAGCATCACTTCAATCTGCTGAGAGGTCGCCTCAACACCACCGGCCAACAACAAGGATTGCCGGAAGATCACAATGCCTTCCCGGCTCCACAAGTCGAAGTGCCCCATCCACATCTGCTCGTTTATGAGGGCCAGCAAGCGCACGATTTCGGTGCGCCTTGGGTCTGGCACCTTAAGGTCAAACGCAGCGGCAAGATGCAGAGCTTCAAGCTCTTCCATCCAGGAAAAGGAAATGTGGTAATCGCACCAGCTACCGGTAACGGAGATGGAGATTTCGTCGTCACCAAGACGCTCAAAGGTCCAATCGTTGAGCGCCGCCACGTGTTCAATCGTGTCGACTGGATTTGGAACTTGCTCGAATTCGGTATCTATGAGGCTCATATCGGTCCTCTCAATGCTAGAGGGCGGATGAAAAACGACGCCCCACTTAATGTGGCGGTATCGTTCCCTAGGACCAGACACTTCTTGTGTTCTTCGTGGTTCGTCGCAGACTTTGGTGCCTTTTGCTTGAGGCTTCAGTCCAACCGCATGCCTATGACGAATCCTTGTTTTAAGAAAATATACAGGCAAGCTCCCTCATTGGGATACATGCCCCTCCCGGTGCCAATCGGGAAATTTGTGGACGACAAAACATCGCCCACAGAATTTTAACCTGTCATTACGGGCAGCTTTGGCGCGCCTAGTCCTTTTCGCGGGTAATCGCAGCTTCAAGTGCAGCGATCCGGTCTTCAGCAGCCTTGAGGCGTTTTTCGAGGCTTTCTACATCGTCAAGAGCGCGTACGGCCATCTCTTTGGTCGCATCAAACTCTTCACGGCTCACCACATCCATGTCAGCCATAAAGCGCTCGATCTGTGCCTTGAATGCTGTCTCCACCTCACGGCGAGCGCCTTGCGCAACACCGGCGGCATCTGTCATCAGCTTAGCAAAATCATCAAGGAACTTGTTCGGCGATTGGGTCATCTCACGCTCCGCTGTCATTAAGGTACTGTAGACCTATTGTGGCAGCCCCTCAACTTCAAGAGAGATCCGTGGCTAAACCAGTGTTAACGGCGGTTGCGCACGAGTTTTATTTGCTCTCAATAATTTTAGCGCCAATCACCTCTGAAGCCACGCCGCCCATCTTGCACGAAGTCGCCGAATGACGCATGTAAGGGCCATAAATTCACCCCACCACCGGAACAGACATGCCCGTTTTTGCAATCCCGTTTCCTCATATTGATCCGGTCCTGATTGAGCTCGGGCCTCTCGCCATCCGCTGGTATGCTCTGGCCTACATTGCGGGCATTTTGCTTGCCTGGCGTTACATGCGAACCACTGTCATGAACGACCGCTTCTGGGGCGCAAGTCAGCAGCGCCCCACGGCAGGAGACATTGACGACTTCGTTGTCTGGGCAGCCCTTGGCATCGTGCTCGGTGGCCGCTTGGGGTATGTGCTGTTCTACAATCCAGCCTACTACGCGGCCAACCCGGGCGAAATCCTCGCCGTGTGGACTGGCGGCATGGCTTTTCACGGCGGCTTTCTTGGCGTTGTGGTGGCAATGGTGGCCTATAGCTACGCCAAGGGCCTCAGCCTTCTCACCCTCATGGACCTGTGCGGCATTGCGGCACCCATCGGTTTGTTCTTCGGGCGCCTGGCAAACTTCATCAATGCAGAGCTTTGGGGCCGCCCCACCGATGTGCCATGGGGTGTCATCTTCCCAAATGGCGGACCTTTACCCCGCCACCCAAGCCAGCTTTATGAAGCCGCTCTCGAAGGCATCCTTCTGTTCATCATCCTGCGCGTTCTCATGAAGCGCTTCAAGTTCATGCACCACCCCGGCGCTCTGGCGGGCTGTTTTGCTATCGGCTACGGTGTTTTCCGCTCCATCGCGGAGCTATACCGCGTTCCGGACGCCCATATCGGCTATCTTTCAGGTTTCCTGACCATGGGCATCCTGTTGAGCCTGCCCATGATCATCGCAGGCGCGGCACTCACTGTTTATGCCCTGCGCAAGGCACCAGCGAAGTAAGCACATGACGACCCACAAGACCCTGCTCGACAAGATCAAGTTCCGTATTGCCCATCAGGGTCCAATCACCATCGCAGAATACATGAACCTGTGCTTGGCGGACCCGGAGTTCGGCTACTACATGACGCGGGAGCCCTTCGGCGCTAAAGGAGACTTCACCACAGCGCCTGAAGTCTCTCAGCTGTTTGGCGAGATCATTGGCGCATGGCTTGTCAATCAATGGCAGCAGGATGGCGCACCTGATGCCTTTCATCTTGTCGAGCTTGGCCCGGGGCGCGGCACCTTGATGAAAGACGTGTTGCGCGTTGCCAACCTGCGGCCCGCATTCATGCAGGCGGCGAAGGTGCATATGGTGGAAACCAGCCCGCGCCTGAAGCAAGTGCAGAAGAACCGTCTCAGCACACAGAACATCCAGTGGCATGAAAGCTTCGAAAGCGTTCCAGAGGGGCCCCTATATGTGATCGCCAATGAGCTGTTCGACGCCCTGCCAGTTCACCAGTATCAGCTCACGCCACAAGGGTGGCGCGAGCGCTGCGTTGGCCTTACAGACGCCGGAGACCTTACCTTCGGCTTCAGCACAACCACGCTGGACACACGCCTCCTTGCAGAAAACATAAAGAACGCGGGCCTTGGCAGCATACTGGAACTCAGCCCCGCCTCCACCGCACTGGCGACAAGCATTGCCCAGCGCATTACGGCGCATGGCGGCTCAGCGCTCTACATCGACTATGGCTACACGCAAACTCAAGTGGGCGACACGCTGCAAGCCCTCAAGGAGCACGCCTACGTCTCCTGCCTTGAAACACCTGGGCAGGCAGACCTCACCGCCCATGTGAACTTCGAGGCTCTGGCCACAGCCAGCAAGAAAGCAGGCGCAATTCCCCACGGCCCGATCACACAGGCCGACTTCCTGCTAAGCCTCGGCCTCTTGGAGCGCGCAGGACAGCTCGGCGCGGGCAAATCAGAGGCGGAGCAGACCGACATTCGACAGGCTGTAGAGCGTCTTGCCGCCGACAATCAGATGGGCACCCTGTTCAAACTACTGGCAATCACTGCAAACAACATACCGCCAGTGCCGTTCTCCGCTAAAAACTAAAGCCTATTCCGCCGTGCGAATTGACAAACCGCGGGGAAGTCAGTCAACCTTCCCCGAAATGGAGGAGGCTTGATGATCCGAGCGCCTGAACTGGCATCCATGCCAAATGTGCGGCATGGCTTTTTTACGCGTGAAAACGGGGTATCATCCGGCCTTTATGAAAGCTTGAATGTAGGCTTGGGGTCCAAGGATGATCGAGACAACGTGCTGGAGAACCGCCGGCGCGTCGCTGAGCGGCTTGGTGTAGATGGCACTCACCTTGCCACCCCCTATCAAATCCACTCACCCGATGTGCTCGTGCTGGACGCTCCCCTCGCAGAGGATGCAGCGCGAGAGGCCGACGCGCTGGTCACGGCAACACCGGGCCTTGCGATTGGCGTTTTGAGCGCCGATTGCGGTCCGATCCTGTTTGCCGATCCCGAAGCAGGTGTCATTGGCGCAGCCCACGCTGGCTGGCGTGGCGCATTCGGCGGCGTCCTGAAGAACACCATTGCAGCAATGGAAGGTCTGGGCGCTCACCGAAGTGCCATCGTTGCGGTTCTGGGGCCCACCATCACTCAACCAGCCTATGAAGTTGGTCCGGAGTTCAAGGACCAGTTCCTCAGCCTTGACGGCACATTCGAGCGTTACTTCAGCCCGTCTGCGCGCGAAACCCATGCACAGTTCAACCTTCCGGCCTTTATCCTTGATCTTCTGAAGGCCGAAGGGGTGCAGTCCGCGTCTTTTGTTGAACGCTGCACCTATGCGGAACCGGAGAAATTCTTCTCCTACCGCCGCTCCACCCACAAGGACGAGCCGGACTACGGCCGCCAGATTTCTGCCATCGTACTCGCCTGAATGCACTGGAAGGGATAAATCCATGGCTCTGCACTTCACACCAGAAGAGTTTGAAAACAGAAAGCAGGCGCTAGAGGCCAAAATGGCCGAACGAAAGCTGGACTGTCTTTTGGTTTTCGCTCAGGAAAGCATGTATTGGCTTACGGGCTTTGACACATTCGGCTTCTGCTTTTTCCAGTGTCTCATTGTCCGTCCGGGGGAAGAACCGATCCTTCTGACCCGCTCAGCGGATCTGCGTCAGGCCCGCCATACCTCCAACATTCGCGATATTCGCCTCTGGACCGATGTCGGCGGCAAGTCCCCGGTTGGACAGGTGAAAGAGATCCTGTTTGATCTCGACCTGCTGGGCACCCGCATTGGTATCGAATACGACACCCACGGGCTGACCGCTGCAAACGGCCGCGATCTGGACGAATCCCTGCGCGCATTTGCCGACACACGCGATGCCTCCGACATCATACCAAGCCTGCGCCTCATCAAGTCGCCCGCCGAGCTAGAATATGTCCGTGAAGCCGCCCGGCTTGCCGACGCCGCTTTCGAAGCTGGCTTGGAGGTAGCGGGCCCCGGCGTCGATGAAGGCTTGATTCTCTCTCGCATGCAGGGCGCGATCTTTGAGGGCGGTGGTGACTATCCGGGCAATGAGTTCATCATCGGCTCCGGTCGAGACGCTCTGTTGTGTCGCTACAAGGCCGGTCGCCGCGAGCTTTCGGAAAACGATCAGCTCACGCTGGAATGGGCAGGCGTTTACCGCCACTATCACGCGGCTCTCATGCGTACGGCCATCATTGGCGAACCTACGCCGCGTCACAAGGAGCTGCATCAGGCAGCACTTGCTGCGCTTCATTCCGTTGAAACAGTGATGATACCGGGGAACACCTTTGGCGATCTGTTCACCGCCCATGCGGATGTTCTGGACGAACGGGGCCTGATGTCTCACCGACTCAACGCCTGTGGCTACTCCCTCGGAGCCCGCTTTACCCCAAGCTGGATGGACGCCCCTTACATGGCATATCGGGGAAATGAACATGTCATTGAGGAAAACATGGTGCTGTTCATGCACATGATCATCATGGATTCGGACAGCGAAACCGCCATGACGCTGGGGCAAACCTACATTACCCACAAGAACGGGCCAGAAACATTATCCAAGCTCTCTCTCGACCTGCCCGTTAAGGGGCGTTAAAGATTGTTCAGCTAGGACCCATTAAGTCTCTGCGCGCGGGGCGAAGCGCGCTGGATGCTCTGACATCGGTTAAGGAAGAAAATGTCCAGGTTTCAGGTTTTGTCACGGTGTTTGGCCGTAAGCTCAGTGCTGCTGCTCGCTGCGTGTGGAGGCGATCCCGTACCGCCTGGCACCTTGAATACAATGAACTCCATGATCAATCAGGATTCTGTCGCTCCAACAGTGGCACCTGACAAGGCAACTTTCGCCTTCGAACAGTTCACCGGCATTCCGGGTAACGCTGGCGACGACCTCGCCCGTTCCATCGCATCAAGCGCCCGCAATCAAAAGATCAATCTGGTGCGCCGCATTGGTGCCCCTTCCACCTATCGCGTGCAGGGCTATCTCTCCGCAGTGGGTGACCAGTACACCACCACCGTGTTCTATGTTTTCGACATCATGGACAACAACGGCAATCGTCTGCACCGCATTCAAGGGCAAGAGCAGTCTGATGGTGGCTCAGGCGATCCTTGGGCGTCAGTCTCGGGCGACTCACTGGATCGCGTTGCAGCGCGAGTCGTAGCGTCAATCAGTGCATGGGTGAACAGTGGTTAGCCGGCTCTGAACCGATTAATCGCGACTATTAGCCAGAATGCCCAAAAAAACACAGCAGTTCTGTCCTTCTGACTATTGTCGGCATGACATCTGATTGCTAAAAGGCGCGCAACGACAGCAGCAGATGCTGACGTTGAAATCCGGCACATGCCATCTGTTGAATTACAGCGGGGCCTGTCGCACCACAGCGACTGCCCATGTCACAGCCCAAGAAGGACTTGCGGGTCATGAAAATCGTCGCGGGTAACTCAAATCGCGCGCTGGCTGAAGAAATCTCAAAATATCTGGATGTTCCTATGGCAAAGGCGCAGGTTCGCCGCTTTGCCGATCAGGAGATCTATGTTGAGATTCAGGAGAACGTGCGCGGCGAGGATGTCTTCGTCCTGCAATCCACCAGCTATCCAGCCAACGACCACCTTATGGAACTCCTGATCCTGATCGATGCGCTGCGCCGCTCTTCCGCGCGCCGCATCACAGCAGTGATTCCATATTTCGGTTATGCCCGACAGGATCGTAAAGCTGGTCCTCGCACACCAATCTCCGCAAAACTGGTCGCAAACCTCGTGACCAACGCGGGCGCGGACCGTGTTCTGACCATGGACCTACACGCCGGTCAGATTCAGGGTTTCTTCGACATTCCAACGGACAACCTCTACGCTGCGCCAGTCATGACGCGCGACATCAAGGAGCGTTACTCCACGGACAATGTCATGGTCGTCTCACCAGATGTGGGCGGCGTTGTTCGTGCACGCGCGCTGGCAAAGCGCATCGAAGCGCCTCTTTCCATCGTCGACAAGCGCCGCGACAAGCCTGGCGAATCCGAAGTCATGAACATCATTGGTGATGTTCAGGGCTACGACTGTATCCTCGTGGACGACATTGTTGATTCTGGCGGCACGCTGTGCAACGCGGCTGAAGCCCTGTTGAACCATGGCGCGAAGTCAGTCACGGCATACATCACCCATGGTGTTCTGTCCGGCGGCGCAGTGGCACGCGTATCCGCTTCCAAGCTCAAGGAACTGGTCATCACCAACTCCATCGAGCCAACCGCAGCGATCACAGCCTCACCAAACATCCGCACGATCTCGATCGCGCCGCTGATCGGTGAAGCAATCAACCGCACGGCTCAGGAAAAGTCTGTTTCCAGCCTGTTCATCTAAGAACCGGTTACAGAAGAACGATCAAAAGCCAGTGGCGCTCCCCGCCTCTGGCTTTTTTGTTGTCAGGGCTAGAGGAATACGTCCCACAGCATCTTGCCGCCGGTAAAGGCGAGGAACATGGCAAACAACGCCTTTAAAAGCTTTGGCGGGATTGTGTGCGCCAGTTTCGCTCCAAGCGGCGCGGATAACGTGGATGCGGGAATGATGAGACCGAGGCCAATCAGGTTCACATAGCCCAGAGAGAATGGCGGTCGTCCGGGCACCCCCATGCCGAAGTAGATGGCGGCCAGTGTCCCCGGAATGGCGATGATGAGGCCGATTGCAGAGGCCGTGCCCACTGCCTTGCGAATGGGGTATGAGTACAAGGTGAGAATGGGAACCGAGAGCGTCCCGCCGCCAATCCCCATCATCACCGAGAACCCGCCGATCACAAATCCCAGCAGTTCCTTGACCGGCGTCCCCGGAAGACCATCGGCAAGCGAGGCCGCGTTCTGCCTGAAGGCCATGTTGAAGGCCACCAAAAGCGCGACAACGCCAAAGACCGCCGTCAGGACAGCACCGCTGACAAGCCCTGATACCACGGAGCCCGCGACCACGCCGACGGCGATCGGAGCACCCCATCGCTTCAACAGGTCCATATCGACACCGCCACGCCTGTAGTGTGCCCGAGCCGAGGAAGTGCCCGTTGCGATGATTGTCGCAAGCGATGTTCCCACGGCCACATGCATGATAACCGATGGATCCACCTGCAATGCGGTAAACATGTAGTAGAGGACGGGCACGATCACGATCCCACCGCCGACCCCCAACAGCCCGGCCACAATGCCCGCAATAACACCCGTCGCCAACAATCCGGCGGCAAAGCCGAGGATGTTCATCAAGTCCAGTTCTGCCACAGTTCCCCTCCAAAGGGGCGCCTGTTCCACCTCTGATTTTGCAATGATTTTCGGCGCCCGTGTCCCTTGCCGCAGCGGGCAAGTGTCATCATGCGACATTACCAAGAGAGCCGATGGGAAAGAAATGCGCCTTTAGCCGCTCTGGACGGGCATGCCACTTGCTCTTTGCCCCCGCATCCGCTATACGAGCCACGCGTGTCGACACCCTTGGAGGAGGCACGCAAGCCGGGCCGTGTACGGAGAGGTTTTTTCACCCCTTCCGCGGCCTTCTTTTATATCAAAATTAGGAGTAACCACCATGGCGAGCAGCTATGAGCTGAAAGCAACGGTGCGTGAACGGGTTGGCAAGGGGGCCGCTCGTGCATCTCGTCGCGCAGGCCTTGTTCCTGCAGTGATCTATGGCGACAAAAAGCCAGCCGTTTCCATCGAGCTTCCTTACAAGGAAACAATGATTACCATCGAGAAGGGCGGTTTCCTCTCTCAGATTGGTACCGTTGATCTGAACGGCGAAAAAGTTTCTGTCATCGCGAAGGACTTCCAGCTGGAGCCTGTACGTGACTTCCTCGTACACATCGACTTCATGCGCGTTGCTGCCGATGCGAAGCTGACAGTTGAAATTCCAGTTCGCTTCCTGAACGAAGAAACCTGCCCAGGCATCAAGCGCGGCGGCGTTCTGAACATCGTTCGTCACACCGTTGAAATGGTTGTTCCAGCCAACGCGATCCCAGAAGCGATCGAAGTTGACCTGGCAGACGCAGACCTCGGCTCTTCTCAGCACATCTCTGCTGTCAAGCTGCCTAAGGATTGCGAACCAACCATCACCGACCGTGACTTCACCATCTCCACTATCGCTGCACCAGCTGGCCTGAAGGAAGCTGACGAAGGCGAAGAAGGTGCAGAAGGCGAAGCAGGCGACGCTTAAGGTTTTCTCGTCAGGACTGGAGTGAACCAGATGAAGCTGCTTGTCGGCCTGGGTAATCCGGGTCCTAAGTACGAAAAAAACCGGCACAATATCGGGTTCATGGCGGCAGATGAAATTCATCGCCGCCATAGCTCATTCACGCCATGGAAGTCCCGCTTTCAGGCGCAGGTCTCGGAAGGCAATCTGGAAGGCGAAAAAGTCCTCCTGATGAAGCCCACGACCTATATGAACGAGTCCGGTCGCGCCGTTGGCGAGGCGGCTCGTTTCTACAAGATCGCCCCGGAAGACATCATCGTTCTTTATGACGAACTCGACCTGCCCCCCGGCAAGTTCCGCATGAAGGCAGGCGGCGGGCATGGCGGACATAATGGTCTGCGTTCCATCACCGCGCATCTCACTGACGCTTATCGCCGTCTGCGGCTTGGCATTGGTCATCCAGGCCACAAGGACCGCGTCGTCCATTGGGTTCTGGGCGATTTCTCCAAGTCCGATCAGGAATGGCTTGAGCCGCTCCTCGAGGCCATTGCGCGCAATGCGCCGCTCCTTGCCAAAGGACAAGACAGCCAGTTCTCCAACAAGGTCACACTGGACACCCGCGGCGAGAACACCGGCAAGCCATACAAGAAGCAGTCTTCGCGGGATGCTGCGGCAGAGCGCTCTGCCGACAAGGCCAAGGCAGACCCCAAAACAAAAGTTTCTGGTAGCGAGGCCGCTGCGCCTGCTGCCAAAAAAGGACCGCTCGCCGCAGGGCTGGAGCGGCTTTTCGGATCGAAAGGACAAGACTAATGGGCTTTCAGTGCGGCATTGTCGGCCTGCCTAACGTAGGCAAGTCAACGCTCTTCAATGCGCTTACCAAGACCGCTGCGGCTCAGGCAGCCAACTACCCATTCTGCACCATCGAGCCGAACACCGGCGATGTTGCAGTGCCTGATCCACGTCAGGACAAGATTGCTGCGATCGCAGGCTCTAAGGAAATCATTCCGACCCGCCTCACCTTCGTGGACATCGCTGGCCTCGTCCGTGGCGCGTCCAAGGGCGAAGGTCTTGGCAACCAGTTCCTCGCCAACATCCGTGAAGTTGACGCCATCGCACACGTTCTGCGTTGCTTTGAAGACGACGACATCACCCACGTGGATGGCAAGATCGATCCAATCGCTGACGCTGAGACCGTGGAAACGGAGCTCATGGTCGCAGACATGGAGAGCCTTGAAAAGCGCATTGCGCCCTTAAAGAAAAAGGCACAGAGCGGCGACAAGGATGCCAAGTTGGCACTGCCCATCATGGAGCAGGCACTGGCCATCTTGCAGGACGGCAAGCCTGTGCGCGCATTGGGCCTGACCGACCCTGAAGAGATCCGTCAGGTGAAGATGCTCAACCTCCTGACCTCCAAACCGGTTCTCTACGTTTGTAACGTGGAAGAAGAGAGCGCCTCAGAAGGCAATGCCCTGTCCAAGCGCGTTGAGGAAATGGCCGCAGAAATGGGTGCCGCTTCCGTTGTTATCTCAGCTGCCATCGAAGCGGAAATCGCTCAGCTGGAAGACGAAGAACAGCGTGAATACATGTCCGACATGGGCCTCGAAGAACCTGGTCTGGATCGCCTGATCCGCGCAGGCTACGACCTTCTCGGCCTCATCACCTATTTCACTGCCGGTCCAAAGGAAACCCGTGCGTGGACCATCGTGAAGGGCACCAAAGCTCCTCAGGCCGCTGGCGTGATCCACACCGACTTCGAGCGTGGTTTCATTCGCGCCCAGACCATCGCCTATCCGGACTACATCGAACTGAACGGTGAAGTCGGCGCAAAGGATGCTGGCAAGGCCAGAGACGAAGGCAAAGAGTACGTGGTTCAGGATGGCGATGTGATGCTGTTCAAGTTCAACACGTAGCACCAAAGCCACAGACCTCCACCAGAGGTCGAGCGTGATCTGGATGTAAAAAGGGCGCCCTTCGAAGGCGCCTTTTTTCTTGTCCGCTCATTGATGGGCGCGGCAAGGCATCGCCTAGACGTCCAGCATAACGATTTCGCTGGCAGTCTCTACCTCCACTTGGGCAATGCGCAATGCCCGCAGGCCCGAGCGCATCAGCCGCGCCTGAGACAGTGGTTTCAAATAGCTGTCGGTAATGAAGTAGTCCACGTCCTGCGGCTCGATGGCCGTATGCCGACTGGGCACCCCAACCTTGCTGGAGTCACACAGCACAACGGTCTTGGTGCAGCTCTGAGACATGGCGCGGGCAAAGGAGGCCTCCTGCGCATCGTAGTACATGATCTCCCCCTCAGCGGAGACCCCCACCGGCGAGATAATGGCCCAGTCTGCCGGTGTGGCACGCACATTCGCCTCAGCCAGTTCGCCCATACAGCCGCCGCCATCGGCCTTCAAATGACCACCGATAATACGCACCTGACAAGTCGAGTTGGAGCTCACCATATGTGAGGCAACTGCATAGTTGTTGGTCGAAATGCGCAGCCCCGGAACGTCCGTAATGTTCTGCGTAAAGATGGTCATGGTGCTCCCGGCCTCAATCATCAGATGATCGCCAGGACGGAACAGGGTCGCAGCCAGCTGTCCAATCGCAAACTTCTCGGTGTAGTGACTGCGGAGGCGGACGGAATAGCGATCCTCTTCACGCGGTGCCAGATAGAACAGCGTGTCGTCATAAAGGTCAAAATGTTCTCTCAAGGCGAGAGAGTTTGCAATCTCACCCACACTCGACGGATCAATATTCAGTATCTCGCAGACTGTCTTGAGTTCGATGCGCCTGTATCGCTTGACCAGGTTGGCCAGCACATCGACCATTAGCTCGCTAACCATTCTGACCAGTCACCCCACCCCGAGACGCAAAACTAAAAAATATGCTGGGTAAAAATCCTAGTGTATCTACCCTAATAAACTATGTATCCAGAAGCGTCAGCTCACTGCGCTCCTCGGTTTCCGGATCCGCAAGCAGCACTTCTTTTGGCTTCAAGACCTTGCAAACGGCATCCAGTTCGGCAGGAGAACCTGCATCCGTCACAAGCAAGTCTATCTCCATCGGCACATTCGAAGAAAACCTACTTGGCACACCGAACTTGTAGCTATCCGCAATCACCATTGTCTTCTTGCCGTTTCGCTGCATCGCTTCACAAACAAGGATATCCTCCCGAAAGTAGTAGGCGAGCCCCTGCTCTGCGTTCAGGCTCACCGGACTGATGATCGACCAATCTGCGTCGATCTGCTCAATCCGGTTGATCGCTTCCGGCCCGTGCAGGTTTGAGTTTCCGGGCGTCAGGCTTCCCGAAATCACCTCCACCTCGATATAGTGCTTTTGCACCACAATACTTTGGGCAATAAGCGGGCTGGTGGTGGAGATGCTGATGTTGTCTTGGAAGTTCAGATGCTTGACGAAGTAGGCAGGCGTGCTTCCGCTTTCGATAAGTAAATGACTGTTCGCGCCAACCTGCTGCGCTGCAAGCTTCCCTATCGCGTCTTTCTCGCGAAAGCGATTGTGCATGCGCACGCCGATGTTTTCTTCGGCCTGCGGAATTTGGGAAATGAGCTTGTCGTCACTGACACGCACAGTTTTCCGGCGGACGGCTTCGTCTATCAACTTGGAAAAGACGGGCTCGCTCAGGCCAAGAATCTCCTGCGCCGTAACCACACGAATGGTACGGTGACTCTTGACCAGCTCCTCCAGAACCTTTGGTGTCATTGATCCCCCGAGCTGATCCCAACCCCAGCCCAAATTAAACAACGTTCAATTAACCTACCCTTACGACAAGTAGATTAAATTTTAAAGAGGTCGACCAAATACAACTTCATCGCGGATTGGTATACCATGAAGTCCGGTTACGGGGATCTCAGGTTTTTGCTTGCGCTCTTCGTCAATTGCGCCCTGCACAACGCGTTCAAGCCGGAAACCTCTACGTTGGTAGAAGCGGAAAGCGTCCAGATTGTCGTTGGAGGTACGTACCATTAGACGGGGGATATTTTCCGCAAGTGCGCTGTCAACCACTGCATCCAGCAGCATTGTACCGACGCCACCCCAGCGCTGGAGCGAATCAAGCGTGAGAATCTCCCACTCCGCGTCCCGCTTGATCAGCGTCACGAGGCCGACCAAACGCCCATCTTCCAGCGCCAGATAACCAGGCAGCCGGGAGGCGTCGATCATTTCGCCTTCAATCAGGATGTCAGGGCTTGTCCAGCGCCGTACCAGCAGGTCAACCACAAGATCGCGGTCCTGCTCTTCAATCGGTCTGATAACAACCGCCATCCATATGTCCTTCCTAAACTCAATCCTTTCGGCGCAGTTCCTTGTCCGAAAAGATCCGTGTCTCAAGTGAGGTTCGCTTCTGCCACCCCAATGTCTCCAGTTCAGGCGTATCTGTTTCCTGAACCGGGTATCCGATGCACAAGTAGGCCACAAGACACCAACTGTCTGGGGCCCCCATAGCTTTCGTTATGGCCTGAGGGTCAAGGATAGAGACCCAACCAACGCCGATCCCACGTATACGCGCTGCCAGCCATAAATTATAGATTGCTGAAACTACAGAGTAATTCAGTGTTTCGGGCATGGTCTGGCGACCAAGTCCGGCCCCTTGCACAGGGTCCTGCTCGCAAAACACCGCCAGCTGGACGGGGGCGATCTCAATGCCCGAGAGTTTCAACGTGGCATAGGTCTTGGCTTTGTCGCCCTTGTAGCCCGCCAAGGCTTCGCCGTTGGCCTTTTTGAAACTCTCATAGACCGCGCTTCGCACCTCAGGCGTCTCCACAACCACAAAGCGCCAAGGCTGACTGTTCCCAACAGAAGGAGCAAGGTCAGCAACCTGAAGTAGGTGATCGAGATCGTCTCTGGAAACGGGATCGGGCAAAAAATGGCGAACGTCGCGCCGCCATTTCAGTAGCAGTTCAAATTGGTTCTCAAATGCTCCCGAGAAACTCGGAATGTCCTCAGAACTCAAAGAAGTCAATGCCCTGGAAACTCCACCAATGTACGCACAGGTACGTTCATGGCTTCAAGTTTGGCACGTCCACCCAGATCTGGCAAATCGATTATAAAGCACGCAGCGACAATTTCCGCCCCCGCCTTACGCAACAGGGAAACCGCTGCTTCAGCAGTACCACCGGTTGCAATGAGGTCGTCGACCAAGAGCACCTGATCACCCGGCTTGATTGCATCAAGATGCATCTCAATGACATCGGAGCCATATTCCAGCTCATACTCTTGTTCCACGGTTTCACACGGCAGCTTGCCCTTCTTGCGCACAGGCACAAACCCAGCAGAAAGCTGGTGAGCAACCGCACCGCCCAGAATGAACCCACGTGCTTCAATGCCCGCGATCTGGTCCACCTTGGAGCCCGCATAAGGCTGCACAAGGGCGTCTACAGCTCTGCGGAACGCACGCGCGTTTTTAAGGAGCGTCGTGATGTCCCGAAACAGAATGCCCTTTGAAGGGTAGTCTGGAATGGTACGAATGGATTCAATCAGTTCTTCACGAATTGAGTTCTCAGACACGGTCCTGCTCTATGTTGACGGAGAGCGCGCGCTCTCCGTTGATTCCGAAATAGCGGGCCAATCTACACCACGCCGACCTTTAGACCAAGGTCGCATCATCGGTAGCACATGGAACCCGCGGCACATTATGAGCTGCGTCAGTCAGCTTCAATGGGCGACCACTCACCGTTGAAGCGGTGAACCACAACATCAAGCCCCTCCTCCGGGCTCGGCACAACGAAATGCCGCGAAAGCTGTTCGAACTGTTCATCGCTCGCCGCAAAGGGATGCTCCCCCATGGCGTTGCGCGCTCGGAGGCGCGCCTTGCACACCTCATCAGGCACATCCAGATAGTGAAGCCGATGCTCGGCGTCAGACGCCTCCACAATGGAGCGCATCCAGCGCCGCCGTTCGACCGTGTTGGCGTGGAAATCCAACACCACTGAAACACCTGCCCTCAACAAGGCAACGATGTGCGGACCAATCACCGCCTCCAGCTTCGCAGAACAGCGCACGAAGTCGGAGATTGAGACCATCTGGTCTCCATAAAGGCCCGCAAGCCATTCATCTTCGGCGAGGACAACCGTATTCGGTAGTTCGCCAAGCTTTGCAGTAAGCGTAGATTTGCCGGAAGCGACCTTGCCGCACATCAGGTGCAGAACAGGCTTGTCTTGTGACATGAGAAAACCCTTTGGAAAGCGCAGAACGCGCATTTAACAATCAGATGCAAATAACCCCGGCCCGGCAGTTCAGGCCGGGCTGATAATTCGCAACAGACGCCGCGCGCCAGAAATCTGAAAGTTGGTTCTCATAACCTCACGATGCCATGGAAGCGGATGCAAGTCCACGGCGCCTGCAACCTATGCCCTGCTCAGTACACGCCCCGCCACGGCGTCCAGTTTGGCGATCAGCTCAGGGTCACGCTTTTCAGGTGCCGTCATGATGGCATATTCCAGCGCACTGTTGGATCCGATGGGACATGGCTCGTGGTCACGCGGAAAACGCTTGGCAAGGTTCAACACCAGCCGCTGTGCATGGGCGACGTTTTCTTTCAGAACGCGAATGATGTCGGCAATGTCCACCGACCCATGACCCGGATGCCAACTGTCGTAGTCGGTTACCATGGCAACGGTGCAGTAGCTCATCTCCGCTTCACGGGCGAGCTTCGCCTCCGGCATGTTGGTCATGCCAATCACGTCGCAGCCCCATTGACGGTAAAGGTGGCTTTCCGCCATGGAAGAAAACTGCGGCCCTTCCATCGCCAGATAGGTTCCACCGCGACTGTAGGTAAGCGCTTCGTCCTTGCAGCTCTGCTCTACGAGGTCGAGGAGCTTTGGCGACACCGGCTCGGCCACGGAAACATGAGCCACACACCCCTTGCCAAAGAAGCTCTTCGGGCGCGCGAAAGTGCGGTCAATGAACTGATCGACCAGAACAAACGTGCCCGGCGCATAGTCTTCTTTGAGCGAACCACAAGCCGATACCGAAACCAGATCCGTCACGCCTGCACGCTTCAAGACATCGATGTTGGCGCGGTAGTTGATGTCACTCGGAGCATAAACGTGCCCGCGGCCATGGCGCGGCAAGAACACAACCTTCAGCCCTTCAATCTCGCCAATGCGCAGCGCGTCAGACGGCTCCCCCCAAGGGCTCTCGATGGTTTCCCAGCTGCTGTTTTCAAAGCCCGGCAAATCGTAAAGCCCAGAGCCACCAACAATTCCAAGAACTGACTTCATAGCAAAACCACCTTCTCTTCAACTTGCACCAAATGCGCCAAACTCAAACCCGCGCTCCAGCATGCAGAACCGCAAGGGTTTCTCAAGCCAAAACGGCCTCACCATAAAAAAGGCCGCCCGGGGGCGGCCTCAGACTGCTGACAAAGTGATTGAAAGTCCTCGCTTTATGCGGGGACTTTTGATTCAATGGGGTATGTTGAAGAAACCCTCCCCCCAGCAGACCGCTTTTGAGATGGTCAGTCTCGAGAG